>CAIRCS010000081.1 GCA_903877115.1 uncultured Legionella sp.
CCACCCCGCGTCTGAAGCTGAAATTCTACCATTTTTTAGGGGTCTCTGTCGAGGTTTTCCTGTAAATGACGCTTAAACAAGCGGCTTTTTGGGGGAAATTCTGAATTTAATCCATCCTTATAAGGAGTAACATATTGCCACGCAACAACACGCTAAGGTTTAAGAATGTCAGTTAGTAATCCTGAATTTTCAGAATCATCTTTGTTAAGGCCGGTGGATATCTCGCGAGAGGATCATCCTCACAAAAAAGGCGCCTCAATTTCCTTGATGTTTGCAGCAATTGGCATCGTGTTTGGCGATATTGGTACCAGTCCTTTATACGCGTTGAAAGAATGTTTTAGTCCTGAGCATGGCATTCCGTTTTCTACGGACGCTGTTTATGGTGTGATCTCCATGGTGTTCTGGGCTTTTGCAATTGTGGTTTCCTTGAAATATGTTTTGTTTGTGATGCGCGCAAATAATCATGGTGAGGGGGGAATTTTGGCTCTCATGGCTTTAGCCTTAAGAACTGCACCAGCAGGATCTAAGCGTTCACTCATCATCATCATGGCTGGTGTATTTGGAGCATGCATGTTTTATGGTGATGCCATCATTACTCCTGCAATCTCAGTTCTCTCTGCAGTGGAGGGTCTTGAAGTGATTTCAAGTGACCTTACACGCTATGTGATGCCTATCACCATTTTTATTTTGGTGATGCTGTTTGTTATTCAAAAAACAGGCACCGATGTTGTAGGTAAACTTTTCGGCCCAATCATGATGATCTGGTTTATTACGATTGGATTGATGGGGGTCCATCAGGTTATTCAGAATCCGGCAATTTTTGCCGCTATTAATCCATTATTTGCCATTCGCTTCTTGATTGAGCATTCATTGCAAGGCTTCATTGTTCTTGGAGCGGTATTCCTGGTGCTAACTGGCGCTGAGGCTTTATATGCCGATATGGGTCACTTTGGATTAAAGCCCATTCGAATGGGTTGGTTCTTTATAGTGATGCCTTGCTTACTCCTGAATTACTTTGGCCAAGGTGCTATGTTTTTAGGTAACCCAGAAACCATTAGTAATCCGTTTTTCTTAATGGTTCCTGAAGGGCTTGTATTTCCATTAGTGATCTTAGCAACTCTTGCTACTGTTATTGCATCACAGGCTGTTATTTCTGGAGCCTTTTCAATGACTAGTCAAGCAATCTTGCTGGGTTTCGTGCCCCGCATGAAAGTGCGCCATACATCCGATAGAGAAATCGGGCAAATCTACATGCCACTAGTTAATTGGGTTTTGTTAGTGCTCGTTATTGCGGTAGTTCTAGCTTTTAAGAAATCCGAGAATTTGGCAGCCGCATACGGTATTGCGGTAACTACTACGATGATTGTGACCACGTTCCTGGCGGCAATTGTCATGCGTGTTGTATGGCGCTGGAATACTTTATTAGTGACCTTAGTCATCAGCGCTTTTCTAATTGTGGATCTGGCTTTCTTAACTGCGAATCTACTAAAGATCATGGAGGGCGGTTGGTTCCCTCTGCTCTTAGGCGCAGTTTGCTTTATCCTTTTAATGACCTGGTACCAAGGGCGCAGGATATTACGTCACAACGCAATGAATAATGGTATTGCATTAAAGAGTTTTATTGATGCCTTAATGCATCACCCTCCACACCGCGTTGAAGGTACTGCAGTCTTCCTTACAGCGCACGTTGACTATGTACCCGTTTCTTTCTTACATAACTTAAAGCATAACCATGTGCTACATGAAAGAGTCTTTTTCTTAAAAGTCAGTATTTGGGATGTGCCTTATGTTAAGGATAGTGAGCGTATTACTTTGCGGGATTTGGGTAATGGAATCTATGTAGTTCGTGCCGTGTATGGGTTTAATGAAACTCCAGACATGGGTCAAATTATTGGATTGATTGAAAAATCATCGGATCTCAAATTTGATCTTATGGATACTTCATTCTTCTTATCAAGAGATACGATTGTGTCTACTGAAATCCCAGGAATGGCAATATGGCGCGAGAAATTGTTCTGCTGGATGTATCAAAATGCTGGACGTCAATCAGACTTCTTTAAAATTCCTGCGAATCGTTTGGTTGAATTGGGCGCGAAGGTGGAAATTTGAGGATAGTACTCATGCGCTCAAAAATATTCTTTGGAATCTTTTTGGTAG
>CAIRCS010000082.1 GCA_903877115.1 uncultured Legionella sp.
GCATGAAATTGATATAGACCATGCTTTTTGAATTGTAGATCAAGCCATTGCATAAATAACTCATAATTTGAATCGTTAGCATTTACCGGATCAGTAAAACCTCTAATTCTGAGCCAGTAAGAAATCATTGCCATTCTGGAATAAAAAAATTGGCCCTTACTTCCCCCAATATCGGAAATTTGCTCAGAGTGATAACGCAATCGAATAAGTGGCTCCTTCAATGATGCCAATTGCCCCATTTCTGATAATCGAAGCCATAAATCGCAATCTTGCGATCGCTTCATGCGTGGCCGATACCCACCGACCGACCGTACTACATCTGACCTATAAAATGCAGATGAATGGGCCGGATACTTTCTTATATTGATAAGATTGCTTAAAAGTTGCGCATGATTAGTTGGGTAGTCATAAATACCCTCAACTTGCCCTTGACTATTAATTACTGAGTGTCCAGTGCCAATAAAAACAATACTCGGATTATGCTGACTAAATATAAACTGCTTTTCTAATCGCATTGGTTCACAGATATCATCTGCGTCTAGGCGAGCGATCCATTGCCCACGTGCAATCTGAATTGCGTGATTTAAAGAATCAGCTAATCCTGAATTATTCTTTACAATCAGATGAATTCTAGAATCTTGAGATTGATATCGCTTGATTATTTCTACGGAGTTATCTGTACTTCCATCATCAACAATAATAAATTCAAATTTAGAAAAAGTTTGCTTGAGAACGCTCTCAATAGACTCTGAAAGCCACTGACTCCCATTAAAAACTGACATGATGACCGTAATGAGGGGAATGTCTTTTGATATGCTATTGCGATGCCCATTCATTGGCTTACTCCGATTCGAATAGGCGGTAAATTACTCAAAGCCATTTGCAAATTGAGAGATAACTTAAAAGCTGAGAATAAAAACACGTTAAAATTTTTCCCAGACAGAACAAAGGCCATCCGTATTTATAAAATTATCTGCAGCAAATATCAATTGCGGAGTATTGCCAGATTTGTGGACTGCTTTACTTAGCCAAGCACCCCACCAATAGTAGGAGCTATTAGTAAAAATATGATGCTTACATTGCGCTAACAACCATAGTCTATGAATAGAACCCGCATAACCATCATCATGGGTGAGAAAAACTGTGGATTCTGGCAAATTTAATTGCTCCAAAATTGGAAATCGATGTGTACAAAAAACGAAAAAGATTGCTTTAGGTTGAGAAATTAATAATTTAGAGATTACATTATTGATTTCAGTAACCGTTTTCATTTGACCATTCAGGGAATGAGCTGCTGGGTCAGAACTCTCCTCATACAAGCGTATTCCCAGTGCTACCGATTCGGTTTCCCGAAGGGTTTTTCCTAAATCTATAAACTTTTTATCATTAGGAGTGCTCGGCATGAGTTCGGTATAAAGTAAATCTGAATAATCTTGGAAATAGATAGGGCATTGCCAATACCCCATAAGCCATACTGATTTTTTTATTGAGTAGTGGGCTAACTCCGGGATGTATTTCAGTGCAGTTTCAGCTATAAATGTTCCATAAATCGAATTTTTTATTAATTGAGTGCTATTTCCAAATACTTTGTTATGTATTCGATTTAACCAGTTTGGAAAACGCTCAAAAAAAGTTGCTATGTGTGCTTTAATGGGTAAGAAACCCAGTTCAAACTGACGTTGATATTGCCTATCAAGCGCAAAACCCGTGTGAGAATCTAAAATTAGTTCTGATTTAGTCCGAAGTGAAAATGCTCGTGCGGTAGCATATTGAAACATCTGATTGCCCAGCCC
>CAIRCS010000083.1 GCA_903877115.1 uncultured Legionella sp.
AAACGATGAAAAATCGAGGCTTCAATCCGTTGATTGCTATCGACATGGCATTAAATGGTGTTATCCCTGAATAACTTAAAGCCGGTGATCCTCTCATGCCCATTTGCCGCGTAGCGGCGAAGGGGTATGAGCAGTTACGCTTATGGATTATAATGAAAGACAAGGGGATGTAGCGCAGGCAAATTTAATTAAAAAATTTTCTCCTGTTGCATGGACTCACATTAATTTTTATGGTCGTTATGATCTATTGCGAAATGATGCCTCTATCGACCTTGATAAGATCATTAGACAGTTATCAACAAAAGCCATAGAAGTAGATTATTTACATTTATTGAACAAAAACAACGAGATTCAGGTATATGCCGAAATATAAAAACATCAGGATACTTGACTGTGTCAATGAGGAGATTATATGCCTCACTTAATCATTATTGCAGGCCCTAATGGGGCTGGAAAATCCACAGCGGCTCCTGCTTTATTAAAAGATGCGTTGCATGTTGATAATTTTGTTAACGCAGACGTCATAGCTCAAGGACTTTGTGCTTATCAACCTGAAAAAGCTGCCATTCAGGCTGGTCGTATTATGTTGAACCGTATTCATACGCTTGCAAATGAAGAAGTAAATTTTGCATTCGAAACAACGTTAGCCAGCCGAACGTTTGCGATGTGGATACCTAAACTACAAAAGCAAGGCTATCAATTCCATTTAATTTTTTTATGGTTACAAAACGCCGATCTTGCTGTTTTTAGAGTCAAGGAGCGTTTTAAAACAGGTGGTCATTCCGTTCCAGAAGCAACCATTAGAAGACGATATACTGCGGGTCTAAAAAATTTCTTCGATTTGTATAGTCCATTGGCTGACTCATGGCAAGTTTACGATAACTCAAATACCAATCAACTTTCTCTTATTGCTTCCGGAACAAATCATAACGATCTGATTGTTAAAGATAAAAATTTATGGGAACAACTTTTGGAGACTTCCAATGAAAAAAGATAAAAATGTACTGGACGATAATATTTCGAAAATTCTTAACAATCCGGCCAAAGTAACAAAAATTATTCAAAAAGGAATAAACGCTGCTTTGTTAAAACATAAACAAGCAGGAAATCAGGTATGTGAATGGCGTGATAATAAGGTCGTTTGGATTCCATCTGAAAAAATTATTATTAATAAATAGGGGCGAAAAATGGATGATGTTGAAGATTTGAATTTAGGGAGACAATTTCGCTGGTATTCTTAAAAGACCCCAATTTACTTTGGTATGTAAATCCTTTGACTCCGTGATTATAGCTCTCTATTTGAAGTAAATTTTTCGGCATTCCTTCATCTACCCTACTTTTCTTTAGGATAAAAGCATATAATACCCACCATAAATTCCACAATTGCGTCATACCTTACCCATGCAAACCAATACGCAACGATTCTCTTTTTATGTGCAAGCCATTTTCTGGATGTCTTTGTGTCTGCGCGTTTTTTTTCTCTTCAATCATGACCTTCAAGCTGAAGAAGCGTATTATTGGAATTATTCTGTGCACTTAGATTTTGGGTATATCGATCACCCCCCCCTGGTCGCGGTCCTGATCAAATTATCCACCACATTATTTGGACTCAATGAATTCGCTGTTCGGTTTCCTGCTTTATTATGTTGGGGAGTTGCGGCTTTTTTCCAGTATCGATGGTGCGAAATTATTCAAAAAGGTTCCGGACAATTTTCTATTTTATTACTATCCATATTACCCTTCTTTTTTGTTGATTCCTGCATCATAACGCCCGATATGCCTATGTTTGCAGCATGGTCAGCAGGACTTTATTTTCTGTATCGTGCATTATGCTTGCGGGAAGCCCGTGCTTGGTATGCTGTGGGTATCAGCCTAGGTTTCGGCTTATTGGCTAAATATTCTATTGGTCTGATCATTATCGCTACCGGGATATTCGTCTTAACTAATGCAGAACGACGCAGATGGTTACGCCGCAAAGAACCTTACTATGCTGCGCTTATCACGTTGACTTTATTTTCCCCTGTACTGTATTGGAACAGTCTCCATAATTGGGCGTCTTTTGCTTTTCAGAGCACAAGACGCTTACAAACCCACTTTTCCTTTTCTTTGCAGGAACTCATAGGCTGGCTCATCTTGTTTTTAACCCCCATAGGTCTCATAGGCTTACGAAAGTTATTTAAGCACGCTGATAATAAGGCATTACCCCCACAGACCATCACGTTTTTACAAATATATACACTGGTTCCGCTACTGGTTTACACTGTGTACAGCTGCTTTTTTGGCACCAAGTTCAATTGGGTTGGCCCCGGATTATTGGCAATTTTACCCTGGCTAGCCTATTTAATGTATCAGAAAATTGATGTGCTGCGCCAATGGCTCAACATGACACCGCTGTTAATCGGTACTTACACACTGATTATGTTTTGTATCAGTTACGGCCAGCCAGAGTTCCTTAACAATATGCTGTTCACCAAAATGGTATCTTGGGAACGGCTCACAAAAGATCTCTATCAAGTTGCTGCGTCACAGAGCACGCAAAAATCAAGACCCGTCTTTATGCCATTAGATCTGTATGGTATTGCCAGCGAACTTAATTTTTATCAAACCAAGCAAAAAAAAATTCAACCCAATCTCGAGCCTTATTCTGTTGTACAAAGCGGACTCATGTATGGATTTTGGACAAATCCTGCTAATTTACATGGCAAAACCGTTGTCCTGATTAGTCCGGTAAAAGATCGGCTTGAAAATGATCCCCTCATTGCTACCACACAGCCATTGTCTTCTATACAATCCATATGGGCCGTTAGCCAAGGCAAAGAATCCCATACAATCCGCTATTATTACCAAATTGTTAGGATGCTTTAGATATGTTCGCTGTTACCAACCGTTTCTCTTTTTATGTGCAAGCCATTTTCTGGGCGTCGTTGTGTCTACGTATATTCTTTCTTGGTAATCATGATTTGCTCACTGAAGAAGCTTATTATTGGAATTATTCGACACATCTGGATTTCGGGTATCTAGATCATCCTCCCATGGTGGCGATCCTCATTAAAGGATTCACCCTGTTATTGGGACAAAATGAATTTGCTGTCCGGTGCCCGGCCTTATTGTGTTGGGGAATTAGCGCCTACTTTATGTATCAGTGGAGTGAGCTCATCCAGAAAGGCTCTGGGCAATTTTCAGTTTTATTATTATCGATACTCCCGTTTTTTTTCTTAAACTCCTGTGTCACAACGCCAGATATGCCATTGATGGCAGCTTGGGCGGGCGCCTTGTACTACCTTTATCAGGCCTTAAGTCAGCGTAAAGCACAGGCTTGGTACGGAGCAGGAATCTGTATTGGCCTAGGTTTGGTAGCCAAATACTCCATAGCACTCTTGATTATGACAACGGGGCTTTTTTTAGTATTCAATCGCGAACAGCGAGCTTGGTTACTACGTAAAGAACCTTATTTTGCTGCTCTAATCATATTGGTTTTGTTTTCACCCGTAATTTATTGGAATGCAATCCATGATTGGATGTCTTTTTCTTTTCAAAGTACACGACGTCTTCAAGGAAAGTTATATTTTTCATTGCATCAATTAATAGGTGTGTTAATTCTCTTTTTAACCCCCTTGGGCATCATTGGGTGCACAAAATTATTTCAGAGATCACATAATGTAATTTCAACAGTCTCTAGCAAAAAATTTATTCAAGTATTCACCTTGAGTCCTTTACTAGTTTTTGCTGTATTCAGTTGCTTTCGAGCCATCAAATTGGATTGGATTGGACCTAGTCTTCTTGCGGTGTTGCCTTGGTTAGCCTGTTTAATGAGTCAACAGAGAACTGTTCTACAACATTGGCTCAGAACTGGCCCCGCTCTTATCTGCGGCTATGTGCTCATTTTAGGCTGCTTGACCTACGGGCAACCCGCTCTCATCAACCAGAAGCTGTTTAGCTCAGTACTCACCATTTCCTGGCAAGAATTGACTAAGAAATTTTATCAGGTTGCGGTAGACATCAGCAAGAACCCCTCGCAAACCCAACCCATATTTGTGCCATTAGATACTTATCGCATTGAGAGCGAACTCAATTTTTATCAACACAAGCAATGGATGGCCCATCCTAATTTGCCGCCATTCACAGTCCATCATGCCGGCATGTTTGGTATAAGAGGACTCATGTTTGAATGGTGGGATACTAATGATTTACACGGGAAAACCGTTATTTTTATTAGCAAAGAAAAGAACAATTTGAACAGTAACTCGATCCAAGCTGCAACGCAACCGCTGTCACCCATTCTTAGTGTTTGGGCAAAAAGTCAAACGCATGGTGCAAAAATTACTCCATATTACTACCAGATTGCACGGGTGCTCTGAGGTTTTTAAAAAATTGTTTTGCAGTCACATAGCGTAATTTGGCAATCACTCGCAACGCATCTTTAATACTATTGGCAGGTAATTTACTTTCCCCCTGCTCTCTATCCACAAAGTGAATAGGAAACTCAAGGATACGTGCTTTGTTTTGGTGTAACAGCCATAATAGATGCAATTTATAAGCATAATGGTTTGAATAAAATTGAGATGGCAGCGCAGTACATAATATCTCACGCCGTGTCGCGCGAAAACCACTAGTCAAATCATGATAACGACGTGTCAAGGTAAGACGGGCTACTTGATTGCCCATAACTGACAAAAATTTCCGTTGCATCCCCCAATTAGCAGGAATACTTCCTCCAGCCAAATAGCGACTACCCATGACAACATCACAAGTTTTTAATAATGCGAGCATAGGTGCCAAATATTGCGGTTGATGCGACAAATCCGCATCGAACTCCACTACGACATCTGCGTTTAAATGCAGCAAAGCATAGTTCATCGCTTGAGCATATGCAGAACCCAAACCGGTTTTATTCGGCTCCACTTGCAAATGCAAGTTACCTGAATACTGTGGGATCAGCTCTTGAATAATGCTTTGCGTTGAATCTGTAGAAGCGCTGTCAAAAATGAGAATTTCTACTGAAAAACCCTCTAATTCATTCGTTGCGGCAAACACCTGACGCACGGTTTCACGAATGATGAGTGCTTCATTGTAAGTGGGAATAATCACCACGACTCTTTCTTTCATATCTATCACCTAGACTCAACCGTTTCTAAAGGAAGAAAATGCAATTTTTGCCAACGACGCGAGCGACTCGTCCGATCATTAACCTCGCCCGCCAACTGCCCACAGGCTGCATCAATATCATCACCCCGTGTTTTGCGCGTAATGGTATTAATCCCTTTGTTGATTAAGTAATCCCGAAACGTCGTAATCGTTGCTTTATCGGAGCATTCATACTCTGTCATTGGAAAAGGATTAAAAGGAATCAAATTCACTTTGGCCGGCACATCTTTCAATAATTTACATAATTCTTTGGCATGCTCGGGCTGATCATTAACGCCCTTAAGCATGACGTACTCGAAAGTAACCACACGTCGCGGTTCATTCTTAAAATAATCCCGGCAAACTGCCATCAATTGGGCCAAGGGATATTTTTTATTAATCGGAACCAACACATCCCGCAAAGCATCAGTGGGTGCATGTAAAGAGACGGCTAATGCCACTGGACTACGCTCTTGCAAACGGATCATCTCGGGAATAACGCCCGAGGTGCTTAATGTCACTCGGCGTTTTGCCAAGCCGTAAGCAAAATCATCCAACATAATATCCATGGCAGCCACAACAGGATCAAAATTTAATAAGGGCTCACCCATCCCCATCATCACCACATTGGTGATCCGTTTATCATGTTCACCTTTGAGCTGGGATAAGGTACGCACCGCAACCCATACTTGACCAATAATCTCAGCAGTCGACAAATTTCGGTTGAACCCTTGCTTAGCCGTTGAACAAAAAGTGCAATTCAATCCGCACCCTACTTGCGAAGACACACAAAGTGTACCGCGCAATTTTTCTGGAATAAATACAGTTTCAATACAATTACCACAGGCAAGCTTTAATAACCATTTATGCGTACCATCTTGCGATGCCTGGGTTGAAACAATTTCTGGAACTCGAATCTCAGACATCGCCGTCAATTTGCTACGAAGGACTTTGCTCAAATTCGACATCTGAGCAAAGTCCGTTTGTCCAAAATGATGAATCCATTGCAGAACTTGACGCGCACGATAAGGCTGTTCACCTAATGTGTGAAAAAATTCACGCATCTGCGCTTCATTAAAATTCAAAAGATTGACTTTTTCTGCAACCAATTCTGTCATAGTCGTATCAACTACCCAAACACTACAGACGATTCAAAGAAATAAGCAATTTCTTGCTTCGCTGTTTCAGCGCTATCAGATCCGTGTACCGCATTCGCATCGATACTATCAGCAAAATCTGCTCGAATAGTGCCAGGCGCTGCGTCCTTCGGGTTCGTAGCACCCATGATATCACGGTGTTTCGCAATCGCATTCTCACCTTGTAACGCTTGGATCATCACTGGTCCAGAAATCATAAAATTAACCAGGTCTTTAAAGAAAGGTCGATCTTTATGCACTGCATAGAAACCTTCCGCATCTTCTCGGCTTAAATGAGCCATTTTCGCTGCAACAATATTCAAACCCGCCTGTTCGAAACGAGTATAAATTTGACCAATAACATGCTTGGCGACCGCATCAGGTTTGATAATTGATAATGTTTGTTCTATAGCCATTTCATACTCCAGGGTAGTAAAAGCCCTGTATTATACCTAAAATTAGCCAAAAATGTAACAGAAATTATGCAAAAACCTTACGGCTATTCAGCAATGGGCTGATATTGCGAGATGAGAAACAATAATCCGGAATTAAACATTTGAGTGGTAATCTGAGTAATACTCAGGTCTTTGGCAATTTTCCAGCCGAACACAAACGCAAACGTAAGCACACCAATCAGAAACAAATAGTACTGATGATAGAGTGTTGCAATGATCTCAGTTTTCCGCGCGGTTACTTCGCTTTGTTGGCAATGTAATCTTTGATTCATCGCGGCAATTTCTTGGATAAGCTGTTTTCTTCGATTGAACATGAGGCTTCTCTTGGTTGGCAATATATTGTCTGGTTTTCGCGAAACTCATATTTTTTAAATTAAATAACAAATACCTTAGCAAGCCAAACACGATCCCGGTATTCAACAGCAACAAAGCTAGAATACACAGGAGGGTATTAGGCACAACCATGGCTAGTATGTACCCCAGTGCCAGCATAGCGCATGTCCACACTCCGATTAACCCTATTAAGAGCAAACAGAGGGTGAGCAACAAGGGGTATACACTTAGGCCAGCAAGTCTTGTTTCAAGCTTTAAAATAGAAACAGCCGTTTTGACAACTTCTAATTGTGCTGAAACAAGAGACTCGATTTCGACAAAAAGACTCATTTTCTTCTTAAGAAAACTGATAGCACAATACCGACACCGGTTGCTACCAATATTGAAGTCAATGGATTCTTTTGCACTTTTTGCAACATTTCATCTGAGTACTGTTTCACATCATTACTTGCATGATGAAGCATTTTGTTACCATCTTTGTAGATATTGCTCACCAATTTTTTTCCTTCATGCACCAAACGCGCACCGTCTACCACCATTCTTTTAGTACTTTTGACGACTCTTTTTTTAGATTTGATAGTGCTTGGCGATTTAGCCAACCGAATGGCTGACAGTTTAGTAACTTTCTTTGCAGTAGCCATAGTAAATCTCCTTAATTTAGTACTAGATCCATGCTATTCGATATCTCATAGTTAATCTTTCATGAGACACCAAGTATAAAACACACACCCTAATACTAGGACACTTTGGTAAAAATACAAGCATTTTTGGGAATTAATAAAAAATGGTTGGCCCTTGATCTAATAGCCCGTTCATAAATTAAGATTTTTGGTGAGTTTTACCCCCCCATCATTCCAAACCACATCAGAAGACCGTAGAGAGCGCTCCATAAAAATGCGCGCATTGCATTTTCAGTTTTTCTAGAAACAAGCAATTTAAACTGATAGATTAAAATACCAAACCCCAGTACCCAACACAGCCCAAACCACATAGTGAGTGGATAAAAGCAACCCAAAACTAGCCATAATCCATGAGTAATAACTAGAAGCAACAAAATGATGGGGACAGCGCGCGCGCCAAACAGGATCGCAGTAGACCGGACACCAATTAGCAGATCGTCTTCGCGATCAACCAATGCGTACATAGTATCATAGGCCACAATCCACAAAAAATTGAGTACCATGAGTACCGTCATCGCGCTGTTGGGTGGCACATCAGAAGCGGCATAAGCCATAGGTATACTCATAGAAAAAGCAACTCCTAAGAGTAATTGCGGCGCCTGTAGAAAGCGCTTGGCAAAGGGATATAAACCAGTAATCAACAAAGCGCCACACGCTTCATACCAACACAATTTAGGCAATTGCAAAGCAATAACTCCCGCAGCTATCAACAACAACACTAATACTATGCAAGCTTGTTGAATGCTAACCTCACCATTTGTGAGAGGACGTAAACGTGTCCGCTGAACATGCTTATCGATGTTTCGATCCGCCAAATCATTGATGATACAACCTGCAGCACGCATACAAATTGTCCCCAATAAAAAACATCCAATCAACCACTCACTAGGCCGTCCCTGATTCGCAAGCCATAAAGCCCATGCTGTTGGCGCCCATAACAAAGCAATCCCAGCAGGTTTGTCAAAACGCATCAAACGTAGATATTTGTTTTTCAAGAGTAGTGTTCCAAATCTGGAAGTAAAATTTCAACCAAATAAAATAATTCAGCGTCTTTTACTTGAAAAGTAGAGCATCGCAACCATAACAATTTTTGTTGAGTATCAATGGCTTTGGGTACCCAAGCATATTCAACAGATCCTGTCTCGATCGAGTAATGCTCTAATCTCAACCTTTGAACCGCCGGCGTACGAAAAATCAAATTTCCCAAGGGTTCTTGATTCAAGCGTTCAAACAAAGATAGGTGAGCATCATAAGTTGCTCTAGGCAAAATAGTTCTGGCAAACCAACAAGGATGCTCCCATGCACTCACAACAATATCACGGTGCAATACCAGTTCGTCGCTCAGAGCCAACGTCTGTCGATCCCAGTCATTCGTTGGCTCCCAATTTTGGTGAAGCACTTTTAAATCCGCATTCCCAGATTTAGCATATAATTGCTCCATCATATACGTCGTACAAGTCAACCAAGAAAGCAAATATTGAGGGGGATAGGCCATAAAATTTACTCACTGCAATCACTCGTCATCCTAAGAAGCTTGCAACAATGCTATAACGACGGTCAAAGTCTGGTGCCTCCCTATTTATTGGTACATTTGTAGGCGTAGATTGCATAATCTTGACCTTTAAAATGGTACGTGGGTGGCGACAGCTGAATACACTGATCAAAATATTTTTCCACACAGTTTATATGATTGGTTCTATCCACATATAATGCTTCTTTAATACTTTTATCTGCAACGCTTTTTACAAAATCTTGACTCCAAAAAGCGTATTCATTTTGCTGCGTACCACACATATCTATTGTATAAACCGCCGGTTTGTTTTTTAAAAAAAACAACATACGAGCATCACTCCAAGTCGTAGTAAAAACAAATTGCGGGAGTTGCGGATAATAAACATTAAATCGTTGAATAAGATGATGATAAATATAGCCCTTCGCGATTAAAAAACTAATGCGAGGCTTATTATTCGTTACAATAACAAGACTGATGATTGCCGAGACTATAATAAGCAATAGTGTGGATTTCCGGTAATCATAAACCTGAAAGTTATATCCGCCCAACAACGCCGCCGCTATCAAATAAGGACTCATCCAATTCCCAACCATCACATTTTTAATCGAGTACAATAAATAAAAAACCACAAACGTTGTGCAAATGATCAGACATAAATAAGGAATGGGGGTTTTACGATAATTTGTCACCGAGCGCAATCCAAGCACAAGCGGCAACAACATAAAATTCAACGAAGGCAGAATAACGTAAAAAAAAGCGTGATTCATAGCAGCCCATGGAGTAGTGATTGACGGACGTGCATGAGTCGCTAATTGAAATAAAAAAGACTGCCAATTGTGATCCGCATTCCACACAATAACCGGGCTAAAAATAATCAACGATAACAGTAATGATAAGTAAAAATGCCGACTTCTAAATAAATAGCGGTAATGAGTAGTAATTATGAAAACGAATAAAGCTAGCACCAATATGATGCCAGAATATTTCGAAAGCATCATGCAACCCACGCTTACACCCGACAAATACAACCATTTGATACTTTGCGCAGACAGCCTTTGAGCTTGAATGAAATTCGCGACACAATACACAGTAAGTGCCCAAAACAATATATAGGGGACGTCATACGTTGTCTGCTTTAATAAGTCCAAAGTATTCAAAGGGACAAATAACCACAACAGCGTCGCGATAACACTAGCCTCTTCATTCAGGAACAGGCGTGACGTTTTATAAATAATCCAAGCAGTGATTGCGACACCAGCAATTCCGACCATGTTTAATGCTAATAAGGTCTGTCCAAATAACAGCGTCGACAATTTGATAAAATAGGCTATCATCGGAGGGCCATCATAATATGAAAGGTCCAAATGCCGACTCCATTCCCAATAATAATAGCTATCAAAAGATAAAATATGAGCGGGCGCCAATAATAAGAGTACGCCAAAATAGAAAAACATCATGACATAACTCATGCCTTTCACAGGAGATTCTCTAAACCACGAGTGATTGATAACTTTGTACATAAAAATACCTAAAATCCATCATTCGAGGGAATATATCAAATTAATCTTTAATTGATGTATATTGGGCCTTGGCCCAACCTAGGTATTCTATTAGCAGGTCAATTAAAAATTAAAGCCCTATATATGATTCAAGAAATAATTTGGACTAGATTATACCATATTTTAAACTAAAAAATTGTTATACTGCTGGCAGATTAATCTTACACATAGCCTCTTGTTTTTTTAAACAATTGGAAAGTTTGAAATTCTGCATTGACAGGCAAGTACCCTTCTGGCCAAGTTTTTTCATGCTTACTTTGCATATAGTAGGCTTCATTTGGTTGGGTAGTAAGACAAATATAATGGTATCGATAAAATAAAAACACATGATGCACCATAAAATCATGCGGATTTGAAACAGAAATATTAACATGAGAAGGTAGAATTTTTTTGAGGTGCTCTGCATCATTTAATAAAGGACTATTTCGGTAAGAAGGTCGTCCAGCAAAATGAATATTTAATATACCGAGAAGCAAGAACAACCCAACCATCCCATTCAGAAAAAATTTTTGTTTTTTTGCAGGGGCAAGCGCTAAATTTTGCTTATTATTTACATTAACACATGCCGGCATGCAAGCTTGGATAAAAAATAAAGCCCAAAAAGGATAGGATTGCGCCAAATAATAATTTGATTGTCTTGGGCTAAAACAGACTGGCAGACTGGCAGACACTGCGACGAGTAGAAAAAATAAACACCACTCATTTTGAAACGCTGATTTTATAGTTTGCAGCATCGGTTGCTTCTTTTGTTTAGAATAAACTCCACACCAATAAGCGGTAACAATAGCAACTGGAATTGAGTTAACGAAAAGAAACCACAACACTTTAAAATGCCCAAGCAGACCTACCGAGTGCTCGCCATTCCTTGCCCCACTCAACGTTGCGAATACTTGTTGTTGAAAATAATGAATCGTATTATTCAATGCTGGTGGATAAAGCAACACCATTCCTATCAAAATAATAGTTAAAAAAGACAACAACAACGTTATACTCACTAGTTTCCACGATACCCAACCCCACCGGACGTCCGCTCTTCTATGACGCTCAAAGACAAACGCATAAATCACGGGAATGGTCAGAGGAAAAAACGCTTGGCAACCATTGGTAAAAAAAGCAAGCATTATCAAAAAAGAACCCAAACTATAGTAATAAATAGCTTGCTTTGTCGATAAGGATAAACCCTTTCATATGTAATAGCTGGCTAAAGTTGTAAAAATTATTAATGTAGATTCAACCCTTCCATGGTAACCCACCGCTAAATTTTCGTGATTTGCCAACCAAAATAAAATAGGCAACCACACAAAAGGGAGTCGGACCTGGGGAAATCTTTGCCTCCAGAATAATAGAAGCAGACCTAATGATATGAGTGTTAATATAAAAAAATATAGTTTATCAATGTTCGGATTATCACCCACAAATCTAATAAAGATTGATTGCAAATAAAAAGCCAGCGGTGGGTGCTCAAAAAAATGTGGCCAAAGCGCTTCGGAAAAACTAGGATCCCACAAAGAACCTACGTTATGACTCATGTTCGCAGCTAAAGAACTATAAATCAATCCGTCCTCGTGCATGCCTACCATTGTAAAATAGAAAGCTATAACTAGAAATACATTCGCAGTGAATAAAATATAGGGTAAATTTCGTCGAAAATCACCAGAGATATTTGAAATACTTCTGTTAAGTATCGTTGCGTTTTTCATATAACCTCATTGCAATACAAGCTGACGGCGAACACGCCCCACTCTATTCACCATAATTTTTATCCCAGGCTGCATCTCATTTTCAATGAAAAAATAGCCATTCAGAGCCAATTGACGCAGATCTGGCGTAAATCTCAGATAAGAATCAGATAGAAAACCATGCCAACCGACATGCCAGGCCGTGCTGCGCCATTGCCAGG
This sequence comes from uncultured Legionella sp., assembly GCA_903877115.1. Lineage (GTDB taxonomy): Bacteria > Pseudomonadota > Gammaproteobacteria > Legionellales > Legionellaceae. The sequence continues at coordinate 12,701 of CAIRCS010000083.1, forward strand.
TATACAACACAGGATGGTGTGGACTCAGAAAATCGCGCTCCCTAAGCAAAACCAATCCACTTGACCAATCATTGTCGTGCAACGGGACCAAACGCAGCGGCTCCCCTAGAATTAGGCTCTCTTGCGTGCCATATTCAATAGCCTGCTCGATATCTTTTTGCATCACTCCAGATAGCTGATTTTGGTACCACTGGGTTGTGAACGGTAAGCCAAACGCAAATAGCAGCGACAGTAACAGCAGAACGATTAACAACTCAAATAATGACAGGCCCGACAAGCGATACTTCTCTGCTCCCCTTAGCGCGCGTAACCGTAAGTCATGTCGAGTGAGATAGCAAGTATTGTTTTCTATATTTGCCTCAAAGGAACTGCGGCAGTCGTAAAAACTATTTGAAGACATCAGTCTGTAACATTTGCACAATTGCCGCCGGATCGGCAGCATGCGTGATAGAGCGTCCCATTACCAAATAATCACTCCCTGCTGCAAGAGCTGCTTGAGGTGTAATTACTCTGACTTGGTCATGCACGGCATCCCCCGGCAAACGGATACCCGGCGTCACTGCTAAAAATTGGGTTCCACATTGAGCTTTTAAACCAGAAATTTCTCGTGCAGAACACACAACGCCGTCTAAACCCGTTTCTTGGGTTAATTTTGCAAGCCTTTCGACCTGTTGTTGCATCGTTCCGGTCACACCCACTACAAGCAAATCATTGTCTGCCAAACTAGTTAATACAGTTACCGCCACCACTTTCGGACGTTTTTCACCATAAGAGTCTACAGCCTCTCGGGCAGCTTCCAGCATCGCTTTTCCGCCTGCGGCATGCACCGTCAACATCCATACGCCTAAATCAGCTGCAGCCTGACAAGCTTGCGCAACGGTACGTGGGATGTCATGAAATTTCAAATCTAGAAATACACGAAAGCCACGCCCGATGGTATCCTCTACAAAACTAGGGCCTGACCGCGTAAACAACTCCGAACCAATTTTCAAAGCGCAGTGTTGTGGACTCAATTGCTCAATCAAAGACAATGCCTGGGCAGGCTGCGCAAAATCTAATGCGACAATCAGTTTAGAATGAGACACAGCTAATCTCCTTCCAAACCATGAATAGGCTTAGTTTTTCCCCAGAGCTTACAACTAGGACATTGCCAATGTAAAAGTCTACCGCTAAAACCGCAATGACCACAGCGGTAAATAGGTTTGTTTTCTAGGAATTTAGACGTGATGTCATACAACATTTGCAATTTATCCCGAACCTTTCCACTGGCCGATTCTAAATGCCACTGAATCAATTGGTTTAACCCGCGGATCGACGGGTGCCGTCCCAAATGACTTGCCACAAAATCAATAGCAAAATCCACTGATTTTTCCCGACACAAATAATCTCCGATTACAAAAATTACCGACGCTCTAGGATGAGCTGCTATGGTTTGCTCCAAATAATCCATACATTCATCCATGGTATCTAATTCACGATGACAACATACCAATGGATCTAGAATTTCATTCAAAAACTCTGAATCTTGCTCCGCAACACGTCTCAGCGCTTGTGTAGCCTGTTTGTAGCGACCAGCTTGCATTTCAATTTTAGCCAACATCAAGCTGGCTCGTGCTGAATTCGCATCGACCCTAAGCGCTTGTTGAATGGATTGAAATGCTTTCTCAGGCGCATTCTGCTTCAAATCTTGCGCAGCAATTTCGCAAAAATAATGGGCTGCTTCACTATGCATCGAAGTACCTGTGCAAACTTCAATTTTTTGAATCACATCTAACGCTTTTTCCCATGCTTTCTCTTGCTGATAAATCGCAAGCAAGCCGCGTAAACTACTAATTTCCCGATCACCAGCCATATCGACCACTTCCAGGAAAATGCGTTCTGCTCGATCAAACAATCCGGCGCTCATATAGTCTTGCCCCAGCGCCATTAAAGCTTCTTTGCGTTCAAAATCACTTAACTGAGGTCTTGCAATCAAATTCTGATGGATTCGAATCGCGCGATCGACTTCTCCTCGACGCCGAAATAAACTGCCTAAAGCCAAATGTGTTTCGACCGTTTCGCTGTCTACTTCTAATAATTTAATAAAAACATCGACTGCTTTGTCAGGTTGTTCGTTCAATAGATAATTTAAGCCCACAACATATTCGTGAGACAATTGATTCTCAGATTTTTTTACTTTCCCATCGACATTACGTTTAGCAATCCACCAGCCAGACCATGCTGCCGTTGGTAGTAATAGAGGCCATAAATTAATCATCAGAAGTCACTAATGTTAGTCCTTTAACGGAATTGATCTTAAGTTTTTTATTTCTCGTTCTGTTAATTTCAGTTGGTTACTGATTTTACGATGCTCTGATTTTAAACTCCAGTAACGCGCTAAGAACAATAAAAAACCCACGCATACGCCGAGGCCTAACATCACAGCCATTAAAACCGAGATAGGTAAAGTCAATTTGATAAAATATAAATTTACTTGCACAGAAGCAGCATTCAACGCCGCAAAACTGATCCCGAGTATAATCAGAAGCAGATAAAAAACTGTAAGCAAAATACGCATAGGTTCATCCTTGCAATTCATCCAAACGCAGATGTCAGATACCTGTCAGAACCATTGTATCCAGATTTAAAAATTATGCCATAGTTGAAAATAAAAAAGCGCTGCTAGATGTAAAATACTCAAACAATCATCCGGGTTTGCCTACTTATTGCTCTGCCAGAGCCGAGACCGGAAGGGAGCGGATACAGAAAAAAAAAGCCGTGAATACTTAAAGAGTATTCGCGGCTTGAGTAGATCTTACAGATTAACCGTAACGTAAACTTAGTCGTTATTATTGTTATCTTTCATTTTTTCTTTCAGCAAATCACCAAAAGTCGGCTTATCTGGACCCTTAGAACCTTTTGCATATTTTTTCATAGCTTCGTCTTGCTCATTAGCTTCTCTGGCTTTGACAGACAAATTAACTACTTTGGTCTTTTGATCTACAGATACAACCAGCGCTTCAACTTCATCGCCAACTGAAATAACCTTAGTCGCATCCGCTACTTTTTCAGAAGACAGATCAGCCACTTTGATTTTACCGACCGTATTATCTGCAAAAGTTACCATCACTACTTTAGGCTCTACAGACGATACTGTACCAGTTACCACAGCACCCTTCGTATAAGCATCAGTGGGCTCTTCAGGTCGCTCACTTTCATCCAATTGTTTTAGGCCTAAAGAAATTCTTTCACGATCTGAGTCAATTGCTAAAATCACTGCTTCAAGCTCTTGACCTTTTTTGTATTGCTTGACCGCTTCTTCGCCTGGAATTGTCCAAGAAATATCTGACAAATGCACCAAACCATCAATCTCGCCATCTAAGCCAATGAAGACTCCGAAATCAGTAATAGACCGGATTTTCCCACTGACTCTTTGACCTTTGCTGTGGGTTTGAGCAAAGTTTTGCCATGGGTTGCCAACACATTGCTTCATACCCAAAGAAACACGACGTCGATCTTCGTCAATTTCCAGGACCATGACATCAACGATATCGCCCAAAGAGACCACTTTACTAGGATGCACATTCTTGTTAGTCCAATCCATTTCTGACATATGGACCAAACCTTCTACGCCTTCTTCAATCTCAACGAAACAGCCGTAATCAGTAATATTAGTAACTTTACCCTGTAGACGCATGTGAATCGGATGACGTTTCACCAAATCACTCCAAGGATCACTACCAAGTTGTTTCATACCCAATGACACACGGTTACGTTCACTGTCGAAACTCAACACTTTGACCATCACTTCTTGGCCTACTGTCAATAATTCACTTGGATGCTTCACGCGTTTCCAAGAAATATCCGTAATATGCAACAAACCATCAATGCCGCCTAAATCAATAAATGCACCATAATCAGTTAGGTTTTTGACAACCCCATTCAATTGCTGACCATCATGCAAGGAATCTAACAAAGCTTGTCTGTCAGCAGAACTTTCTTCTTCGACCACAGCACGACGTGACACAACGATATTATTACGTTTAATGTCCATTTTGATAACTTTAAATTCTAATTCTTTACCTTCTAAATAAGAAGAATCGCGAACTGGACGCACATCAACTAGCGATCCGGGTAAAAATGCACGAATTGTGCCAATTTCCACTGTGAAACCACCTTTCACTTTACCAGAAATCAAACCAGTTACTGTCTCGTTATTTTCATGAGATTTAGACAGTTTGCGCCAAGATTCTTGACGTTTGGCTTTTTCGCGAGACAACAAAGTTTCACCGAAGCCGTTTTCTACAGAATCCAGTGCTACTTCAACCATATCGCCAATGTTAACTTCTAATTCGCCGTTAACACTTTTAAACTCTTCAATAGGCACGATTCCGTCGGATTTCAGGCCTGCGTTTAGCGTGACATAATCATCGTCAATCCCAGTGACTTTGGCCGGAATAATTGCACCTTGATAAAACTGTACACCCTTGATACTTTGTTCGAAAAGGTCTTTGAAATTTTCTACTGACATAATAATAAACTCGCAATATTGTTATCAAAATTCACAAATTGAAAACAATTAGGTTAGTTAAAACAATGAAATAAAAGCTTGTACACGTCATGTCGAGCATCGCGAGACATCTCCCGAAGTTCGGGATGACGGGTTCAGATTTGATTTCCCCTAGGGACGAAAATGATACAATCCCCGCTCCGCGGACAATTGTAATATACTTTCTAAGACTTGTACAATGGTTAAACCAGTTGTGTCGAGCTGTACGGCGTCGGCTGCCGGCATAAGCGGTGCAGACTGGCGCGCCATATCCCGCGCGTCTCGTACAGCCAATTCTGCAATCACTTGCTGCAAATCAGCATCCATACCGCGACCAATTAATTGCAAATGACGTCGTTTGGCTCGTTCTTCTGCTGAGGCATACAAATAAACTTTTAAATTTGCTTTGGGAAACACAACCGTTCCCATATCTCGTCCATCCGTCACCAAGCCTGGCCATTGCGCAAACTCACGTTGACGTTCGAGCAAAGCCGCGCGTACTTCCGACACGGCAGCCAAGCGTGACGCTTCTTGGCCAACCTGCTCCGTGCGAATGATATCAGTGATATCTTGAGTTGCTAAAAAAACACGTTGGTGATCGGGATCATCCAAGGAAAAACTCAACGGCAAAGTTTGAGCCAAGGTCACTATACGCTCAGTGGAATGAGGATAATGCGCCAAATCTTGGAGTACGGACACCGCAAATGCACGATAAATCGCGCCACTATCCAACAGATGCCAGTTCAAAATTTTAGCCATTTGATGACATAAAGTTCCTTTTCCAGTCCCACTGGGACCGTCCAAAGTAATCACGGGAGGATTCACGAATTGAGTCATTACTGATGAGCCTTAGCAAAATCGTTCATAAAATTTAATAACGTATCGACCCCTTCCATGGGCATAGCATTATAGAGACTGGCGCGGATACCGCCTACCAATTTATGTCCTTTAAGAGCATACAAACCAGCTTGTTCAGCTTGCGCTAAAAAAGCAGCGTCCAATTCTGGACTGGGCAGGAAAAAGCAAACATTCATGAGAGAGCGACTCCCGTGCTCCACTTTACATTGATAAAAAGACGAGGCATCAATGTAATCATAAATTTTGGAGGATTTTTGTAAATTTCTCTGATGCATCACGGTCACACCACCTTCCGCTTGCAGCCATTGAAACATTTTATATGCCATGTAGCAATTGAAAGTCGGAGGCGTTGCATACAAAGAATGATGGGTCGCATGTACTCGGTAATCCATCATAGTTGGAATAGGTAGTTCCGGCAGATGTTCTAATAAATCAGCCCGGACAATAACCACCGTCATGCCTGCTGGTGCAATATTTTTTTGTGAACCCGCAAAAATTAATCCATAGTCACTGATATTCAATGGCTCTGATAACAAACTAGATGTCATATCCGCCACCAAAGGTAAATGCTGGCCGAATTTAGGGGCCTCTGGAAATCGAATACCATTGACAGTTTCATTCGAAGCATAATACACATACCCAGTATTATCTTGGAGCTGCCACTCCAGCGGACTGGGAGCCCGAGTAAATCCTGCTGCAGACGCCGTCGCAATACAATAGGCAGATTTGATGCGTTGAGCCTCTTCAAAAGCCATCTGTGACCAAATCCCAGACACCAAATAGCCACCACACTGATGCTGAGATAGTAGATTGATGGGCACTAAAGCAAAATGAGTTCGAGCAGCGCCGCCTAAAAATAGCACATGATAAGAGTCTGGGATCGTGAGCAATTCACGCAAACTCTTTTCCGCATCGCTCAACATGGCCATAAATGCTGGGGTACGGTGTCCAATTTCGACCACTGACATGCCTTGATTTTGCCAATCAAACCACTCTGCATGCACCGCCTGCATCACCGGTTCCGGCATCATAGCCGGACCGGCACCAAAATTATAAATCGTCGTTGCTTTCTTCTTCTGACTCTGATTCTGGGACATCTTGAATATCCTCAATTCGTTGCATCCCGACAACACGCTCACCCGACGCAACATTGATCAAACGCACGCCTTGCGTATTTCGCCCAATAATAGATAGATCACTCACTCTAAAACGAACCAAGGTACCTTGGTCTGTAATCAGCATCGCTTCGTCAACATCATCCACTTGAATAGCCCGCACAACGGCGCCATTGCGTTCATTCACTTGAATAGAAATCACACCCTGACCTCCACGGCCCGTAATGCGATATTCTTCAATATCGGTACGTTTGCCATATCCCAATTCGGTCGCAGTTAAAATAGTGCCGGTTGTTTTTGCAACAACCAAAGAAATGACCGATTGACTGGCAGTCAAACGAATACCTCGCACGCCGCGTGCCGTCCTACCCATTGGACGAATTAATTTCTCATCAAAACGAATGACTTTACCTGCATCCGAAAACAACATAATGTCTTTGGAACCATCCGTAATATCCACACCGACTAAGCGATCATTGTCATCTAAATCGATCGCAATAATACCCGAGCTACGTGGACGAGAAAACGCCGGTAACGGTACTTTTTTCACAGTACCATCTTTGGTTGCCATGAATACAAATTTACCCTCTTCATATTCTCGTACTGGCAACATGGCATTAATCGATTCATTTTCGGCCAAAGGCAAAATATTAATAATCGGTTTACCACGAGAAATCCTGCTCGCTAAAGGTAACTCATAAGCTTTTAACCAATATAATTTACCATGATTGGAAAAACACATCAGCGTATCATGCGTACTAGCGATCACTAATTTATCAATAAAATCTTCTTCCTTCACATTGGTAGCAGATTTACCTTTACCGCCGCGACGCTGGGCTTGATACATAGAAATCGGTTGATACTTCACATAGCCTTGATGTGACAACGTGACCACCACATCTTCTTCGGTAATCAGATCCGCAATAGTTAAATCTTCTCTGGACGCCATAATTTCCGTGCGACGCACATCGCCAAATTGCGCTTTGACTTCCAAAATCTCATCGCAAATCACTTTCATCAAACGCTCTGGCGAACCCAAAATATCCAAAAGATCCACAATAACAGCCAACAAACCTTCATATTCATTCAAAATTTTATCTTGTTCTAAAGCGGTCAAACGATGCAAACGCAAATCAAGAATGGCTTGTGCTTGTTCAGGAGATAGTTGATAACCATCGTCCGTCAAACCATACTGTGCAGGTAAATCATCGACACGACAAATATCGTCGCCCACTTTTTCTAACATGCTCTTCACCAAACCTGGCTGCCAAGCACACGCCATTAATTTTTCTTTTGCGACCTGCGGTGAATTCGCCTGCTTAATCAGCGTAATCATTTCATCAATATTGGCTAATGCAATGCCAAGTCCTTCCAAAACATGCGCACGATTCCGCGCTTTCTTTAACTCGAAAATACAACGACGTGTAAACTAAAATATCAAAATTACTACAAAAGCGAAGCCAGGAAATATTTAAAAAAATGATTTCAAAAGAAGACAACAGTAATTATCATTTAAGTTATATCGAAGCAGCCGATACCTTGAGAAATATTTCATGGGTGG
>CAIRCS010000084.1 GCA_903877115.1 uncultured Legionella sp.
ATGCAAAGGATTAATCAAGAAAATAAGACAAGTAGAAGATGATTTTTGGACGTCTGATGCAGAATTAGATGAATAGTATTGCAGGCTTGATTATATTATACGTTTTTCACCAAACCGTCAAGTCATTTGACCGGGGCCATAGTATAGCTTATTTGCCAAATCTATTACTCGAATGAGTATTTCCTTGCTGTTTACTTTTGTTATTGCGTATTTCAGCTTTAAATGCAGATTGTTTTTTACTCGCTGCTGCTAGGTTGGGGAGGGGGCTGACGTCTTTGGTTAAAGTTAAGGGTTTAGAGCGCGAATTGCGGACTGTACTCTTTGAGGCGCCTCCGGTTTGTTGAGGAACCGTGGTTTTTTTCCCAGAAACCTGATGAGTATGGTCAGCAGTAGACTTGAGACGAGGAGACAATCCAATCTGTGTCTTGCGAGGTTGAATAATAGGTGATACTGGGTGTGATATTGGGGCTAAACGATGAGCGGTGCTGATATCTTTAGGATTAATAGACTTAGCCGCCTGAGATTTTGCCTGTATCTCAGTTGAGATGCCTGATAAACTGCTGATATCAGTATGATCTTCTGTCTCAACAAATAATTTTGAAGAATTCGGTTTTTTTTGTATTACGGGAGAGTCGCTTGCAAAATGACTTGTATCGTTAGGAATTAGATCATCTAGATCAATCGTTAAGTCCAAACCTAGTTTCTTTTTCGGAAGTTCTGGAGACGCTCCTGAGAAATCGCTACTATCTGTATCAATAGATAGCTCGGACAAACTGGATGTGTGTCCGGAACTCAAATCAGACAGAGTACCGCGTGATGCCTTTGAATCGCTGGAGTACGGCCTGGTATGCCCTAATACAGGTATCGGCGCGAGTTGGGTTGCAATGTCAATACATGCCCCAGGGCAGTAAGGATTATTCCCATTTGTGAAATGAATTTCGGATTCAAAATGGCTTGCCCGCCGCACTTTTTTCCCCGGGTGCAATGGTTCTCCACTGAGAACAAGCGCAACGATGTTGCGTAAACCTCTGCCGCCGCCGCCCATCATGCCGTGGTATTTAGCGGCCCTTTTTTGTGACCCTTGATGCTCTTCACTATATTCTAATTGACTTTTTTCAGTATTCAATTTATCAAGAATCGGTTTTGGAAATCCTGGTCCAGAGTCAGAAAATGTGATATTTACTTGGTCGTAAAATTTTTCTACATTGATATTTAATGCTACTTTTGTAGAGGCGTTGCTGGGATCTTCCATATGTTGCTCTAAAAAAACATCGATGGCATTTTTAAATATTTCGGTATAAGCATCGTAAATTAAATTGAATGCTGGAGAAGCTTGAAGTGCCACTTTTTCTTCCGCACTGTATTTTTGCAAAAGAAGTTCCTTAATGTCTTCCATGAGATCTTCTGCGCCTACGCCAGCGAAATGCTCGTTGAAGTCTAATAATTTATTATTAAAAGTTTCTTGCTCTTTAGAGTTAAGAGGGCGCCCGTGCCCATTGCTACGCAAAAATAAGGGCAAATAATGTTGTAAATCCATTTCTACTGTAATGGACCTATCTTCTTCACGAAACAATTCTATATGTTCCCTCATTTTTGATCCAAAATATATTCATTATGAATTAAATATAGCCAATTATATTGATTGTGTAAATTAAATATGCAAAACTTGCTTGAGGATAATTTTTATTTTGCCAATAATGAATGTGACGACATCAAAATCACTGTTGTGGAGCTTGCGGATTTAAAAAGTTGACGCAAAATATGAATGAAATTCCGGTGGTTTAATTGATTATCCCCTCATCCGTCGCTGCGCGACACCTTCTCCCTTAGGGAGAAGGGGCAATCCTAATAAATGTAAAGGAGAGAGACGGTGTCGCAGTTGCTTACCAAGCTGGGATGGCTGCATCTGAAAACAATTCCTGGGCTTTGGCTGTGACTTCAGGGCTATGGATGGCTTCTACGAATTGGTTGATTTGAGCTTTTTTAGCGCTGTCTTTGCGGATGACGATTAAATTCGCATAGGGAGAGCTTTTATTTTCGACATACAACGCGTTGTGGTTGGGATGTAAGCCAGCAGGAATCGCAAAATTGGTATTGATAACGGCGAGGTCTACGTCCGGAAGAACCCGTGGTAATTGGGCTGCATCTAGCTCGCGAAATTGGTAATGACTGGGATTGGATCGAATATCAAATAAAGTCGAACCGCCGTTTTTTTTCAGTTTAATGAGTTTTGCATTTTGTAATAATAATAATGCGCGTGCTTCATTACTGGGATCATTCGGAATCGCTATGATAGCGCCGTCGCGTAAGTCTTTGAGCGCTGTGATTTTATTGGAATAAATGGCCATCGGATAGAGGAATGTTTTGCCAATGGCTTCCAGACTGTAATGATGCGCTTTGTTCGCGTCTTCTAAATAAGGCCCATGCTGAAAAATATTCACATCTAATGTCCCATCCTGCAAAGCAGCATTAGGCAAATTGTAGTCACTGAATTCAATAATTTTAATCGTCAATCCATAACGGCTTTGTGCAATGGTTTGCGCGACCGCAATCACATCACTTTCGGGGCCTGCCATGGTCCCCACAATCAAGGTATTGGGACTGGGTTTTTCA
>CAIRCS010000085.1 GCA_903877115.1 uncultured Legionella sp.
AAAAGGCGACGCAGAAGATTTTTGTGTGGATCAAGCAGAAAAAGGACGACGTTTCATTGAGATCGACGCGGAAACAAATACAGTCATGGCCTATTCAAATGGAGATGGCACTCTTTATCATGCGAATGGCGATGTATTTAAACAAGGTGATAGTTTGAAGCCCTCTAGAATTTCAAGGAATGGTTTCGAATTACCTGAGCCAAGATCGGGCTTGAGCATTTAACGAATTGTTTTTACTAAGAATATGGATACTCTGTGGCTCGGGAATATCTTCTTGATAAGAAGGATTCCCAGCACTTAAATAATGTTTTACTTTATTTATGGTAACCTTGTCCCAACAATCACTCATGCGTTTTGTCTCATTCTTCGCACAATAATATTCTTGAAAGCGGTATAATAAATGCGCACCAATGGCACCATTGCCTTCGCGTGTAAAAAAATAAGTTCGATAATCACTCAAATCCCAGCGTGATGTATTCTCTGCGCGATTTAATACATAGGAGCGCACGGCAGGAGCATTACCATGTGAGGTGGATAATGCAGGGTTTAAATAGACCCCTGCTATGGCAGCACCGCCCATACCCATTAGCTTTATTTCATCCTTATGAGTATGCGCAGCCAGAATTCCGGTAATAGACAACCGGTAATCTCTGATAAGCTGATTAAATTTTTGCGCTTCGTCATATGACCAAAATGCTGTTTCTGACCAAAAATATGCTTTATAGATATTATCTCCTGGCGGCACATGCATAACCAGTAAGGCGGTTTCGTATGATTCTTCAACTTCTTTCAGTTGGCGTTCGAGCCACTGCAGTTGATCTAGAATATTCAGGTTAGTGTATCCCCTTTGCTTCGGAGAAAACATGACGGAATTAAGAGAGATTAACCGAAAATGCGGCTTGAGATAGGCGGAATAATACCCATTGGAGGTATTGGTTTTTATCAGACATGGATAAGTGTCGTGATATTTGCACACCTTTCCGGTCGATAAAAATAAACCGTGGGGCCATACTGATTTAATCAGATCGAGTGGGGAGCGATACGCTGATTTCAGATCCGGGCTGAGAAATAAACCATAGTCTGCAGTTAACGAGTCATTGTTTCCAAAATTGTAAAAAATAGGAGTATTGGGAAAAGCGGCTTTCATGGTTGTCATCACAATGCGCTCATTGTCTATAACATCCTGCTGAGATTGACGTATATGCCCTGCCAAATCCCCTAATAAAATAATAAATTGAGGGTTGTCTATCTCACCAGATTGAATGTCGTCCCGAATTTTGTCGATTAATTGCTCGTAAGTTGCAACATCCAAGTCATTGTTAATCGTGGTTTGTTTAGGTGCAAAGTCCATGGCATGTTGAGAGTGATGATTCAGATGAATATCCGTAATCACTAAAAAAGAGGCCTGATGGTCGTCATTCTGATTCTGATTGGTATCCGGAATAGGAATCGCGTACGCAATGTTTAAACTGATTAGATATAAAAAACTTACGAAATTTAACCATCGTTGCATAATATTTTACCCCACCACCCGACGCCAAATTGTTCCTAATTTCGTATCTTCCAACTCAATGCCTTGATCTAAGAGCGCGTGTCGAATCTCGTCAGCACGTTGCCAATTTTTATCCAATCTCGCTTGATTGCGTTCTTCGATAAATTGTTCTATCTCGTCTTTCGAGATGCCCTCACTTGGCACCATCACCACCGCTTGGAGAAACGCTTCAACAGGGTTCTGCAAAATCCCTAATATACTACCCAAATGTTTTAAAGTAGCCGCTAAAGTTTGAGATTGGGTTTTGTTCATCTCATGACTTAACTGAAATAATACGGCCAAAGCCTCTGGTGTATTAAAATCATCCTCCATAGTTGCGCAAAACCGTTGCGTCCAAGCTGAATCAATCTCCGTAGTATCATCAAAGGATATTGACCGTAATGATTGATACAAACGCATCAAAGCCTTCATACTATTGAGGATGGTTTCAGGTGAATAATTTAATGTAGAACGATAATGACTGCTCAATAGAAAGTAACGAATAATTTCAGGATGGTAGGCTTGAACCACATCGGCGATGGTAAAAAAATTACCCAGTGATTTAGACATTTTTTCATCATTAACTTGTAACATCCCGACATGCAACCAATAACGTGCATAGCTATGTTCGGTTGCCGCTTCCGACTGTGCTATTTCATTTTCATGATGAGGAAATTGGAGATCAAGTCCACCACCATGAATATCAAACTCTTCACCCAATTGCGCCATGGACATAGCAGAACACTCAATATGCCAACCAGGCCGCCCTTCTCCCCATGGAGAAGCCCATGCCGGCTCATTAGGTTTGGCTTTTTTCCACAATACGAAATCTACTGGCGATAATTTATCCTGATCAATTTCAATTCTACTACCTGCAATCAGTTTACTCAGATCTTGTTGGGATAATTTGCCATAATCTTTGAATTTTTCCACCTGAAAGCACACATCGCCTTGCTGGGTAACATAGGCGTAGCCTGAATCATATAAACGTTGGATCAAAGCAATGATTTGAGGGATATGTTGACTCGCACAAGGCTCAAAATCAGGTGGCAATGTCCCTAAAATTCGCGCATCCGCATGCATCAATGCAATTTGCTCTTGAGTAAGATCTTGAAATGAAATGCCACGCTCGGCGGAACGTGTAATGATTTTGTCATCAATATCCGTGATATTTCGCACGTAGGTCACATTCAAGCCACTGTAACGCAAAAAGCGTACGATCACATCAAAGCAAACCATGGACCGCGCATGCCCTAAATGGCATCGGTCGTAAACGGTCATGCCGCAGACATACATTCCAATTTTACCGGGGTGTAAAGGAATCAAAGGTTCTTTTTGCCGACTGAGGCTATTATAAACTGTGATGGTCATGTATTTTTAGCCTCAAGTTTACCCCAAGTATCTTTCAAACCCACCACGCGATGACAACGAATCACATCGCCTGACTCAGAGAGTTCATTCATAGAATAGTAGCCTAGGCGCTCAAATTGTACGACTGTATGGATATCCAAATTAGCCACCGCAGGCTCAGCATAGGCTTGAAACGTATCCAAAGAGTGGTGATTAACAAACTGCAGAAAATCCTCTTCTCTTCCTGGATTAGCATCATAGAACAAACGATCATACTGATTTATCGTGATGGGATGCGCATGACTCGCAGATACCCAATGGATGACCCCTTTCACTTTTCTGCCCTCAGGATTTTTGCCCAAAGTGTCAGGATCCAACTGGGCACGAATTTCGATAATCTCGCCTTGCGCGTCGCGTATAACATCCGTGCAACGAATCACGTAGGAAAACCGTAACCGGACTTCAGCACCGGGACTCAGACGGAAAAACTGCTTAGAGGGTTCCTCCATAAAATCCGAGCGCTCAATATAAATTTCTCGGGTAAACGGCAGCACTCGCGTCGCAGAGTCGGGATCATGGGGATTAAAAGGACCCGTCAATGATGCCACCTCGTTTTCCGGGAAATTCTCAATCACCACTTTAAGAGGATCTTGAACACACAACATACGCACGGTATTGCTATTTAAAACAGTGCGAACACATTCCTCTAAAATACTCATGTCAATCACTGAATCAGAGCGTGTCACGCCAATCAGTTCACAAAATTGGCGCAAGGCTTCTGCTGGGTAGCCTCTATTCCGCATACCACACAACGTAGGTAATCGCGGGTCATCCCAACCAGAAACAATATTTTTTTCTACAAGCTCTCTTAATTTTCGTTTAGAAGTCACGGTATGTGACAGATTCAAGCGCGCAAATTCCGTTTGTACGGGCTGTGCAGGCACCGGCAAATGTTGCAAAAACCAATCATACAGAGGGCGGTGGTCCTGAAATTCCAAGGTGCACAAAGAGTGGGTAATCAATTCTAATGCATCCGAAATGGGATGTGCATAGTCATACATGGGATAAATACACCATGTATCCCCCGTCCGCTGGTGGTGCGCAAAGCGAATCCGATATAAAACGGGATCACGCATATTGATGTTCCCAGACTGCATATCGATTTTGGCTCGTAATACGTGAGTTCCTTCTGCGAACTTCCCTTCTTTCATCGCTGTAAATAACGCCAAATTTTCTTCTTTGGTGCGGTTTCGATATGGGCTTTCTTTACCAGGTTGCTGCAATGTTCCGCGATAAGCTCGTATTTCTTCCATCGTCAAACTATCTACGTAAGCCAAATCCTTTTCTATCAACAAAACCGCAAAATCATACAATTGTTGGTAATAGTCTGAAGAATAGGTAATAGCTTCCCAGTCAAATCCTAGCCAACGCACATCATCAATAATTGCATTGACAAATTCCTCTTCTTCTTTCAGTGGATTGGTATCATCGAAGCGCAAAAAGCATTTTCCAGAAAATTGCTTGGCCAAACCAAAGTTCAGACAAATAGATTTGGCATGCCCAATATGCAAATACCCATTGGGCTCAGGTGGAAAGCGAGTAACAATAGCAGTATGCACACTCGTCGCAAGCTCTTGTGTTATGAGTTGTTGAATAAAATGCGCAGGTTTATCAGTTTCTGTACTCATTCGGGTCACGTTCCTTAACTTAAATCAAAAAATAAAGACTCAGAAAACTGCTCAACCATCCCAAATTCTGAAGGGTAAGCAACTGAAACCAAATATAATCCGTAAGGAGGGGCAGTTTCGGCACCGAGCTTTCTATCTTTGGCCTCCAGCACCTCTTTCACCCATTCCACGGGATGTCGTGCGCAACCAACAGCCATCAATACGCCTGCTATATTTCTAACCATATGGTGCAAAAAGGCATTGGCAGTGATGTCAATAATGACAAAATCTAGCTTGCGCTGCACGGATATTTGCAAAACTGAACGCATAGGCGTCTTTGATTGACACTCAATAGAGCGAAAAGACGTAAAGTCGTGTTCACCCATCAGTAATTGGGCGGCTTTGTGCATCAATCGATGATCTAATTGTCGATATTGCCAGGTAACATTAGAGCGCAATAAGGCCGAACGAATCGGAGTATTATGAATGATATAACGATAACGCCGTGATGAGGCCGAATAACGCGCATGAAAGGTTTCCGGCATTTCTTTGCCCCAACGGACACAGATATCTTTGGGTAGGAAAGAATTGGCGCCATAAATCCAAGCACGCACAGTACGTTCTTTATCACAATCAAAATGAATGACTTGGTTCGTCCCATGTACACCTGTATCAGTTCTGCCGGCACACACAACCTTAATCTCTTCATTGGCAATTTGGCTCAATGCTGTTTCTAATGTTCCCTGAACAGTATTCAACCCATTTTGCGCTTGCCATCCATGATACTGACTACCATCGTACTCTACTATTAGAGCAATACGCATGTATAAAATCTCGAAAAATAATGCCAAATCTATCCTAAATAGCGTTTTTTGTCTAGGAAATGTTGCCCCATTAAAGGTTTTGTGTTGTAATTTTCGGTTTGCGGGATGAACGCTATGTTAGGCACTGTTCTTGATGGGAAGCTTGTGTCTTCTCTGATCAGAAATTCCCTTAAACAAAAAATTAGCCACAGTACTCGTACAGGACGTAGACCCCCTTGTTTGGCTGTTATTTTAGTCGGATCAGACCCGGCATCCCAAGTTTATGTCCATCATAAACGTAAAGCCTGCGCCGATCTGGGTATTGTGTCTATTTTTCATCAACTTGCAGACGATACGGCAGAGCATACTGTATTGGAATTATTGAAAGAGTTGAACCAAGACCCGAGTGTTGATGGCATCTTAGTCCAATTGCCCCTGCCTATCCAAGTGCGTGCTAGCACTATTATCGAACACATTCATCCTAATAAAGACGTAGATGGGTTTCATCCTTTGAACATGGGAAGATTGGCTCAGGGGCATCCAGAAATTCGTTCTTGCACCCCTTGGGGCATCATACGTTTATTACAACATTACCAGCTGAATGTCTCGGGATTATCGACCTTGGTCATTGGCTCTTCTACCATCGTAGGGAGACCTATGGCTTTAGAATTACTCTTAGCGAAGGCTACTGTGACTATTGCGCACCGTAAAACCAAGAATTTGGAACGCCATATTCGTCAAGCAGACATGATTGTGAGTGCCACAGGGGTGCCTAATTTGGTTCAAGTGGATTGGTTGCATTCGAAGCAAATTATCATTGACGTTGGCATTCATCGCGATGCCAATAATAAAATTCAAGGAGACATTGATTTTGAACAAGCACAATCACGTGTCGCTTGGATCACACCAGTACCGGGAGGCGTAGGACCGATGACAGTGACCATGTTATTGGAAAATACGGTGAGATGTTGGTTAAAAAGCTGAGTCTACTTTTTATCAAAGTCGTCCCAGTTAAAACCTTCGTCTAACTCGCCTTCGTAATCTTCCAATTCATGCTTGAGACGACGTTTTTCCATTTTTTCATCTAATTTACGCTTGATTTCCATTCTATGGTGACTATCAGCGGGATCAAATTCCAAATCATCACCTTGTTCAGAAGAGGCGCGATGATCATCGTAATCACTATGATGTTTCATTTTTGTTTCTCCTTGCAATGCATCCTACTTATAGTATAGTTCTTTTTTTACATCTGTTTAGGCTTTATCTAGGGTTAGTTAAGGCATAAGCGAAAAACCCAAAGTCACTGGATTGCTTCGTCGCTACGACACTTTTGATGAGTAAGGGTCGTTGCGAGCGCTAGCGAAGCAATCCAGCGCCTTTTTAAGGAACACAGGCAAATACAGGCTTTTTTAAGATGGTATTTCCTTGCCAAGTACTGAATAGTTACATTAATTTTTAACAAAGTTGAATTTATGCTTAGTTATCAACACGGTTATCATGCAGGATGTTTTGCAGATGTTATCAAGCATCTAGGGTTATGCAGCATTCTTTCTTATTTAATCAAGAAAGAAAAACCTCTTTTTTATCTTGATACTCATGCTGGGCGTGGCTTATATGATCTCAAAACTAAAGAAGCCATGAAGAATCAAGAGTTTTTGCTAGGTATTTCTGCGTTATGGTCTGAGAGAGGCCGTCTACCCCAAGAGTTTTCCAGCTATTTAGCTGTCTTGCAGCATTGGAATTCAGAGGAGCCACTACGCTATTACCCAGGCTCTGCGGCTTTGGCAATCCATGCATTGCGTAGCCAAGATCGTTTATTTCTTTGTGAAAAGCATCCTGGTGAATTTGCCCATTTACAAACATTTACCAAAAGATACCCGCGCGTTCATTGCTCGAATGAAGATGGTTATGAGCAGCTAGTCGCTCGATTACCGCCGCCAGAGCATCGCGGGCTTATTATGGTTGATCCCAGCTATGAAATAAAAGACGAGTACAAGATTGTTCCACAAATGGTTCAAGCAGCATTACGTTTGTTTTCCACCGGGGTCTATTGTATATGGTATCCTGTTATCAATAATCAATTGCGCAGCCAATTTTTGAAAAATCTCGCAGCCATCGGCGCGTCTCGTTCATTAAACGCTGAATTTTACTTAAACTCACAACCCCCGCTGGGTATGGATGGCTGTGGATTGTATGTTATCAATCCTCCTTTCACCCTTGAACAAGAATTACGCGTCGTATTTGATTGTTTGTTGCACATTTTAAATCCCGGCAGATCATCATATGTACTGAAAGCAACAGAGGTCTGAGCATGATTGTCTTCAAAAAACCAAGACAAATTCATTACATCGGACGTCTATTCTTCTTTCTGTTTTCAAGTGCAGTGTTTTCATACCCTAGTCCTTCAGTATGGGTAGTCTTAAGTCAACAATTTTCTTTAGATCATGAATCAAACCGTCCAGAAGTACAGGCACAAATACGATGGTTAATTCAGCATCCCCGGTATATTCAACAACTTACTCGCTCTGAACCGTATATGTATCATATTATGACTGAAATCAAAAAGCGCCATTTACCTGGAGAGCTTGCCCTACTCCCCATGATAGAAAGTGCTTATAATCCGTTTGCGTATTCCGGTGCAGGTGCTGCGGGTCTTTGGCAACTTATGCCAGGCACCGGGTCAGATTTTGGTTTAAAGCAAGATTGGTGGTACGATGCCAGGCGGAGTATTCCCTCTTCAACGGGCGCTGCTTTAGATTATTTAGAATATTTGCATCGCTTTTTTCATGGAAACTGGATTTTAGCCTTTGCGGCCTACGATGCTGGAGAAGGCGCCATAGCTCGCATGATCAAAGAAAACCATCATACGAATTTCTGGTCACTTCCCGTCCCGAAAGAAACCAGGGCTTATGTGCCCCGCTTATTGGCCTTAGCTGAAATTATCCAGAATGCGCAAAATTATTACATACAGCTTCCTCCTATTCCTCATGTCCCTTATTTTGAAGAAGTGGCAATTGGTTCTCAAATTGATCTGAATCACGCTGCCCAATTAGCAGGGATATCTTATCAAGATTTGCTCAAACTAAACCCCGGATACAATCGATGGGCAACAGCACCTAATCAACCTTATAAACTACTCATTCCAGCCGCTCATGCAGCAAGTTTCAGCCGTAATCTTGCTCATGTGCCAAAAAACAAAAGGGTCTCTTGGACGCGGTATCGGGTCAATGCTGGGGACAGCCTCAACAGCATTGCTGCTCGCCATCATACCACTGTCAATATGATCAAAGAGTTGAATCAATTAAAATCCAACATCATCCCAACTGGACAATTTGTCCTCATTCCAAATCATCAATATGCAACGACCCCTCCTCCAGTAACGCACAGCCATTTTTCTAAACCCAAAGCGTATAAAACCATTTATATGATTGATAATAAAGAAGATTTTGAGTCAATTTCCAAAAGACTGAACGTAACGGTCGAGCAAATCAAAGTCTGGAATAATTTAGGGGAACAGGCTGAACTGCAATTAGGGCAAAGTTTGATTATATGGAGAGCCGCTCAAAATGCCTCGTACACAGTAAAAAATGGAGACAGTTTAACCCGTATCGCCCTCGCCTATCACACCAATGTACAAAAACTCCTATACTTAAATCCCAACCTACGCAGAACACAATTACGCGCGGGGCAAGTCATCCGAGTTTAGTGACTCGGTATGCCAAGAGCACATGTAAGTATAAATTATTCTAGCCTGCAATTTGAGTGATTTATGACCAACCATAATCTTGATTTATCTGGTGATTTTGGCGTTAACATTATATACTTTAACCAACCCCATCGAACATTAATGACTATGAAGCTTTTATTTGACTTTTTCCCCATTGTTTTATTTTTTCTTGCTTATAAATTTTTTGATATATATTGTGCCACTGCTATTGCCATGGCTGCCTCATTTGCTCAAGTTTTGCTTTTTCGTTTGAAGCATCAACATTATGAAAAACTACATCTTGCAAGCTTAGGCTTGATTTTAGTATTAGGCGGCGCAACCTTATTTTTCCATAATCCTTGGTTTATCAAATGGAAGCCCACTGGTATTTATTGGTTATCTGCTCTGGTTTTTATTGGTTCCAACTTTATTGGCACGAAACCCATCATTCAAAGAATGATGGAAAGCAATGTAAGCTTACCCAGAAAAATATGGCAAAGACTCAATTATGCGTGGGCTTTGTATTTCACAATTATGGGTACCGTGAATATCTACGTAGCCTACTATTACACGACCGATTTTTGGGTTAATTTTAAATTATTTGGCGGTGTCGGCTGTATGCTTCTGTTTGTATTCATCCAAGCTTTGTATTTAGCAAAACATGCCGTTGTAGCTTCATCCAGTCGTTCATAAGGTCAACGGAGCTCATATGCGATTATTACTGGTTGAAGATGACGAATTATTAGGAGATGCTGTCAAAACAGGCTTAACGCAATTTGGATATATTGTAGATTGGCTAAAAAACGGTGACATGGCCTGTAATATCCTTAAAACCGAATTCTTTGACTTGATTATTCTCGACCTCAGTTTGCCCAAAGTTTCTGGCATGGTGCTCTTGCAAACTATTCGCCAATCACAAAATAGAACACCCGTTATCATCTTAACCGCACGTGAATCTATCGATGATCGTATCAAAGGCCTAGATGCCGGCGCAGATGATTACATTACCAAACCATTTGATTTAAATGAATTAGGTGCACGAGTCCGCGCGTTAACTCGTCGCGCGCAAGGACGTGCAGATACCGTTTTACAATATGCCAATATTACGATTGATCCAGCCGCGCACTCTGTTTCTCTAGATGGGAAACCCATCAATGTCCCGCGTCGTGAGTTTGCTTTACTCCAAAAACTCGTTGAATCAAAAGGTCAAGTGCTCTCTAGAGAACAGCTCATGCAAAGTATGTATAGCTGGGATGAGGAAGTCGATAGCAATGCTCTAGAAGTTCATATTCATAATCTCCGTAAAAAATTGAATGCCAATTTTATCCGTACTATCCGAGGTGTCGGCTATTTGGTTGATAAAATCCCAAAGGATGCGAGTAATTGAAAGCGTCGATACGTAAATTCTTGCTCATTAACCTTTTATTCGCTGTAACACTTACTACAACATTAACCGCAGTCGGAAATTATTATCTCGACCAAAAAAATATCCAAGAGCATCTGGACACTCTGCTAGCAATCTCTGCGTTGTCTTACCAGGCATTACTCGGAGATGATGTCTATCAACGACAATTACAATCTATTCAAGAGGCACTTAATACGATTCCGAGTAAAATTGAAAATTATTATAGCAAAGCTGAATTAACCAATCAGCCTCCAGAATATTATTTAGAGAAATTTAATTTCCAAGTATTATCAAATTCAAACCAGCTTTTATTGCATTCTTCAGGCGCACCCAAATTGCCGTTATTGTCCAAAACAGAAGGGTTTCATAATAAATTATTTGAGCAAAAACATTGGCGAGTATTTACCACAATCAACCCCAAAGCACAAACTCGTACTGTATTGGCTGAACGCTATGACACACGTAATGAACTGGGACGTCGTATAGCACTCGATGATTTGTATATCATGTTGCTAATTCTGCCCTTAGCCGGCTTTCTCATTTGGATAGTCATTGGTCGAGGTTTAGATAGCTTAGAATCCGTTGCAGATGAATTGGCTAATCGAGAGCCCAACTATTTGGAACCTGTTAAAATCGAAGCCTTACCTGAGGAAATTCGGCCAGTTATAGATGAATTAAATAAGCTCTTTTTTCGTCTTAAAGAGGGATTTGAGCGCGAAGCACGTTTTGCAGCTGATGCTGCTCATGAGTTACGCACGCCTTTGGCTGCATTAAAAGCACAAGCGCAAGTTGCTTTGAACACCACTGATATCAATGAAAAAAACATTGCTTTACAAAAAGTAATTGCTAGTGTGAATCGTAATACGCATATCGTGCAACAATTGCTAACCATGAGCAAGCTTGTACCAGATCAAGTTTTTTCGCATGATTCAGACTCAGTTGATCTGATCAAAATTACTCGCGAAATCTTGGCAATGTTAGCGCCCAGTGCCATTGAAAAACATATTGAATTAGAATTTGAGCCTGAGCAAGATGTTCCCACCTTTCCAGGAACCCCTACTGCGATCAGTATTTTAGTTAGAAATCTTGTAGACAATGCAATTCGTTATACTGAATCAGATGGTCATATCATTGTTCGCGTCTATCAGCAGAAAACCAGAGTTGTTTTAGAAGTTCAAGACAACGGTCCAGGCATACCCCAACAATTTCGGGCCCGCGTTTTCGAACGCTTCTTCCGTGAACTGGGTAATAAAAGCACTGGAAGCGGCTTAGGCTTGGCCATCGTACAGCAAATCGTCTCGTTACATCATGCCGACATCAGTTTGGACGCCCCTGAATCAGGAACAGGCTTAATTGTGCGTGTGTTTTTTCATTTACATCTTAAACAGCGACCATCAGCGCGACCCTAGTTTCTATGGAAACTAGTATAGTGGTCATTATTAGTAGTGTCTTTTGTTTCATCCGCTGATCCATCTGATTGCAATTGGCTTTTTGGACTTAAGAAGAGCGTTTCTTTAAAATCACTTACTGTGTGACCTAAACGATTAATGGAAGCCTCCAAAAAGGCTTCTGTAAATTCAAAGTCTTGAATAGGGGGATCGCAACAAATCCGGACTTTCTTCAGTGCTTGAACCAGTTCTTGTTGGTCTTTAAGTACAGGAAATTTCTTGCTCAAATATTCAGTAAGCAAATTACAAGCGATACACGTTCCCTTCGCATTCCTTGAATTAATATTGTTAATAACTTGCATTAAATAAAGCTTCAACTCATGATCATCAGCTAGATTAGCTAGTTCTTGCCTTGTATCAGCCATAAGATCGCTCCTCTTAATATCGCAAAAACACCTTACGAACTTTATCGGCTGAACATAAATTTTGTTGAGTGGTTACTCACAATGATTTTGTTTTGATTTTATGCAAAAAAGGAATGAACATGAAAGACAAGAGAAAAGCTATCATATACAGCCCTACCCATCCATAATGCGTTTGTAAAAATGCTCCCATTGGGCCAGAAAATATACGCGGCAAACCCGCAATACATACCAAAATAGAGAATTGAGTGGCAGTAAATTTTTGATTTACAAAGCGCATTATCAATGCAACCAATGCAGTAGAACCCATGCCAGCTGCAAAATTATCACTGATAACTGCAAGGCTAAATAATACTATATTTTTTCCAGCCATAGCCAAAAAAACAAAGATTAGATTAGTCACAGCTTGCAACAAACCAAAGTAAAGCAAGGCTCGATACAAACTCAGCCGTAACATCAATACACCACCCACTACGCCACCCAAAATCAGCGCCAGTGTTCCCCAGATTTTATTTACATACCCGATCGTG
The DNA here is from genome assembly GCA_903877115.1 of uncultured Legionella sp. Classification (GTDB taxonomy): domain Bacteria; phylum Pseudomonadota; class Gammaproteobacteria; order Legionellales; family Legionellaceae. The sequence continues at coordinate 12,803 of CAIRCS010000085.1, forward strand.
GCAAGTGAAAACCCCAGGCCTTGAATCAAAAATGGCATCACAATACCGCTGATTGCGGTCGTAAATACTTCGCCTAATTTAAACAGCAGTATGAATACACAAAAAGACAAAATCCCAGAACGACTTAATAAATCGCGCACTGGCTCCATAAAGCTGTCTAACACAGTACTATTACCACTAACTGTAGTTTTTTTAGGTTCTGGACTCCAAAGTATGGCCAAAACGCCGACCAACAAGGCCGCACTCATCGTACGATAAGCCACTACCCAACCATAGTTTTCGGCTATCACTAACGCAACCCCACCACTCATTAACATCCCAAAGCGGTATCCTGTGCTAGCTAATGAAGCCCCCAGGCCATAATAATCGCTAGGTAAGTACTCAATCCGGTGCGCATCAATTGCCGCATCTTGCGTCGCAGAAAAAACAGCCAAAATAAAGGCCAATATAGCCATGATGCCAGGAGATACTGTAGGCTTAAACCAAGTAATGAAATGCAAACCTACGATTAATAAAAGTTGCATACTGCAAATCCAACCCCGTCTTTTTCCTAAGGATAGAATGCGATATCGATCCAAAAAAGGCGTCCATAAAAATCGAAACAGGTAAGGGAGACTAATCAAACTCAAGGAACTGGTTAACCAAATAGACAAGCCCGCATCGGCAAACCAAGCTTGTAGGGTTGAGCTCACTAAAGACATAGGTAAGCCGGATGAAAACCCTAAAAGTAATACAATAAAAAGTTTTTTAGTCATGATGGGATTAATTTTCAAAATAGACCCGTTCGAGCTGATGAGTCGGAAAGCTAATTTTCTAAGTCAACACTTAAACAGCGCCAGCTCGAAGGACTCAAAAAATATTAAAATTACACGATGTTCGACTTTTACTAACCCTATGCTCCGCTCCCACAATTTGTTGGCAGGAATGACCGAGGCATCAAGAGATCTTGATACTGCACTGGATACCGCGGACAAGCCGCGGCATGTAAGCGCTACGAGGAGAAAGTTGAAAATGGCGTTAACATTATGATTATTATTATTTTTTGGCTTTCCCTGGCTTGGCAATTGACAATAATTTCACTTTAAAAATCAAAGTTTCATTGGGTCCGATTACATTGCCAACACTACGTGCGCCATAGGCTAAATTAGCAGGAACGACTAACTCCCAAGTAGAACCTTCTGACATCAATTGCAACCCTTCTGTCCAACCTGGAATCACTTGGTTTAATGCAAATGTCGCAGGTTGACCTGATTTTTCAGTGCTATCAAAAATCGTTCCATCACGCAGAGTACCTGTATACTCTACGGTAACGGTATCCGTCAATTTAGGTTTTTTGCCTTTCCCTTCAGTAATAATTTTGTATTGCAAGCCACTGGGTAAAGTGACAATCCCAGGTTTGCCTTTATTTTCCTGTAAAAAGGCTTGACCGTCGGCCAAATTCTTTTGGGCAAGTATTTCAAAGTCTGCAGTTGCTTTTGCCATCATACTTTTTTGAAAACGAGCTAACGTATCTTTCATCTCTTCAGCAGTTAAAAGTGGTTTGCTGTCTGCGCTCATGCCATCCGAAATCCCTCGTGCCATAGCCGCCACCCGAATAGGGATCCGCTTATCATTAATGGTTTTTCCGAGATCATAACCAATAGAATAAGATATTTTATCCGTATCATTTTTTAAGCTCGTCACTTCCTGCGCAAACGGCGCTGTCATCATCAGACTTAAAACGCTTCCAGCGACCAGTTTCATTTTCATACCCAACTCCTCTTGTCTATTTATAATCCATTACAACCAAGCTACAGTTCGTCACAACATTTTGCCGAATTTATACGGAAATTACTAGTGCTCTCAACCACTGAACCTTTACAATCAATCAAATAATAGGTAAATTACCGTCTATTTTTCAGAATGAGTAGCATAATGGAAGACCAAACGAGTAAAAAGGTTCTTAAAAGATACAGAAGGTACCTGTGTGTGATTTGTGGATATATTTACAATGAGCGGTTGGGTTGGCCGGAAGATGGCATTCCTCCCTTTACACGTTGGGAAGATGTGGCTGAAAATTGGTTTTGCCCAGAGTGCGGTGCAAGCAAAGAAGATTTTGAAATGATAGAAATTGGAGAAGAAGACGAGGATCTGTAGATAATTCCCTAGAATTCTCTGCAGATCCTAAATTAAGGCTTCACTACCGCAAGTATGATGATCAAAATTAATAGCAATGTTGGCAATTCATTGAACACCCGATAAAATTTAGTAGAATGCCGATTATGTTTGACTGCGAAACGCTTCACAAAATAGCCACAATACCCATGATACAGCCATAATAGCAGCACCAAGGCTATTTTGGCTTGCATCCAACCTGCGTGACCATAGTAAAAAGGGTCATTGCTAAATAACCACAGTCCGAGCCCTGTTGTCATCACACCTGCCGGACACATTATTGCGTAAAACAAGCGAAACTCCATCGTTTGAAAGCGATCAATACTGGTTTTATCCTTTGCTTGCGTGTGATAAACAAATAGTCGCGGGAGATAAAACAGCCCTGCGAACCAAGTCACCATTGCAATAATATGAAAAGCCTTAATAATTAACACACTATTCTCCTATAAGAGTTATTGTTATTCCCCTAAACTCCCAATTAAATATTAAATCCGCCTCGACCTCGATGTTTTGCGTAAGTCCTGACGGGTTATTTTTCACTCGCGTTATTTACGCCGAACTTTCTTCTGCTGTTTGTTTTTAATAATATTTAATGTTTCAATACTCAAAGAAAAAATCAATACCACATATAAGTATTCCCTTGGTATATGGAAAGAAAATCCGTCTGCCACTAAAAATGTTCCAATCAATAATAAAAAGCACAATGCCAACATTTTAATCGTTGGATAAGTCTGGATAAATTCCGTAATTGCAGTACTTAAATAGAGCATACCCACGATCGCAATACTAATTGCTGTCGCCATAATCCAAAACTCTGCTGTCAAACCAATAGCCGTCATCACACTATCAATAGAGAATACTACGTCCATCATTCCCACTTGCACCACAACCTGCCAAAATGACTGGCGCATTTTGCTTTCACATACCCGGAAAGCGCGCGGTATCATCTCCAGATGAATTTCCTGAATGGCTTTTGCAATTAGGAAAAATCCCCCAAGAAGTAAAAACAGAGTATGAATTGAAAATTGCGTTTTTCCCCAGACAAAGATTGTATCATTAAGTTTGACCAACACCACAGCAAAAGCTAATAAAAACAACCGTGCTACCCACGCAAACGTCAAACCCCAATATCGTGCGCGCTGCCGGTTATGTTTAGGTAGTTTTTCCGTCAAAATGGATAAGAAAATCAAGTTATCCACACCTAGGACTATTTCTAGTACAATCAATGTTGATAAGGTTACCGCCACATCTACTAAGCTCATATCCATCCTTATTGACCAATAGCCTCTTTTCATAGTACTATAATTAAGCGACATTTTGAGTATCTAAACATTAATATCATTAAAAAATTTATCAATCGAGCCAAAGCGCACAAAACAAGAATAGATCCACAATACCTTGTTTCGCCAGATAAACACACCATTTTGAAACGAGACATCGATTCTAATGCCATTGCTGTCGTGGAACGTTTAACACACGCTGGTTACGAAGCCTATCTGGTTGGTGGCGCTATTCGCGATCTGCTCATGAAGAAAACACCCAAAGATTTTGATATTGCCACCAATGCAAAGCCACAACAAATTAAAAAACTATTTCGCCAGGCTCGGATCATTGGCCGGCGCTTTAAACTGGTTCATATTCCTTTTCAGCGAGATATTATCGAAGTATCAACGTTTCGCTCCCATGAGCCTATTAATACTAATATCCAAACCAACGATCGGGGTATGTTGATTGAAGATAATGTATATGGCACCCTAGAACAAGATGCTTGGCGACGTGACTTTACTGCTAACTCCCTGTATTATCAGGTTGAAACTGGTGCAATTATTGATTTTACGCAAGGTTTCCGAGACATCCAGCAAAAACGCATGTGTATTATTGGAGAGCCCAATACACGCTATCATGAAGATCCTGTCAGAATGTTACGTGCAGTGCGATTTTGTGCGAAATTAAATTTCACGATTGCGCCTGATACGGCAGCGCCCATCAACAATTTGAATCATTTGTTAACCCATGTTTCTGGTTCGCGCTTATTCGATGAAATGATAAAATTATATCAAAGCGGGCATGCTTATAAAGTACAAAAATTACTCGACCAATATGGCTTGTTCGAGCAACTTTTTCCTATGAATGCCGTATTACCAAAACATTACCCAATGCAGGTTTTTTTGGACTTGGCGCTGGAAAGCACTGATATACGAGTGAAGGCTCGAAAGCCAGTGAATCCCGCCTTCCTGTTTGCCGTCATTTTATGGTTTCCTATGCAAGTTCGAGCTAAAATGCTGCAAAAATCAGGGATTGATCCGATGCCTGCCTTCGACCAAGCATACTCGCAAGTTATCAGCGAACAGAATAAAATCATTATGATTCCCAAACGTCACGCACAAGTTATTCGGGATATATGGTACTTACAAACTCAATTTGCCAAACGAAGCAGCTCAAAAGTCTACCACTTATATCAACATCCCCGGTTTCGAGCCGCCTATGATTTTTTTGTGTTGCGTGCACTGGCCCATGAAGAATCTCTTGATCTGGCTAAGTGGTGGACGACTTTCCAAGAAGTAGATGAGCAAACACAAACGCAAATGATTGCAGATGTGACTCCAGAAAAGAAGAAGTAACATGCCAATTGTCTATCTCTCCCTAGGCTCTAATCTTAATATGCCACGCCGGCAATTAAGCAATGCGTTCAAGAATTTACGCACTCTTCCGCGTACTTGCTTGCATACACGCTCCAAAATTTATTTGACCAGACCCATGGGCGTCAAAGCACAATCCAATTACTTCAATGTCGTAGTCACCATCAAAACACAATTATCCCCCTATGCCCTCTTCTTACAATGCAAAAAAATAGAGCAAAAACAACGTAGAATCCATAAAAAAATCTGGGGATCACGCAGCATTGATATCGATATTTTACTTTATGGTCACATCAGTATGCGAAAGCATAGGCTTACCATCCCGCATCCCCAATTGATGTGCCGTGATTTTGTGGTTGTTCCTTTGCTGGAGTTGTCACCTCAGCACTGTTTGCCTAGTGGCGAGTACGTGAGTTTAAGGCCTGATATAGAAAAAACCATTATTCGGTCGTGCTAATACGCTTGGGCGCACTAGTAGCGTACCTCTCAATCAACCAATCCTATAAGATCCCAAAACAGAATTGTAAGGTTGCATAGCATTTTCGCGTGTAGGAAGTATAGAATTACGCCCCAAAGCATAAAAACCAATACCGGATACGATTCCAATACTAGCAGCAATAACGATATTTGTAGGCATGTTTACAGCAATCAAACCTGCTAAAATTATAGCAGTAAAACACAAATTAGCCTTATTTCTAGCTTGATCGAATAGTCTACTTGCAACACCCATAAAAAAGCTTGCTTGAAGTACTATGCTCATTTCGCGTCGCCAAGTTTCTATGATTGTCAATTGCTCTGGTGGCGTTGCAATTAAATTAGGCAGATCAATTTTTGGAATATCTACCCCATTGTGGATAAAAGGTTTATCAGCTTTTAATCTTGTCCACAACAATTCATTTTCCGTCGATTTTTTAACAGTTGGCAAACCCTGAACAATCCCCCCTGTCGGCAGATGAGTCCACTGATAATAAAATATAAGCGCTCGCTTATTCATTTTGTAGTAGTGCTCTAAAAGTCCATAATGGATAGCACGAGGAAAAAGCAAATCATTGGCATAAGAAAAATCTTGAGATTGTTTACCAGAATGAATCAGCGTTAAAAAAAGCTCCTCTTCGTTAGGGTTATTCTTTGGATAACCAATGGTGGAAATTTCTGAAAGCATATCGTTTCTGCAATCTATCTCTTTCAACTGAGGATTATTTGTCAGAAAGTAATAAAACGACCGCCCCATACAATCCCAGATATTACTATTTAAGGTACGCTCATTGCCCTTAATCTTTAATTTACTGACATTGTTCAGAAACAATGGACTGATAACACAGCCAGTCGAATCTTGAGCTTGCGGCTGAGAAGTTATTGGCACACTGCGGAAGTTAAAATCTATGCCAATGATTTCTTTCAGCAAAGACGAGCTTATTGTTAATTGAGTGATGCCCGGCATACCTGAAAGATAAGCATTTAATTCTGCAGTGAATTCAACAAAGCTGCCGTTGAGAAAAAGCTTCTCTGGAATTATCTCGGACAGGTCGAGGATTTGCGTATCTTCTGAAACGTATTGCTCTAAACCGTATATAGGCATTCGATCCTCTTTTGATTTTCATTGGAAAATTTGTTTTAACATTATACAGACCTAAACCAAAATGTCAATATTTTCGTATCTCCCCAGCACGTCATCCTGAAAGCGGCGTAGCCGCTTGAAGTGTTGGTTAACCAGGCCCGTTAAAGCAGGTCGAAACCCCCTGACATCATCAAAAAGCATGGACTTAGTTCATGTCCAGGGTGCCAAAAGTCACTTGTTCTTTCACCGATAATTAAGTTAATCAAACGGCAATTTTTTGATATTCCAGTTCCTAAGATTCAACTAACAGAGCATCAAGCGGAAGTAAAATATTGCGGCTGCTGCAATAAAATGGTCACCGCTTTATTCCCTGATAAAATCACAGCACAGGTCCAATAT
>CAIRCS010000086.1 GCA_903877115.1 uncultured Legionella sp.
CACCCGATTCGTTGTATGCAGGACAACGGGTTGACAGGGTGGATGCCAACATTCAAACCGAATTATGATGAACGCTGCGCGTCGGTGGCGCCTGGGGGTGGGGTTGTGTCTCAGTATGCTGATGACGACTCATTGCTCGTTGCAGGCATTGTTATCGTATGAAGTGGACGTGTGGGGCGAAATCCGGAATACCGTATCGGCCAGTGCCCACGCAGCGCGTGCGACAGAGTTCGATGTAGCGGCTTTGGATTTGAGCTTGCATGCCAGTTTGGCTAATATTTATTTCCAATTACGTGGTGAAGATGAAGAGCAAAAGGCTTTAGATAGGATCGTAGCAGCAGATGAACATGCTTTGTTTTTGATTCATCAACTTCATATCGGGGGGGCGTTATCTGCTTTGGAAGACGACCAGGCAGTTAAAATTGTTGAGCGGGCCAAAACAGCGGCGACCAATATGCGCTTATCGCGGGCCAAACTAGAGCACGCTTTGGCGGTATTAACGGGGGCAATTCCGGCTAATTTTCATCTCAAAGCTGCGCAAGTTCCTATGCGTTTTGTGCCGGTATCGCCGGATGTGCCCTCTGTTTTATTGCAAAGACGGCCAGATGTCGCTGCCGCGGCACAACGCGTTCAATCGGCGAATGCGAGTATTGGTGTGGCGCGTGCAGCATTTTTTCCAACATTTAATCTCAATGCATTAATGGGTGCTCAAACCCAATCAATTGGTCAATTGTTTTCGCAACCTAGCTTAATTTGGGGATTGGGCCCGCCTTCTGGGATCGTGATGATGCCACAGCAAATTAGCCAAATTGTGTTTGATGGTTATTATTTACAAGCCAATTTGAAAAAGGCTAAGGCAATTTATTATGAAACAGTGAACAATTACCGTCAAACCGTGTTAACCGCGTATCAAGAAGTAGAAGATGGTCTGGTGGCAACCTATCGCTTGAATCAGGAAATGGATAGCCAACAAGCCGCAACCAAAGCGGCATTTCGTGCGTTGTATCAAGCTAAACAACGGATGATTAATGGGATGGATACGTATTTAGGTGTTTACACTATAGAGGATGAAGCTTTGCAAAATAAAATTAATCTTATTGAATTGCAAATTCAGGGACAGATGGCTTGTGTCAATTTGATCAAGGCTTTGGGCGGTGGTTGGAATATTGCGCGAGCGATGCAAGAGAAAGTTTAAGTTATTTATTGACTTATGAATGCAGGGCCAAGGCCTAACCTTTTTTTATTAAAACTAGAAGATATCTCACCAAAAAAACATCATTCTGATTATTTTTGTAAATTATTGGATTTTTGTTCTATATTTATACTATTGTATACATCAAAAGGTGATCAACATGACTGGGCCAATTAGAGCGGATAACGATGATTTTGATAGTTATAGTGACGAAAAAATTGCGGCATATTTGCTGAGTTTGCAGGAACAAAGCTTAGATGATTTGTTAAAGGCGCAAATGAAGATTGCAGAAGAATATGCAAATGCTACGCAAGCCTATGAAGCTGAGCGAACCGAAATTCGATGGGCTAGGCGTAAATATTGGGCGCTGATTTTTGTGGGTGTATTCAAAGAAATTTGGCGCGTTTTGATCAAGGGTAAAGAAAGCAAAATCAGCCAATTAAAGCAAAAAAAGGCTGAGCTAAAAGAACATTATCAGGAACAAGATGAGGATTATCACACTCAGTTAAGTCTTGTGCAGGACTCTATCGAAACCATAAAATTATACTCCAAGGAAGTTAGTAAAAGAACCAAAGAATTGGCAGATTTGAAGGCAGTGATTGAAGGCTTGGATGCCATATTGCTTAAAATGGAGTCAGGTAAACCCGAAGATAGATTAGAACTAGAACAGCAATTGGCTCAGCATCTTGAAGATCGTGAAATTTTAAACAGTTATATTAACGATTTGTGTAATAAAACTGAAGTATTAGTGAATGGGTTGACTGGATTGTTAGATAGTTTCTCGCCAGATTATGTGCCAAAAGATTTTTTGTCTGGTCAAAGAGAGGCTAATTTAGCAAAAATGACTGCCCTCAAAGAACGTTGTGCAGCGGTTGAGCATCCCATTGTTCCCAAATTATTAGCATTCTTATCTCGTCAAACAGCCGTGAGTTTACAAGTATTGCAAGCTGAAATAACCAAAGAAAAGACGATATTCAAAGATCGGACTGTGGGTGATATTGTGTGGGAAGCTAATACCCTCTATCCCGCTATTTTCTTGGGAAAAAATAGAGAACAGCTTTTATTTGATTATGTGGCGTTGCAAGAGCAAGAATTGGCGACACTCCAAGAAGTGATTGAATCTACTGATGTTAAATTGCAAGCCGAAGACAGTCCTGAAAGACGTAGCATTTTAAATCAGTTGCTCATAGAAAGGGATAAGATCAGTTCTGAGATCAGCCATCTTCTATTGCTGCATCGTGATGTTTTGACTGGTAATCACACTGAATTGCTTGATAGAGTCCATGTTTTGGCACGCCAACAAAGCGACGGGATCAAAGTAAGTGACTTAAAACAGCGATGTGAACGCAGTAAACATCCATTGACTAAAGCATTAGCTAATTTCTTAAACTACCGGACTGATGTGAGTTTGGCGACACTGAAATCAGTGATGGAACAAGACCAAAGTTATCTGGAGTCCAGGGATCTCGTACGTCTCATCGAAGAGGCGGGATCCTTGGATGGAAGAATTATAGAAGGTTGGGTGAAAGACGTAGAGTTACCTTCTATTAAGGATATTCAACAACATCATATGAATAGCGTGGCAGATCGGTTAGTGATATTAAATGAGCAATATGATCGTTTGACGGATCAGCGTGTCGCGATGGTGGAAGAGATGCATTCTTTGGAAGAATATCTACGCAAATTAGATAAAGAATATACTGGCATGATAGGGCAAGATATAAATACTTACCTGCCAAGAGCGCAATTAGACCGGATCAAAAAAGATCGTCGCCTTTTCCAGGACTTTAAGGCAATCAGAGCTGATTACCAATCGGTTGCTGCGCACTTAGCTGCGCAGAAAAAAACGCTTACAACTTTGAATCAAGAAATTGAAGCCGTTGAAAAAGCGCAGGAAAGTTGTGTGGTAGAACCCGTATTGTTTACGTCAGAGCTGTTACAGTCTTTGATTGAGAAATCTAAACAAGTCACACGTATGGGGCGTATGCACCCTGTGGCTGCAGCATTGGGCGCATTTTTAAATTACCCGACGCCTTCGCTGTTAACCAAATTAAAGTTGGCGATGCAAGAGCATGATGATTATCAAAGAAACCCGAAAATAGTTCAATTATTGACTGAAGCTAATCATTATTTTCCTTATATTCACCGTGACGTCCATGCTCCCAAGGCACGTGGATTTGAATTTTTTCAGGAATACCAAGGTGAGGTTGCGCATGATGATGTGCATGAAGCTCTTAAAAAGAGAGCAAATTTGGGTGGAAGTTCGAATTAAGAGTCAAAGTGTGCTCTTCAATTCGTTCGTGCTGAGGCGTAGCGTAGCTACGTCTCGAAGCCATTCATCATCAACTGAGGATTCGAGATAGCACTAAAGCGCTTTCTCAGCCAAAACGGTTGATTTTTCAAGTGCTTAGTCTTTTTGCGCTTTGCATCCGAATATCTGATTGTTGTAGTTTTTTAGTACAAGGATAGGCTTTGGTCAACCCGATTAAGGCTACTTCGGATACCGTCATTTTAGATTTATCGCTTTCTTGGCTTGAAATATCACGATAAGTTTGCTGGACCAAATCATGCAACATAGGTCCATCTAAAATAGTGGTGGCAGGCATGCAAAACAAGGGCATATTTTGTCGGCTAGCCGTATCGTTAGCAATTTTCAAACTTTCAGCGACGGACTCGCAGGTTAGAACCAGGACATTCCGGGCTGATTTTGCCCAAATTTGTGCTTGACCATCCGCTTTGATTTCCATTTTGGGAATATTGTTTACTATCCCCATGTAGTGGTCCATGGTATCTGCATAAAGCCCAAGCATACTATTTAGAACGAATAACAGCAGACATGTGCTGTAAGATAGTTTTTTTGATACCACCATGCTAGCCAACCCCATGAGGAGCAATCCAGTGCAGTTTAAAAGCTAATAATAGGAAAAGAAAGAGTATTAATGATAAACTAATACGCCAAGTCAATGCCGTGACGGTACGTTTGCTCGATCCTTTGTCACGAACCAGAAAAATCAATGAAGAGGCCAATGCACCCACAATGATGATCATGACCGCAATGATGATGAGTTTAGTGACCATAAGTCAACCCCGATTACTAACGAGACAAATGTATGTTTAGTGTAACTGGTTTTCGTTTTTCTTTCACGTCTTCTTGGAAAATGCTGTGTTTGGCATTGGTCAGTATCTGTTTGTTGATTAGTCTCGGTATTTGGCAATTGCATCGCGCAGCGGAAAAACGGGGATTGCTGGCTATGTATCAAACTCAAATGCAGCGTGCTCCGGTGGCGCTTTCAGGTACGTCGGCGCAACAATATCAACGCGTTCAAGTACAGGGACTGGCTCAATTACCGATCACGCTATTGTTGGATAATCAGCACCATGCGCATCAATTTGGATATGATGTATTGACGCCGTTAATCATGGTTGATGGTAACGTGCTGTTGATTGATCAGGGGTGGGTGCCTGGCGACCCTAGTCGCGTATCTTTACCCGATATGACTGGTCTACAGAGCGATTTACATTACAGTGGTCAAGTCTATTATCCCGCAAAAAGCGCATTCGTTTTAGGCGTTGGATTGGAAGTAAAAACGCCGAATGTAATTGTCATTGAAAGTTTAAATATGACGATGATCAGTCAATTTTTGCATAAACCCGTATATCCGTTTATCATTCGCCAGTCTGCTGAGCGGCAGACAAGGTTTGTACGGGACTGGCCCATTGTAGCAAGTAGTCCTGTGCGGCATATAGGTTATGCAGTACAATGGTTTATTTTTGCGCTGGGAGTAGGGGTTATGTTTATCGTTTTCCACACAAAGAGACTGACATGAAGCGTTCTGCTGGGATCATCGGGTTGTTGCTTTTTTTGTTTGCCGCACCGGGGACTATAGCTTATATCGTCTATCTGCATCCTGAATGGATCAGCGAGCGTACTAATCATGGGCAATTATTACAGCCTCCCCCCATATTGCAGCAGATGTCCCAGCGCGAAAAATGGCAGTTATTGTATTGGACTCCGCAAGCCTGTACGCAAGCTTGTATGCAACGTATGGATGATTTGGCGAAATTACGCTTGGCTCTGGGACGGCGTTTGTATTATGTTGATTTGGTTTTAGCCAGTCAAACGGCGCTTGCTGCTGCGTCTCAAACAACCCAGAATCTATTAGAAGCGATCGATGGTCATTGGGCACAACTTATTGGAAAAGATGCCGAGATACTTGGCGCGCAACCAGCCATTTATCTGGTGAATCCTCAGGGTTATGTGATTTTAGCTTATTCTAGTGATCAATCACTGAAAGATATTTTTCAAGATTTGCAAAAAATGGTGCACGACAAATGAAATCATTCCGCATAATTGCTTTTTTGGCCATGGGTTTAGCATTTATAGTTGTGATGCTGGGCGCTTATACGCGTTTGACCCATGCTGGTTTGGGATGCCCTGATTGGCCTGGGTGTTATGGGAAGATGGTGGTTCCAACGCAAATTCAGGAACAACTGACCCTACAACAACAGTATCCGGCCGTACCTTTGGAAGCACGTAAAGCCTGGACTGAGATGATTCATCGTTATGTCGCAGGGACATTGGTTTTGCTGATTGTTGGGATTAATTTCGCTGCTTGGCGTTATCGACGGCAGGGCGCTCCGTTAGGTATTCCTTTATTTTTGTTGGCTTTGATTGGGTTTCAAGCCGCTTTGGGAATGTGGACAGTGACGTTGAAGCTGTTGCCTATTGTGGTGATGGGCCATTTATTGGGGGGATTACTCATTTTTGGTGGCTTGGTGTATCTAAATTTATCGTTACATTTCAAAGTACCCTGTGTTCCTCCGACGCGCTGGCGCTTTTGGCTGTGGGGCGCTATTGGCATTGTTTTGGGGCAGATCGCTTTGGGAGGGTGGGTTAGTGCCAATTATGCGGGTCTTGCCTGTATAGGCTTCCCACAATGCAATGGTCAATGGTTACCGACTATGACTTGGCAATCGAGCTTTCAATTCTGGTCATCGATTGGACTTAATTATCAAGGCGGTGTATTGGATAGTGCAAGTCGAGCAACTATTCAAATGGTTCACCGTTGTGGTGCTGTTATCATGCTGGGTTATCTTATAAGTTTGGGGATTTATTTATTACGCACTCTGCAGTCTAGTTTGCTCAGATGGCCGGCTGGTGCGGTGTTTGCTTGTGTGCTGATTCAATTCACATTAGGTATCGTGAATGTGATATATATGCTCCCTTTGTGGGCAGCGGTGGCACATAATGCAGTGGCAGCATTGCTGTTTGCTGCGGTATTAAGCTTACATTTTACGGTTGGAACACTAGGAGTTTCTCATGATCGCACATCTTAAAAGAGAACCCTTTTTGTGGCGGGATTATTTGGTTTTATGTAAGCCAAAAGTAGTCGCTTTGATGTTGGTGACGGTGTTGGTGGGTATGTATTTAGCGCCAGGACACGTGACTCTTGATTTGTTGTTGGCATGTTTGTGCGGTATTGGTCTGGTTGCGAGCGCTGCAGCGGCAATTAACCATATTGTGGATCGTCGAATTGATGCGCTCATGGCTAGGACGCAACAAAGGCCGCTTGCGCAAGGTCGGGTTAGGGTTGGACAAGCAATGGGCTTTGCATTATTGCTGGGAACTGTGGGTTTGATTTTGCTATTTGTTTGGGTGAATAGTCTGACCGCGTGGCTAACGTTTTTAACGTTGATCGGCTATGCCGGTATTTACACCGGTTATCTCAAACGGGCTACGCCGCAAAATATTGTGATTGGCGGCCTAGCTGGGGCAGCACCACCCCTGTTGGGATGGACGGCTGTGACCAATCATTTGGATCCCCAGGCATTATTATTGGTGCTCATTATTTTTACTTGGACGCCGCCGCATTTTTGGGCTTTGGCTATTTATCGATTTAAAGATTACCAGCATGCCGATGTGCCCATGTTGCCTGTGACCCACGGGATTCGTTACACCAAGCTCAATGTGCTGATGTATACCATTTTGTTGTTGTTGGTCAGTGCTTTGCCCTGTGTGGTTGGGATGAGCGGTTGGGTTTATGGCTTGGGCGCATTCTTATTAGGTATGCGTTTCTTATATTGGGCAATTAGGTTGTTGTATCGTGAAACCCCCAAGATTGCCATGCAAACATTTCGCTTTTCAATTATATATTTACTGGTGTTATTTGTTTTGTTGTTGCTCGATCATTATTGGGTATATACCTTTTACTGATGAATTTTAGGGATTTTAGGCGATAGCATAAAAACCTAAAATTCATTCGTGAAAGGTATAAATTAGGAGTAGCGTATATGAAAAATTCTTATCAGCAGAGAATAGTGTTGGGGAGCGTACTATCGTTGGTTTGCGCCATTGGTTTGGGCATAGCGGCGCAGCAATGGTGGGCAAAACTATCTTCTCGTGAATCATACTCTTTTTATGGAACGGTTTTAAATAAACCGCGTCCGCTGCCGGTATTTACTTTGGAAGGGACGGAAGGATACGCTATAGATAACCGGCATTTACAGGGTCATTGGACGTTTTTATTTATGGGATTTACTCATTGCGCGTCGATTTGCCCAGTGACCATGGCAGAATTGGCGAAGATGGCCCATTTGATGTCCCAACAGCCAGATTTATCTCGTCCGACAGTGGTAATGATTACGTTGGATCCGAAGCGGGATAGTTTGGCGAGAATGAAAGATTACGTGCAATCATTCAATCCTCAGTTTCTCGGAGCGCGCGGTTCAGAAGAGGAAACTCATAATTTGGCGCGTTTTTTGGGGATTGCGTATACTCAGGTAAATTCCCAGGTGCAAAAACAGGCTAATGATTATAGTATTGAGCATTCCGGGGCAATTATGTTGTTAAATCCGCGTGGCGAATTAGTAGCATTTTTTACTCCTCCGCATCATGCAGATAAGTTGGTAAATGATTATCAACATTTGGTAAAGTGAGGACCGTACGTCATCCCGAGCGTAGCGAGGGATCTCCTGGAATCTGGCGCTGCGCCATGTTTTGGAGATCCCTCGCTAAGTTTGGGATGAGGTGTGAGCAGTTATAAGTGATTCTCTAAAATAAGGAAGTATAGGGTATGAAAATTGCTATTTTGGCCACGAATCCAAATTTATATAGTCATAAGCGTTTGGTGAAAGCAGGCGAAGATGGTGGGCATGAGATGAGTATCATCAATCCATTATATTGCTATATGAATGTGGCGGCTTCGAACCCAACAGTATGTTATCGAGGAGGGGTTTTATTAAGTAATTTTGATGCAGTGATTCCTAGAATAGGGGCTTCCAATACATTTTATGGTACTGCCGTGTTGCGTCATATGGAAACGATGGGAATGTATACTGTAAATGAATCCTTGGCTATTGCGCGTTCCAGAGACAAATTTCGTTCTTTGCAATTGCTAGCTAGGAAAGGGATCCCTATGCCATTAACCGGGTTTGCACAATCACCCGATAATACCGAGGATTTGATTCGCATGGTGGGCGGCGCGCCTTTGGTGATCAAATTATTGGAAGGGACACAGGGTAAAGGTGTTATTTTGGCGGATAGCCATCAATCAGCAGTGAGCATCATTAATGCATTCAAAGAAATGCATGCAAATATCTTGGTCCAAGAATTTATTCAAGAATCCCGCGGCATGGATATCCGTTGTTTGGTTGTGGGGGATACTGTCGTGGCTGCCATCAAACGCCAAGCCAAAGAAGGCGAGTTTCGCGCGAATGTTCATCAAGGTGGACAAGCTATGAAAGTCAAACTGAGTACGGAAGAGCGGCGTATTGCCATCGCTGCGGCTAAAACGATGGGCTTGAAAGTGGCTGGCGTGGATTTGGTGCGATCGCATCAAGGTCCGTTAGTCCTGGAAATTAATTCTTCTCCAGGCTTGGAAGGAATTGAGCGCGCCACGCAGATTGATATTGCTCGTAAAATCATTCGCTACATTGAAAAAAACGCGAAACCCAAAGGACGAAATCAACGTTTTCAAGGATAAAAATGCTGGATAAATTAGCCAGTTTGACCCCAAATGTGCGTAAGATTATATGTGAACAAGCCACGGAGCCGCCAGGGAGTGGTGCCTATAATCAAGTGCAAACCCAGGGTACCTATTTGTGTCGACGCTGTGGCTGGGCATTATTCAGAGCCTCCAGTCAATTTACTGCGGGATGTGGTTGGCCTAGTTTTGACGATGATCTGTTACAGCGCGTACACAGCTCACCTGATCCAGATGGCATGCGTACAGAAATCATTTGTGGTCGGTGTGCCACACATTTGGGACATGTTTTTTTGGGAGAACAATTGACGGTTAAGTCACGGCGATATTGTGTGAATTCGCTGGCCTTGGACTTTGTGTCGCATGGTGACGTGTTGGATACGGCTGAGGCCATTGTCGCTGGCGGTTGTTTTTGGGGAATAGAGCACGCCTTGAAACAAATTCCGGGGGTGGTAAAAGCCGAATCAGGGTATACCGGCGGTCACACGATGTCTCCACAATATTCAGAAGTTTGTACTGGAGCGACTGGACATTATGAAGCAGTGCGAGTTGTCTATGATTTGGCAATCACGGATTATACTACGTTATTAAAGCATTTTTTTGAGATGCACGATCCTTGCCAAGCAGATGGGCAAGGCCCCGATCGCGGAACACAATATCGGAGCGCGGTATTTTATTATGACCAGACGCAAAACACAGACGCGTTACAGCTTATACAGCGTTTGGGGGCAATGGGTATCAGATAGCAACCACGCTGCAGCCCGTGACGACCTTTTGGCCAGCCGAAGACTATCATCAAGACTATTACGCCAAGCACCCCGCAGGCGCGCATTGTCATCAACGTGAAACGCGGTTTGAAAAATAAGAAGGCTTGTCGACAATTCGCTAGCTTGCGCTAAAAAACGCTGATTTTCGAGCACCGAAGCGCAGCATGTACTAGTATGTGAGCATCGGAGCACAGAAAATCAGCGTTTTTTGGCCAAGAAAGTAGAATTGTCGACAGGTCTTAATGTTTGCTGTCAGCCTTACCTAGTAACCACGACACATTAACCTCTAATTGCCGCGCAAGAAACGCCAGGACTTGTTCATCAGGAATGGTTGTTCCATTTAAGACGGATTGCGCTTTGAATTTGGGTAGGTCGATAAATTTGGCAAACGTTTCAATCCGCTCATCTACGCGTTGTGGCATACCTATTTCATCCAATTCCGCGTTCAACCGTTCGGAAAATAGTTTATTTGACATATGCAGATCTCACAAAACTGATTACTCCTATATTTTCTATAGCATATGGTGATGATTTGTCAATTTTTTGCAGTGCTCTTTTTGACAAACCCGCATAATTTAAGGCTATGTTGTTGTTCAATTTTAGTGTATAATGACCACTTTTATTCTATAAGAATTTATTTATGGCTGAACTTATTACATTTCCAGCAGATTTTGTAGCAATGTATAACCAACAAAATTTAGCAGATTTGGTCGCTGAGTTTCAGAAATTGGATGAATTAAATAACCAAGAATTTGAAATACGTAAATTAATGATTGTAAATCGTTTGTTAGCGCATTTGAAAGGTTCGGCAGATGTTCTCGCAGCAGAAGATCCCAAATCTTCAGCTTATTCCCAATCGGTGTTAAAAGTATCTTATCTATTTTGTTTGCTCTTTGGGGGGCTTGAAAATGGTGCGAGTAGTTTTTTATTTAGTTCTAATTTGTTTATAATCATTCCAGGAATTAGTCAGTTTGCGTTATATTCGTTGATCAGCGTGTATACTTTATTGGATGCTGTCCTGTTCTATGCATTTGAAGTGTCATTTCTTAAAAAAGCATTGGGGATTGTTGCTACAGATAATTCTAAAAGTTTATTGAATGAAACCTATGCACAACAACTCAAATCAGTAATGGAGATTAATTGCATTTTAAATGCCAAAGAAACCGCTAGCTGGGATCAAGGGGACTATGCAGCTTATTGCGCAGCCAAGGATATTTTTAATGGCCATTTATTGAAGAAACACGGCATGATGCAAAAATATGATAGTTCTAATGTGTTAATTGGAATAGAAAAAGGCGTAGTGTTGTTTGGCGCTTTGTCTTGCGTTGCAGATAGTTATTTTATG
Source organism: uncultured Legionella sp. (assembly GCA_903877115.1). GTDB lineage: Bacteria > Pseudomonadota > Gammaproteobacteria > Legionellales > Legionellaceae. The sequence continues at coordinate 11,287 of CAIRCS010000086.1, forward strand.
GCCCAAACTGCTTTGGTGACTTTGCATATCTCGTTTATGTCGTCTCCTCTGGGGTTCGCCTTAGTGGTTGGAATGGTAGTGGCTTCTCTTGTTTTGTATTACACCATGCGAGTGCAAAGCATGTCAGAATTACTCCATCCAGCTCGTGAATCGCATAATGCTTTGCAAGAGGATTTGATTAAATTCGAAAAATATATCAATCACGTGCCCCATATACCCAGGATTAGTATGTTCAGGCCTGTTCCTCCAGTGATAAATCCATCTGAAGTTATTTATTCATTGGATCAAGCGGTTGGCAATCAGGGTAATTTTTTTGTGGGTGGCTATACCTCCAATGCACATTTGGAGGAGGGTGCGATGAATGATCTGCGCAATAAAGCCAACGCATTAGGTGCTAATTATGTGCAGCTGATTTCAAATCGGGCTGGGATTACAGGTAGTATGGGCGGATCCTATGACAATGGCGTAGGGGGTTCTTCTACGCAAACGAATGTGACGAATGTGGGGAATGCTTACCACTGTCCGTCTGTTGATTGGTCGGGATTCTGGTAATTAACGCTAGCGCCTTCGGCGACTAACTCTATGACGTCATCAAGACGGCGCCCTTCAGCGGCTTGTAATAGTAGTAGTGACATGATTAAATCCTATTTTATTAAAAAACTTAGTTCGC
>CAIRCS010000087.1 GCA_903877115.1 uncultured Legionella sp.
AGATTCCATAAGTTTTATACAAAAATCACTGAGTTGCAAAAATATGTTTTGCGTTTCTCGTCGCACATCTTCTGAGGAAGATTCAAGCAGGGATTCAGCATAATTATCTAACGAGCCTTTTTCTACGTATTCACTTAATACAACAGGACGATACGTTTCCAGATAGCCCTCTTTGAAAGGCAACATCATCACATAATATTCTTCAGAAAAATACTCACTCACTGCATACGTTTGAAGCACTTGCTCATTGACTAATGAGTTTCTATCCTCAACTCGCAATACCAGTTGTTTGTCCTCTCCCTCTACATTCAAAGTGAAATTACGATTGTTACCGGTCCTTTCTCCCAACTGACTGGTCTGAAATGTCTCAAAATCTTGATCAACGGCGCCTCGGATGGCTTCCATTTTTGCGTAACAAAGGGATAAAAAATATTGGCTTCGGGTGTATTGATCTTGCAAACTCAGATCATTATCAAATTTATGCATAATAACTTTATTATATTGGATATATTTTGTTGTTGTTTCTTCTTCATTTAAGCTATCTGTAGTGTTCACCAACAAAGCATTACGCGCTTGCAGAGCAGAAAAATAATCCATATCACTGTTTGCGACGCTCGGAGCATATTGAGTAATGGCAGCAGCAAATTGAATGTTTTTTACCAAAGTCGATCCATCACGGGAAATACCATAGCGTTGCAAATTGGCTTCCAGGCTTTCTTGTCCTAAGGCAGTTCGCCACGCTGTAAGCTCAAGGTCGGGTACGCAGGTTTCGATATAATGATTTATTTTTTGCAATAAAAAAATTTGTTCTATTTCTGATGCTTCTGCATCAAATTGATTGTAGGCCGTGATCAATTGGACAAGCACTGAGTGGCGAGTGGTTGCTGATAATGGTATTAGATTTTTCATTTTTCTCACTTTGCGCCTTTATATTGTTTAATTATAGACAATATTTTCAATTTGAATTATTTTTGGGCATGTGGGTTTGTTTTTTTGCGCACAAACTTGATTAACATTGACGTTCTTAGGGATGATTGTTACCATCAGCTCAAAAGTTTATGAGATAAAAACATGCAATTTATTGACCTAAAAACCCAATTTCAGCGCGTAGAAGAGCAAATGATGACGCGGATTAAAAAAGTCTTAACGCACGGGGCTTTTATTATGGGACCTGAGGTTGCTGAATTAGAAACTGCTTTGGCCGAATTTGTTGGTGTGAAACACGCATTAGGCGTTTCAAGTGGCACTGATGCATTATTGATTGCTTTGATGGCATTAGATGTTGGACCTGGTGATGAGGTCATTACGTCACCCTTCAGTTTTTTTGCCACTGCGGAAGTGATTCTGCTGTTGGGAGCCAAACCAGTTTTTGTAGATATTGATCCCAAGACGTATAATATGAATGCCCAGGCTTTGGAAGCAGCCATCACTCCTAGAACCAAAGTCATTATGCCTGTTAGTCTGTATGGCCAATGTGCTGATTTGACTACTATCAATGCGATTGCAAGTCGTCATCAACTGCCAGTGATTGAAGATGCTGCTCAAAGTTTTGGTGCAAGTCATCATGGACAAAAATCTTGTTCATTAACCACTATTGCTTGTACCAGCTTTTTCCCCTCTAAGCCTTTGGGTTGTTACGGAGATGGCGGTGCTTGTTTTACGCAAGATGCTGAATTAGCTCAGCGTATGGAAGAAATTCGCAATCATGGGCAATCCAAGCGCTATGTGCATACGCGTTTGGGTATCAATGGACGTTTAGACACTTTGCAAGCGGCAATCTTATTGGAGAAAATGCAATTATTCCCAATAGAAATCGTGATGCGTGCCAAAGTGGCTCAGCGTTATGCAGAGCGTTTGCCTAAAGAAGTCGTGAAACCCTATATTGCGCCCCATAATACCAGTGTTTTTGCTCAGTATACGGTCCAAGCTCACAATCGTGACCGTGTGCAGCAAGTGCTACATGAACAAGGAATTCCCACGGCGGTTCATTATCCCATCGGTTTGCAGCGTCAAGCTATTATGCAATCTATGCATCCAGACCAAGCGGCATATCCCCATACAGATTATGCAGCACAAGTCGTAATGAGTTTGCCCATGCATCCTTATTTGACTGAGCAAGACCAAGATAAAATTTGCGATGCTTTATGCGCAGCCTTGGTAGATTACGAACCAGCGTAAGTCCTGAGGTAGCGTCATCTTTTGTCTGTCATCTCCGCCTGAGCGGGGATGACGACCTAAGAAATAATATGCAAGATAGTTAGGGCGTGTCATCAATTAGTATTCTCGGCTGCAAACCGAGCTAATTTGCTCAAATTTCAGCTTGAATTCGTTAAATAGAGCTG
>CAIRCS010000088.1 GCA_903877115.1 uncultured Legionella sp.
CCGTTTCATCCAAATGTTTAACTTGCGCTGTTTTTGCCATGCTTAAGATGTTTTCTTCAAATCCTTCCAAGGCTTGGTATGCAGTATTGTTATAATTTGAAATACTAGCTGTTGCGAGTGATACACCATACATGTCTTTAAGCGGAACGTTATAGTCGGGAACCGAAACCTCATCTGAAGTTACTTATTCAAAACCTACTGCGATGTCAGCAGTACAGTTCCCTTTCGGGAATTGAACCTCATAATACAACCTTGTATTGACCCATCCATGTGATAGATGTCGTTTAAAATTTATCGCATATCCAACAACACAACCTAAAGGAGAAAAACCACTAAAAAAACCGCAGTACAACGGCCCTCTCGTTTGCCTTATAACGATTGCTTTACCCCATGTTTCGAGCTTTATGGCGCAAGCCAGGTCTCACCTTTGAGTGAACCGCTCGACCAACACTAAACCACATTCAGGGTAAATAATTTTTTTGAGACTCAATCATGCGCAAATACTCTTTAAGACAGACCGCCAACCGATACTTAAAAACGGATAATCGTGGCAATTTCAAGAATAAACAACATCGGGCGTTCGTCATTCATAAAATGATTGGTGATTTGTTTATGATTGGAAATGTTCCTTCGTCATGGAAAGCACTAAAAGCTGATCACATTCAGCAATTGGTACAACACTGGCAAAAGCAGAAAATCAAACCAGCCACTATCATGCGATATATGACAGTGATCAGATCTTTTTTAAACAACATAGATTGTCTGCTAGCTGGGATTGATAATCAAAGTTTACATCTGTCTCGGCTATACAGCGTTCCAAAAAAAATTAATATTCCGCCCAATATCTGGCAAACAATGACAGACCCCTGCGCATACTTCATCATGGCACTTCAAACGCAGTTTGGTTTGACATTCAGTGAAGCAACGCTCTTAGTGCCTGATATTCATGTAAAAGAGCATGCCCTTTGGATCACCCGAGAAATAGCGTTTAATTCTGAAGACAGAATGATTCCACACCGCCTTGCCGAACAGAAATCAATTCTCCGTGATTTACACAATCACACCGAAGGCTCCAAGAATCTACTACAACTCTATGGTAATGATGGCATTCGTTATCACTGGCATAAGGCATTAACTGAACACAAGTTACCTATTAATAAAAGTTATCGCCATCTCTATGCACAACAGATGAAAAAAAACCTTTCCACTACTATTGGTCATTATCACCTGAGTTGGTTGATTCGTGACGAAATGGGAATCAAATCCGGAAATACCCTCTGGAGATATCTCCATGAGTAAAACCAAACTCCGCAGCGCTCAATACTCCATCAATGAATACCTCAAACAACTCAAAGGTTATTCCTTTGCCTCCAGAGCAGACATGCGCCATATGTTAAATCGTTGTATTAAAGACTTACATGAACTTGGATTTAATCTCGCACACATCAAAGGACTGCAGCCCAAGCATATACATGTTCTGGTCGAACATTGGAAAACACAAAATAAAAATCCGGCCACAATCAAAAACTATATGGCCAAATTAAGAAAAATGGCGATATTACTGGATAAGCCGCAATTGGTAAAACCTAGTAATGATGCATATAAAATCCCTCGTCGAAGCTATGTACCAACACATAATAAAGCCATTTATCAAGTAGATTTTTCAAAATGTACCAATCCGATGATTCGCTTGTCTCTTGAAGCCCAATCCCTATTTGGTCTGCGTAGAGAAGAATCCATGAAACTGATTATCTCTGAGGCATGGATGGGTGATTCTTTGAGAATAAAACCATCTTGGACAAAAGGGGGTATCGGTCGTACGCTTCATATTAGCAATCATGATCAACAACAGTGGCTAATCAAAGCTAGCCAGCAGGTACCAACAGGGCAATCCCTTATTCCCAAAAATAGAACATACAAACAACACTTAAATCACTATCAAGTTCAAACCAAACAAATAGGGCTAAGTAAATGTCACGGCTTAAGACACGCCTACGCTCAACGACGATACCACGAGATCACACAAGAGTTTGATCCAAACAAAAAAGGATGGCTATCCCCCATTGCTGGTGGCATGCCTTCAAAATCTCTAAAAGCCAATCAAAGAACCATTGATCGTAAAACACGTGAAATCATCAGCCGTGAATTGGGACATTCGCGCCGGTCTATTACTAAAATTTATTGTGGAAAATAATTATTAAAATACTAATCCAAAAACCAGTGCAACCTCGATGAAACCATCTGGGCTATCGCCCATCTAAAACTATATCCCAAACCGTTGAGTTAAATATTGCTGATGCTCAATATCAGTTTTTCTGGTTACCTCCAATCGCATGTATTCTAAACGCCCAATACAAAACTGAACACGATTTAGACTTAAAGTACCATCTCGATATTTCTCTATTGAGGGAATTAACTCATCTATATGATGCACATTATCTGGTTTTACAGTTTTAAATACTGCATTACCACTAAAAACAACCATATTATGAATAATGGTAGGCTCTAAAAATTCAAAAAGACTTTGAATAGCCTTAACATGCTTGTAATTTTGATACATTGGATTCTGGAATGTATATTTGCCGGCATAGGTACACTGAGTCCAAACTTTAAATTTAGGACTAGCAAATATCCAGCCTCTATAATGTTTGGTTTCTATTACAAATACACCTTTTGTGGAAATCAAAACGTGATCCACCTGAGTGGTTGAACCGTCATCTAAACGCAAAGTAACATTATTCAGAACATGCGCATCTCTATTTTCACAATACTTTGCTAAAGATTGTCTAACTAGAGCTTCACCACAATTCTCAACTCTACGTCTACTATACCTCCCATTAATGTAACTGCGATTGGATATTGGTTTCCCATAAAACTAAACCCTTTTCCTAACATCATTAACACATCTTTAATACGCCGAACCATTTCATCCTCTACTTGTCTTTCTAGCAAAGGAGTCATCAAGGCAAGTGCTTCTGTTGTTTCAAAAAAATAACTGCTTTTTAACATATTTGACGCTTTTGCAGCCTGCACCTCTGGTAGCGTACTATCAAAATTATGTTTTTTATCCTGCAAAAATCCTCGTTCAAATGCTTTAGATGAAATTTGAGCTGAAATAATATCACGATTACACATCGACTCAGCAGCCATTTTCAAGTAAAACCGCCTAGCCTCTAAATCCTTTACTTTAGTTAAAATAACGATATTGGTTCGCCAACTCACTTCTTTAGCTACTTCCAATAAATCATTCGCTTCCTTATATTCGTTATAAAATTGCCGCATATACGCTATGTTTCTCACTGAAAATCCAGTGCTCCCAGGAAATAAAAGGATAAGATCCTTTGAAAAACGCTCTATAACTGATTTTCCCCAATCATGTTTGATGCTATTCTCATCAATTATTTTTCCAAGGCTTAATCTAACTTCCATGCTAATACGATTTGCTGTTCGCAAAAACTGTTCTTGCGATTGCATAATTAATTGTTTGGCTTGATTCAATACAGTCAAATACTCATCTTTCTGCTTAATATTATTCTTCATTAGAACCTGCATCACTTTTTGCAGCGGGCGCTGCAAAATCACTTGGAATAAAGAATATTAGCGCAATTTTATGTAATCTCAATCAATTTCGCTAGTATTCCTTAATTAGCTTAAAACATTCTCTGATTTTTTGATTAAGTCACAACTCATCAATTTTCCTTTTTTGAAATAAATATAGCATCATTGTAGTCGTATCAAAAATAGCAAGCTTACATTCAGCCGCATCAATATGCCCAACCTTGTGTCAAATAAGTTACACTGCCACTCAGAACCATTAGTGGCTTTATTATTAGATTGAACAAGTATCCTCGTACGAGCCCGTGGAATCAATCCGATCTCACTTTGTATATATAAAAATCATTATTCTAACCATACCGAATATCATTGTTTTCATTAAAAAAGGCCATAATTGTTCCTGACAATTGTCTCACCAGTGGCCCCCAATTTCAGGAAAGTTGTCGCTTCTGAGTTAAATTAATTCTAAGCGGGGTGGTTGGAGTTCCTGATGAGACAAGTCACAAAATATACAGATGCAATCAAAGCAAGCGTTTTATCTAAAGCATTAGCACC
>CAIRCS010000089.1 GCA_903877115.1 uncultured Legionella sp.
AATAAACTCAGCAATGCCCAGAGACCGGATTTCCAAAAATAGGATATTTTTTTCAAGAAGAGTACCTTCAACGTATTGAGCATATGCAACATCTAATTATAAACGTTGGGGCAAAGGTTGCAACTTTATTTGTAGTTGATCTGCAGCCGGCTTACTGGGTACTGCCTATGTGTTATTTTATGTCGTCAAAGCAAGCACTCTAGTCGGCGCACCGCTTCCACCTTCAATTTTCATGGGCGCCACGATGAGCTGTGAACCAACAGGGGGTAGTGTGGCTAAATTCGCCACATTTTCTATGCCAAATAAATTAGCGCCTAAAATAATTTGATGCGCTTTAAAGTCGACCGAAACACCGGGATCGAGACTTGGGGTGTCCAATCCAACACCTTTGATCTGTTTGCTTACCAAATATTCAGCAGCTTCTTTAGACAATCCTGGAAAATGGAGATGAGTAACATCGCCAAATTTATCCGTACCTAAATAGTGTTTTTTGTTATCCCAATAGTGACCCCAACCTGTGTAAAATAGCACGATATCTTGAGTATTCAAGGGACGGTATTGGTGTTCAAACTTTTTGATATCTTCTACCTGAATGGCATAGTCTCTGTCGTGTGCCACCTTTTTTTCCACATGAATCACCACAGCGTTGCCGATTAATTGGGTCACAGGAATTTCATCGACTGTATGGCCATATTGAGAAAAATGACGTGGCGCATCAATATGCGTACCGCCATGTTCTGGGGCACAAAAATGATAGGCTGAATAAAAATACCCTTTGGGGGTAAAACCAGAAAAAAACTTTTCCAAATGAAAGCCTTTTTCGGTAGGCCAATAAATAGTTTTATGGTTGAAAGGATAGGTTAGATCGATAGGTTTAGACGGATGCGCTTGTAATGTGGCACATGGAATCATAAGAGATAACAACCACTTCAACATGCTATTGTTTCGTTTCATGGATTCGTCCTCATATACGTGAAGTCATAGATCATTGTAAGGTTCAAATTCAACTGACACAACTAGGTAAGTCCTGTAAGGTTCTTTTTAGAGATGTGATCTGTTATTATTATGCGCATTATGAACTTTTTGGAGATATGAAAATGAAAAAATGCATATTACTAGCTTTGTTGTCTATCAGCACCTTGGGTGCATGCAGGCTCTCTTCTCTGTAATTATTTATTCGAGATAGTTGTGCAAAATAATACTGGAGTGCAGTGTCATTTGATATATCAAAACGTGCGTATGGGTAATTCAAGGTCTACAGGCAAGGCCGTGCATACGATTGAAAATGGTGAGCAAAGTCTTCCCTTTACGTTTGAAACTACGATTGGAGTTTTTAGTGAAGCGGTCGATGTAGATTTCAGCTTTGTCTATGGTGAGGATAAAATGGCTACTTTTTCATCCAAAAAATCGCTAACAAAATATATTGTGTATAATGCCCCCACTTTTGAAGGCAACACATCCTCGCTTTCAAATATGGATGCAGACTTTGTAGTGCAACCGCAAAGTTGTTATATAAATAAACCCAGTCCAGATACCATGATTTGGACACTGCATTAAGAGAAAGACGCGTACTCCGTTTTGAAGGGTGTATAAGTCACTGGATTGCTTCGTCGCTGCGCTTCTCGCAACGACGAAGCAATCCAGTGACTTTAGGCGGAGTTCCCAAATCTTCGAGACGAGGCCACGGCCGCTCCTCAGCTCAAGCGGTGCAGTATCTAAGCTGCTTTCAGCGCACAATATTTTTGATGTAATTGTAAAACGGCTTGCTCTAGATCTTGGAGCGAGCCGTTGTTAATGATGATATCATCCGCTAAACTCCGATAAATCTTCTCATCAGCTTGCGCTTGGACGATTGCTTGCACTTGCTCTGCAGTATGTTGGTCGCGTTGCATGACGCGTTGTCTTTGGATGTTGGGTTCGGTTAGAACTACCAATGTGCGATTCAAATATGGGTAGTTACTTCTGTCAGATAATAATGGAATTTCGACTATATAATATAATGTGGGCGCACTATGCAGCCGCGCCTCAATTTTTTGTCGAATCAAAGGATGCAATAATCTCTCTAACCAATCGCGTTCTTCTGGGTGTTTAAAAATCAGGTCTCGTAACAATCGACGGTGTAATTCACCGTTGGCGTCCAAGAACTGTGGCCCAAAATGCGCAATGATGTTTGCTAATGCAGGCTGATCTTTTGCAGTAAGTTGTCTAGCAATCTGATCTGCATCGATGAGTTGTGCACCTAATTGGACAAATAACGCTGCAACGGTCGATTTGCCACTGGCGATAGGTCCGGTTAAGCCTATGCAGTACATGGTGTGATTTCCTCTATAGCAGCACAAATGGCGCGTTCGGTGATCTCGGTTAATTCATCAATCGTTTGGTGTGTTGTATTCAGGGGTGGAAACCAATAAAGAGTGGGGCCGATTGGTCGGAGTAAAGCGCCTTCGCGTTGCGCGGCTTTGGCCAGCGCCTGACTGAATTTTTCACTATTGGGGCCTTGATAATCTGCAGCTACGATAGCGCCTAACATTCTCAAATTGGTGAATTGGCCCGTTGCTTGGATGACGGCCTGAAAATTGCGATGCATATAGAGCCCTAAATCCCGAGCTTGTTGCAGGATTTGTTCGCTGCGCATGGTTTGAATGGTTGCCAATGCTGCGGCGATGGCTAGGGCATTGCCACTGTAGGTATGTGAGTGAAGAAAGCAGCGTTTGGGATCTTGTTCCTGATAAAATAAATCATAGAGAGCGTGGTCAATGAGCACGCAGCTCATGGGTACTGATCCAGACGTTAATCCCTTGGAAAGACAAATCATATCCGGGTCGATGCCAGCATGCTCACTAGCGAACCATTTTCCTGTGCGTCCCAGACCGGTCATGATTTCATCTGCAATAATATAGATGTCATGTTGCCGCGCAAAAGCTGCTAATTTGGTTAAAAAATCAGCGCTATACGGACGTAAGCCGTTGGCTCCCTGAATAACCGGTTCGATGATGATCGCGCAAATCTGAGATTTTATGCGCTCCAACTGAGGTAATACGGCTGCCCACTGATAGGTTGCATCTGACCAAAGAGGATCTTGTTTGTCATTGACGTAAGGAATCGGATCTATAAAATGGCAGTGGATGCCTAATCCATCCCAAGCCTGTTTATACATGCCCATGTCGCTGACACTCAAAGCCCCCAATGTTTCACCATGGTAGGCATGGCGTAGGGCGGCTACTTGATTTCGTTCAGAATGCCCTTTGAGCTGTGCAGCTTGAATGGCTAATTTCAAAGCAATTTCTACTGCGCAGGCACCATCACTGGCGAAAAAGATATGTTGCTTATGACTAAGTGCCGCTAATTCTTCTGCCAAGGCTACTAAATTAGGATGCGTTGTATTGGCAGGCATGACATGTTCAAAACAATCTAATTGCGCACGGATGCCAGCGAGGACGGCGGGATGACCATGGCCTAAAGATTTGCACCACCAACTAGAAATAGCATCGATTAGGCGTCCTTGATTGGTTTGAATATACGATCCTTGCGCTGAGGTAACGACTAGCGGTGGATCTTGCTCAAAATTTTTCATAATTGAACAAGGATGCCAAACGTGGTGTAAATCTTTTGCAATGAGCGTTTCGAAATTCATGGTGGTTTTTTCTCTATACTGTTGACAAACATAGTAAGAACTTTATCATGATCAAGAATTTTAACACAGGACTGACGCAAAACGCCGTTCTCTTCGTTTAAATTTGTTTTTAATTCGGTCATTTTCTTTGTCTAAACGCCCTCGTTAAAAACAAATTTTGCCTAGACATCGGGGTTTTGGGTAAGCTCTGTAATATACAGGTGTAACGAATGAATTCTTCCCAGCGTTGGACTATGGCTCAAGTGGCCGATATTTATACTTTGCCGTTTCCTGATTTGTTGTATCAGGCGCAAACGGTTCACCGTGCACATCATAATCCTGCCAAAATTCAATTGGCGCAATTATTAAGTATTAAAACCGGCGCATGTCCAGAGGACTGTGGTTATTGCGCGCAAAGTGGTCATCATTCTACACATGTTGAGAAAGAAAATTTGATGTGTGTTGAAGACGTGCTCGTCAAAGCCCAAGAAGCGAAAGCAAATGGCGCAACGCGTTTTTGTATGGGTGGCGCATGGCGCAGTCCTCCGGAAAAGGCGATGCCTGCTTTGGCGAATATGATACGCGAAGTGAAAGATTTGGGTATGGAAACTTGTATGACTTTGGGTATGCTATCGCCAGAACAAGCTGAGACATTAAAAGAAGCCGGTTTGGATTTTTATAACCATAATATTGATACCTCTCCTAGTTACTATGAAAAGGTTATCACGACTCGAAGTTTCGGAGATCGGTTGCAAACTTTAGAGCACGTTCGTCAAGCAGGGATAGCCGTATGTTGTGGCGGTATTCTTGGTATGGGTGAAACCCGTGAAGATCGCATAGAGTTTTTATTAACCTTAGCAAATTTAGAAACGCCGCCTGAAAGTGTGCCTATCAATCGCTTGATTCCTGTTGCAGGAACTCCTTTGGCGAAAGCAGAGCCGGTAGAGGGCATTGAATTGGTGCGGACAGTCGCTGCGGCGCGGATTCTGATGCCAAAATCGGTGGTGCGTTTGACCGCTGGCCGTACTGAAATGAGCGATGAATTGCAAGCACTGTGTTTCTTAGCTGGGGCTAATTCTATCTTTATCGGGGATAAATTATTGACGGAAGCGAATCCTCAGATGAGTAAAGATGAGAGTTTATTTGCCAAACTGGGTGTAGAGGCCTGTGTCGCTTGAGCATGATGAATACTGGATGCAATATGCACTAAATCTTGCGCAAAAAGCTTGGGATAGAGGTGAAGTGCCGGTTGGAGCGGTTTTGGTCGATGCCAACCAGCAAATATTGGGATCTGGGTATAATCAGATGATTCAACAACATAATCCCTGTGCGCATGCAGAGATCATTGCTTTGCAAGCGGCAGGGAGTGCAGTTCAGAATTATCGTTTGAATCAGACAACTTTATATGTGACGTTGGAGCCCTGTTGTATGTGTGCGGGTGCTATGGTCCACGCGCGTTTGCAACGTTTGGTATTTGGTGCGTATGATCTGAAAACAGGTGCTGCAGGATCGGTGTTTGATTTGCTTGCCGGAGATAAATTAAATCATCGGGTGGCGGTCGAAGGGGGCTGTTTGGCAGAGCCTTGTGGTGAGTTACTGAAAATCTTCTTTAAAGAGCGCCGATGATTGTGACGGTGTTTCAATCATTGTGTCATTCTCGCGTAGACGGGATGACACAGTTTGGGGCGCGTTCTTGCATGTTGACTGTGTCCGCTGTTAACAGACCCTAATATTCCGGTTCCTTTTTCTATTATTTTGGGCTAACATTGAATTTATCTTTTTAATGTATTGAGTGTTAGTGATGGCTAAGCCCACGGACGAGTTGCCAGGCGTTTCTCCAGGTAAGAAAAAAAAAGATGCCACACAGCCTATTGATTCTAATCCAAAGTCTCCTGATAGTCCTGAGTTTGTGACTATAGAAGAAAACGCTCACCAAGAAGAAATTCAACCCATAGAATCTGTTTCTGAAGCTGAGCTCATGAGCTCAGATGAAAGCATCCCCAAAGAAGAAGCAATTCAGCCTGACGAGACTAGTTCTGAAGCTGAGCTCATGAGCTCAGATGAAAGCGTTCCCACAGAAGAAGCAATTCAGCCTGACGAGACTAGTCCTGAAGCTGAGCTTATCAGTTCAGACGAATACATTCCTAATGAAGAGGCGCTTCAGTCGACTGATGCTGAAGCGGAATTTCTGATTTCAGATGGCCAGGATCCCGCTGCAATTTCTATGCAGATTGAGCAGGGAGGCGGTGCAGAGAATGTGGATTTTTTAGATGAAGATAATTTTCTCCAGCAGGTAGCCGGTGTATTTGTGCTATGGTGGCATTGGGCTTATTTTGAGATTACAGTGACTAGCCCAAGTTTGCCAATTTATAATCCTCCTAAAATAGTGCATCCAGCACCCGTTTCTGGAACAGATGATTATGAATTTGTATATGATATTTGTGATCGAGGTTACAAATTAAGTACCTCAAAAGGCGAAGAGATGTACTCTGTCGGTATGTCTATGTGTAAGATGTTTTATACCATTGAAAAAATGATTTATATTCTGGTCAAGCGTATCAAAGACGAGGGCATTAATACCGAAACGGAAGTTCGAGTCACATTTGAGGGACATCTTCTGGCCCAACGCAAGGCATTTGAATCGATTATTAATTTGAATTATAACGTTGTGGTAACGAATTTTGATCCCGGTAGTTGGGGTGAGCGCTATTTGGAAATCGTCAAACGTCTTTCCGATCGTGGGTACGGTTATCCATCCGAAGCACCTCGAGAAATATATAAAATTAACAAGCGTGGCACCACACCTATTAAGTCTTGAGTGTTTGTCACTTTAAGAAGACGATGACAATAATCAGACATCAAAACTAATCGGGGTTCTATTTTTTAGCCAATACGATATCAATGATATGCGTGTCTTGATAGGGAAACGTGAATATTGTATTGAATAAACGCTTAATGCGTTGCAGTAAAAAATTTCTGGGTAGCATTTTGATGGATAAACTATTTAAAAACCAAGTACCCTCGATGCCAAATAAAGCCAATTCATCAATATTGTTTAAAGTAATTGGGATACGCAAGCGATGGTGCTCTAGGATTTTGAATTGGTGCCGTTGTAATGCTTGGAGTAATTCCTCTTCTCCAGAGGCTACCGTCGTGTTTTTTACTACTGCTTTGTAATAATGCCCCACAATGCTACTCAAAATAGATTCGCGTGCGATAAAATCTGCCAAATGTTGTTGTGCAACCGGAAATGACTCATAGGTTGTGGTAATCATGGAGAAATGACCACTTTTGCGCGTTAGCATCTCTGCTTGTTTAAATAAGATAGGGATGGGAACGTAGGCATTAATAAAATGCGCCAAGATTAAGTCTTGGCTATGTAATGGCAAATATTGCGTTGCTTGGGCGGCGCTGGCTTCAATGGTATTTAAAAACAAGTCTGCACGCGCACGTTTTAACATTTCACCCGATACATCGATGCCGGTTAGTTCAGCTGTCGGAAATAATGGCTTAATTTTGCGTAAAAAAGCCCCGTCTCCAACCCCCAGATCCAAGACCTTAATATCAGGATTGTAATCAAATGAGGCTTGTTTTATTTGCTGAATGGCGGTGTGGTGACTTTCAGTGATGGAACCGAAACAATCTGCAGTGGCGTATTGACTTGCAATTGTGTTATAGATGGCCTTAACGGGCATTCAGAAACCTCTAACTTTTTATTATCCTTAGGCAGTATATCTTTAATTCATAGGAAATTGCGAATTCTCTAGAATAAAATATATCTATTCTTATGATTGCGTTCTATTTTTATTCAATTACCTGGAGGGGGGGCACCTATTTTTTTGCCAAAATAATATCAATAATATGTGTATCTTGGTATGGAAACGTAAAAATCTTACTGAATACACCCTTAATGCGTTGGAGTAAAAAATTTCTAGGTAATATTTTTACGGATAGGCTGTTTATGAACCAACCTCCTTCTATGCCAAATAAAAGTAGCTCATCAATACTGTTTATTGTAAGGGGGATTTGAAGTCGCTGATGATCCACCACTTCAAATTGATGGTGATGCAAAGCTTGGATGAGTTCGGTTTTGTCTGACGCTACTGTAGTGTTTTTTACGACCGCTTTATAATAATGCCCTACAATACTACTTAAAATAGAGTCGCGAGCAATAAAATCGGCTAAAAGTTGTTGTGCAATAGGAAAAGACTCATAAGTGGTCGTAATAATTGAAAAATGTCCGTTTGCTCGCGTTAGCATTTGTGCTTGCTTAAATAAAATTGGGATGGGGATGTAGGCATTTACAAAATGAGCTATGACCAAATCTTGGCTATGGTTTGGTAAATAACAAGTTGCTTCTGCAGCACTTGCTTCAATCGTATTGATAGATAAACCTGTTTTAGCAAGGTTTAACATCTTACCTGACACGTCAATTCCTGTGAGCTCTGCCATAGGAAATAATTGCCTAGTTCTTCGCATAAAAGCGCCATCACCAACGCCAAGATCTAGGATTTTGATTCGAGGTTTGTGGCCAATAGTGGATTGTTTGATTTGCGCAATAGCGCTATTGTGACTTTCGGTGATGGCGCCAAAACAATCTGCCGTCGCGTATTGGCTTGCAATGGTATCGTAGATAGCCTTAGCCGGCATTCAGCAACTCCTAAATTTTCACTATCTAGGAAGTATATCTTCAATTTATACAAGATAGCGAATCTTCTGGAGTAAATTTTAAAAAATTCATTTTTTTTATTAAATTAAGATCAGCCTGATTTTTTTATGACGTTTTCACGCCATGTTTGACGGGTTCCTCTTAGCGCATGCTCCCGACCTATGCTCAGGCCCATCATCCTCTCTATAGACTCTTGAACAAGAGGTAAAAAACCCATTTGGAGCAGCTCGATAAGCAGACACCGCGCCTGCAACAGAGCTGAATGCTGCAACGGGGCCTAAGATGACTGGACTGGTCTTAACGGTTAATGTCCCGAATCCTATCATAACTCTCAAAGATCCCCTCAAATTAATTCTAAAAAACCTGCTTAACTACTTGATAAAAATAAAAAAAGGATCATGATTTCTCATTTTTAATGAGGAAGGGTCACTCAATGAAAGCCGATTCAGCAGACAAATTAGTCAAAATCTCATCTATTATTCACAATA
>CAIRCS010000090.1 GCA_903877115.1 uncultured Legionella sp.
ACACCCTGCAAGCACAGCACCTGTTAACACTTTAGGGAAAAAACCTAATGAACCTCTATAAGTCGCTGGCGAAGCAACTTGTCTCCCGTCCAAACTATCGTCACATTTATTAGCCTCAGCAGCGCGTTGAAACGCTGTATCAAAAGCCTGTTGATACTCGGTAGAACGATCGTCCTTGATATAAAGTGCACGGGTGCCTCCACCACTTAACTGAGCAAGCGCATCTAGAAGAAGAGGACTGGTGTGCTCCAAAATACCAATAGGAATAATGTGCAGAAATTTTTTACCCTTAAATATCTGGAATAACGTCTGCGCGGAACAAGAATTGTCTTCTCCGTCTGTTAAAAAAATAATACTCGAATGACTATCGGATGGAATCATATTAGGCTTGTTGACTGACGAAAATGCTGCTTCGAAGCTAGTTCCAGACCTAGCCTCCATTTTATCAATGAGAGATTTTGCTGTAACGATTTCCTGTTTAGATGCTGGTTTACAGGTAACCAGATGAGTCGCCGTTTCATTGAAGCTCACAACACTAAACGTATCGGTTGGCTTGAGTTTATCTAATAAATTGGATACGGCCACTTTTACTCTTTGTAATCGCGAGTTTGAACGCATACTACTGCTAGTATCGAGAAGAAATATAATATTTTTGGGATGAGGTTGCAGCGGAGCAGGAAAAGCTGTGAAATACGGCCTCACTAACCAAGAATCTTGCGCGGCTTTTGAAATCGAAACGGCCATACTGACCGGATTAGCAATAATTGTACTTTTTACCATGTGATAAGCTCGCTGCATCGATATGGCAAGAAATTTTACGCTTAAACCAGATAGGTAGCAAGCTGCTTAATCAGTCACAATGGCATTCAACAACTCAATCAACAAATGCGCCGTCTTATTGTCTATATCCAAGATAGGATTGTATTCAGTAATTTCCACGCCCAATAAGCGCGTACGATTTTTAGATAGCGAGCTGAAAGCCTGACGCAATGCTTGACCACTCAACCCACCCTGCTCGCGATAGCCGACACCAGGCGCATCTTCTGGGTCGATCGCATCCATATCAATACTGAACCCAACACCGCAAGTATGCGCAGAAATTTGATCATACGCTTCATGGATAACCGCACTCAGCCCGCGCTCATGGACCTCATCCATATAGTAGACTCGCACGCCCAATTCTTCCAATAACTGTCGTTCGGCCGCTTCATAACTCCGAACGCCGACCAAACAAACATTTTGGGGTTGCAATTTGGGTTGATCATCCAAGAGTTGGCACAAAGTGGGGGTACCATGCCCTAGCAAGACTGCAAGTGGCATACCATGTACATTTTGCGATATAGAAGTACTCGGCGTATGACTATCCATATGCGCGTCAACCCACAATAATCCAATATCTCCCTGTAAACGATTGGCGTAGGCAACCGCACTCCAAGTAGCTATCGCACAAGAATGATCCCCTCCAATCACCGCAAAATGTTGCTGCTGGCGAGTCAAAGCCAACACCTCTTGGCTCAAGCTTTTTATGATTTCCACGACTTCTGGCATCACCGTTGCGCCAACATTACGACTGCTTGCTTTGATAAAGCCTTCCCAGGATACCACCATGGATAAATGTTGGAACCATTCAGGATGGTAATACAAATACCATGGCGCCAAAGCACAATCTGGATTATTGCCGGCAATGCCCGCAGCAAAACCCAATAAATTTAGTTTTTGACGCATCCGGAATCTCCGACCAACAAACCAAATAAATTTTTACAATCTGCAATCTTATCTGGAATCATGTTCGCGGACTTGCCTATCTGCAGCTCTTGCGCTAATTGGTAACACAAACGCAACGTACTAAAATCTTCTAGCGCAAATCCCACCCCATCAAACAAGGTTATTTCTTGAGCATTACGGCGCCCTGGCTTGTTGCCGCTCATAATTTCCCACAATTCTGCATACACAAAATCTTTGGCCTGAGCGCCTAGATTTTGGATTTCGCCTTCATGCAGCGTTTGCGGAAAAAATTCTACGACCACAGCCGCATGCTTTAAAATCTCCGGATCTAATTCCGTTTTACCGGGAGAATCACCACCAATAGCAGAAATATGTTGTCCTGCTTCCAACCAAGCATTTTGCAACACATGCTGTTTCCCTTTGGCTGCTGTGGCAGTAATAATAATATCCGCTTGAGCAATTGCAGAGCGCGTATCCGGCATGGGTTTTAATTGCAGACCTGTATTTTGTAAATGCTTTGCAAAACGTTGCATGGCGGCAGGATCAAGATCGTAATATCTGACTTCCGTAATATCCAACAAAGCCTGATGTGCGAGCACTTGGAATTCACTTTGCGCACCGCAACCAATAATCGCCAAAGACTTGCTGTCTTTACGTGCTAGATAGCGCGACGCCAATGCTGAGGTTGCCGCCGTTCGCAATCCTGTTAATAACGTCATTTCAGTCAGCATCAAGGGATAGCCTGTCTCCACATCCGCCAACATCCCCACACCCACCACATTCAATTTATTGTGCCGTGGATTATTCGGATGCCCATTCACATATTTGTAGGTGTAATAGGTATCATTCGCAATCGGCATCAGTTCGATGATCCCATTGGGCACAGTCACCCCATGGCGCGGCGATTTTTGAAATTGCTCCCAATGAGAAAAATCTTCAGTCAAATACTCCGCAAGACGACTATAAAAGTTCTTCAACCCTACTTTGGAAACCATGGCACAGATATCAGGAATATCTAAAAGCAACATAATACTTCTCCATGTATAATAAATTTATTTGTCACTCCCCAGGTACGTCATCCTGAGCGAAGCGAAGGATC
>CAIRCS010000091.1 GCA_903877115.1 uncultured Legionella sp.
GTCTGGATGCCGCGGACAAGCCGCGGCACGTAGGCGTCGGGGATGAATTGTAAACACGCCCTATCTTTTGTATACCATTCAGCGCAATGTTACTAACATCGCAACCAATGAATTTTATTTGTACTATCATAGAAATACTATCGGAAATAGAACAAAAGAAGACAAGATAGAAGGTATGATTAGAGAAGGTTATCGTTTGAAAGAAGGTGGCCAAGATATGCGCCATTTAGTACGCAGCCTCTCCGACAATCTCGCACAAAATCTGGCTTTAATTCACTATGAATGTGATAGTTCTAATCTGTTGAACTTCAGGACAGGCGGAAAATCCATTTTATACGCGGCGGCACAATGGAATGAACCTACTTTATTTTCCTGGCTCATCGAAAATGGCGCCGATCCTGTGGCAAAAACCATTTTCGGCGTCAGCCCTTTGGATATCGCCATTACCTCTAACCATAGAGAAATACTAAGAGTTTTAGCAAGCAGCTCTCATTTTGGAGCAGACAGTCTCAAAACCGAAATGGAAAAATTATTTCGCGTCAATGACAACAGTAATGCAGATAGCCTTTTGCAATTTTACATAGAGTTTTTTAAGGATGATTTTGTCATTGATAACTTCATGACCCAGTTTCCTTTGATGATTCCTGCATTGCATCATCTTAACTATCTTGCCCGTGAGCAAGCAATCCCTTTATATAAAAAGACTATTATCGGGCGCCCAGAACTTTATCGCTATTTAAATGAAAAAGAACGTGCAGACCTATTTATACTGATCGCCACGCTGGCTCAAGACCGTAGACTCGACACTTTGATGTATATTCCTCAAGACCCATTGACACCAGGCTTAATCACGGCTCTGTGCGAGTTTTGGCCAGACCTGGAATTTCATTTTAATCAAGATACTACTAATCCATCTCATTGGCGACAAGGACAACCACGCGGTAGCACGCTCCCGAACTTTCAAAACGTGCAATATGCATTGCTGGGAACCGTTATTTGCATTGCAATGCTTGTACTTGTCATTTTTGGCCAATCATCGCTCTTTGGCCAGAGATCCTTCTTAAAAGTATTGTTATGCCTATAGGAGGCGCATTAATCGGCTTGGGAGCCGGCGGATTAATGATCTCGACACAATGGGGGTATGATTATGCGACCAAAGTTTATCCAGAAACTCGCGCCATTCAAAAGCTTTTAATCGAGAATAATTTCTTTAAAGTGACTACACCGCATAGGCCTGAGAGAGCGCCTACTGAGGAATTGACTGATTCTGATAACAAGTACTCTGAACCAACAGCATAATATTTACTCTCAGAGCAATTGGTGAATCGTATCACCAGGGCAAAAGCATGTGTGACGCATAAATGCGCGGATAAAATTATATTTGCAATCATCGCTCAATTCACGACGTCCCGCGGCTCGACCGCGGGATCCAGGAATTTAGCAAGATCTCTGGATCCCGCGCATAAAGCGCGGGACGTCATCAACCAAGGTAATTTATGGACACTCATGCGCTTGCCCTGATCGTATCACAGGCATATTATCCAGAAAATAAATGGGTTATAATATAGACAACTATTTGTTCATTCTGAAAGATTCGCGAGGCGTTATGCGAGACGAAGAATTATTAGAACTCTATGTAGCAGATCAAGAAGAAAGAAAAAGATTGCTCTATACCAAAAACCCTAGTGAGCTAGAAAAAATAAAAAGTAGCATTCTGGCCAATGATTTTAGACGACGTGAACTGGCCGCAGAATTGGTGCAAGAATTGGATAGCAAAGTCCCGCATGATCATCGCAATTATTTTTATGCCGCGGTTATTTTCAGCCGAGGTCAGTCGCGCAGAGATCAAGAAAAATCTTTGAACTATGCCAAGAAAGCATATCAGATAGCCCAATTTCAAAGTGACCCTTTATCAGAGCAAATAAAAAACATCTATCTTTTCCTATCCAATCGCCCAAAAAAATCCCTCGCTAATAAAGCTAATACGAAAGAAGAAGAAAAATATTTATTTTCATTACGCCCCGACGCCCCAGGAAGAAGGCAAACTCAGCCAGATAAAGAAAAAGAAGCGGCCATCGACAAATTAAAAAAAATTCCTCGCTGTTCTATATGCGGAAAACAACATGGCGGACCTTGCCCACCCAAACCCAAATAGTCAAGCCAACGCGCTCAATATCCTTTATACGGCCAATATGCAAGAAGTCTAATGAGCGCTATCCTTTGACCCAACGTGACCGCATGACTCTCGTATCATGACCATCTACTAAATTGTTACGACAAGTCTCAGTGGCAAAAAGACCTAAAACCGTGAGCGCAGCAATTCCGATACCAAAAGGCAAACCAGAACCGCCGATGGCAATCGCCATGCCGATAGAGCAAGCGGAAAATAAAAGACAAAATAAAAATCTACTGCGAAAGGTATTAAAAAAGGACAATGCAAATTGAGCATGGTTAGTTAAAACGGGAGTTTCCCGTTGCGAATGTAATGGTTGCAATCGATCCACTTCTGGATTAATTAAAGTAGCATAATGCGAGCCACCAGGTATTCTATAGATGGTGGTGTCCATAAAAGGTAGGGTAGTTCCAAAATCGTCTCTATTGTCGTAGAGACAGCTCACCATAGCATCACCAGATTCACTATAAACCTGAATATGGATTTGTTTGTCAGCAAAATACCAACCTGTTACTTGAAGATTGGTATTTTTTTCTAACGTCGCAAGGTCATCAAGCATATTATCATCTGCAACAGCTAAACATAACTGCAGCCTATCAAAACGAGTTTGTGCAATCCCGGGCTCCTCCGGACGGTTGGCTGGTGTTTGATTGATATGTGAGATGATATCAAAACGCAAATATGCAGCTAGCAAATACAGAATAGGGTCACGCACTGGGCGCACACGTCCAGGACCATAAACAGGCATATGACTTTGAATATAGGCCAGAGATTCTGGTGTTTGGGGTAAATGTCGGTACCTATCTAAAAAAGTTATGAGATCTGTCTCTAATTGTCCTTTACTGGCATGAGGTAATCGGACTGTCCCCTGACCAAGAGGCGGCCTTGGATCAGTGGGTACTATATTATGGGGTGCATATTTTTCGTAAGGCTGTAATTTATCTTTATGATTTGAATACAAATGATATAGAAATTGATATACGAATTCCTGTTGATTCTGCAACACGCCTTTTAGCAATAAGCTTTGAATAATAGACCGAGGACCACAATTGCCATCTCCGAAGGAATCAACGAAAGCAGTATAGATCGCATGGCGAGCTGGATTGGCTTGTTGAGCCAAAAACTGCGCCACTCGCGAAGTCCCATTTACAGATTTCAGTACTTTTTCGATGGGATAGATGGTATATCCTACTTTGTCAAAGCTCATTAGACGGGCTCTTTATAAGTGAGCAATATTATACCAGTTTTATTATAATATTGTCTATAAAATAACAATTCTCACTGCCAGCACGCAGCGCCGTCCCTTGCTAAATGGTCATTACTCTAACGTCCAATTTATCGCACTAGGCTTATGAACGCCAACAAGGTTAGTGCAAGTGGCCGCTGTTGTAGTATAAATCGCATCTATATTGGACAATGAGACAACCGAGCCAGTGATAGCATCTTCGTGTGATTGCGCATCTTTAAATGACGCAGACAAAAACGTTGCAAACTTATCGTCTCCGCATTGCACCGTTAACGAAATATTCTTCTCCCCGCCGAAAAAACTGTATGGGATATTAGTTTGACCAGCAATAATTTTAAATGCCGAATCTCTTCCCGGCCAACCCATACCTTTTGTAACGGTCTGTTGAATAATATAACAATCAGATGACGTATTATTTTTAATGATAATATCCAACAACCCATTACAGTCGCACGTAGAACAGGCAAAAAGAGTCGGCGAAGCGAAAACCAGCAACCCTATAATATATTTTTTCATCACAGCAAACCTCTCAATGTCAGTACAATAGGACTTTTGTAGCAATACAAACTCTAAATTCATGCCAATTCGGTTGCAAAAACAGGCACTGTCATGAAATATATGACTGTGCTTCGCCATTTTTTAAAACACATCAACCACTCTATAGATGGTATCGATAATATATCTCTCCAACTCGTGCCGTGCATAGGAGTTGTCATCGATTTGGGAAAAATGGAAGTATATCATAGTCTTTCCGGTCGTTGCGAGCTGGATCTGCTACGCTCGCAACGACGGGATGGGGGAAAGAATGATTAGGTGACTCCCCAGGTTGGGGATAAATTTGTTTTCAATAGACTCAAACTGATCTAACATCATCCAGAGCAAATTGGTTTCAAACTTAGATAAATTAGTTTATTTAGATGCTGTCATCAAAGAGGCCTTAAGAATTACCCCTGTATTTCCCTACTTATTACGAATCACGAATGAACCTTATCAATTAAGGGACTATATCTTTCCCAAGGGAACTGTTATTTCACCTTGCATGTATCTCGCGCATCATGATTCTGAAAATTGGACAGAACCACATAAATTTATGCCAGAGCGCTTTTTAAACTCAACAGAAAATCCTTATACTTACTTACCTTTTGGCAGTGGAATCAGACGTTGCATAGGAGCCGCTTTCGCTCAATATGAAATGAAAATTATTATCGCTCAAATTTTGATACATCTAGAGTTAAAATTACAAGATAATTACATAGCGAAACCAGAGCGCAAAGGCCCCGTCATTGCCCCCTCAGGTGGGTTGCCTGTTATCGTAAAAAATGTATTAACTTGATTCTATTTTTGGAAATATACGTGTTTTAAAAAGACATAAACGTAAAAATATCTAACTCCCCACCACGTCATCCCGAACCCGAGCGCAGCGAGGGAGAGGGATCTCCTGTCTGATGGCACGCGTAAAATAAAAATAATGAAAAAACTCGAAAAAATATATGGTTATGATCAAATGGCTGCATTAGAGGACTATTTTAGAAAAACCATTATTAGGCAAGTAACTTAAGATGCCTTTGCCCTGAAGATCGGACACTAAGTTGAATAATTTTTGGTTTAAATATAGAATTTCCGATTATTTTTTGATCATAAAACGCATGAAAAAAGAGCTCGAATTCGCGTTGCGTTATTTTGTAGAATCTGAAGACCGATGGATTGCATCTCTGCTAGTGCTAGGCGCCGCGGTTTCCGCAATTGGATTTGCAGGTTCAATTGCCTGGCTTTCTTGGTGGAGCTTAGGATTTTGGGCGGCCTTAACTGCTATGAATTTTAGCTTATTCATGAGCCAGCTCCTGATTTATGCGCTCATCATCTCAAGTATTGCGTTATTCAGTTACTTAAGCAACTTACTGACATCACATTTAGGCGCGCGCTGGCGTAAATGGTTGAGCGAACGCTTCATTGAAAAATACATTCCTGAACCAACAGAAGAAGACTGTAACACATTTGTCGATTTACATCGCTTTCCAGAACAAATCGCTGAACCAACCCCACAACAACGCATTCATGAGGATATTGCAACCTATGTTGAACTGTCATTGGCTTTGAGTTTTGGATTATTGAACGCCTTGTTTCAACTGGTCAGTTCGATAGGAGCGCTCTGGACAATCGGCGGTTCTTTGTCTTTCATGGCCTTTGGCACACTGATAACCATACCTGGTTTCTTGGTTTGGGCAGCACTATTGTTTGCTGGTTTATCTAGTTTTATCATCCATTTGATCGGTAAAAATCTATCTGATACCAATAAAAATATTTAAGCAAAAGAATCCGACTTACGCCAAGAACTAGAGTTTATCAAGCAACAAGCCGAATTCATTGCGCAAGAACAGGGACAAACTTATTACCGTAATATGCTGTTGCAAAAAATAGATCGAATCACAGAAGTCCGAATGGAAAAACTAAAAATTGAGTCTCGTCTAAACGCTTTCACCAATTTTTATATGAATCTGGCATCAATATTTCCAACTTTAGCAGCGGCTCCTCTTTATTTTAAAGGGCAACTTCCTTTGGGTTCTTTCATGCAAATAGGTCTTTTATTCAGCCTTGTGAATAACTCTTTTAATTGGTTTATCACTTATTATCCGCAATTGGCGCTTTACCATAATAGCTTAAATCGTTTACTAGAGTTGGAGAAAGCCATGCAAGCTGATGGTTTGGTCTGTGCACCCAAACAGATTCAACGCAGCACACAACAAGAATCGAGTCATATCAGATTGACAAACCTCAGTGTCAGTTTTGCACAACGCTCGGATCGAATGTTTGAAAATCTGAATCTAGAGTTTAAGCAAGGTGAAAACACACTCATTCAAGGCCCCAATGGAGGTGGTAAAAGTACGCTTTTTAAAGTTATTTCTGGGACCTGGCGACATGGATCTGGCCAAGTTTCTACGCCAAAAAATGTCATGTTTTTTACACAACGACCGACCCTGCCTTGGAACACTTTACGCGCAATTTTAGCCTATCCCAATACAGTCGATCGCTACACCGATTCAGATTATCAACAGGCGCTGCTCAAAGTAGGGCTTAAACAGTACCGTACACGATTGGATGACAATAAACTCGATTGGGGTAATACTTTAATCTTTAGGAGAACAACAATTAATTGGTTTTGCTCGTGCATTGTTGAGAAAGCCGGATTGGCTATTCATGGACGAATCCACAGCTTCGTTAACCGAAGAAAGCGAGCAAAAAATACACAACCTCTTGCGATCTACTTTACCAAACACAACGGTCGTCCGCATTGCACATCGTTCAGGTGTCAAGCGCTTCCATTCTCGTTCACTGCTTTTTAATAAAGCTGAAACCTCTAAGAGAGTCTCTATCCTCGATGATAGCCAATCTTTGTATGCCGCCAATGATCATGCGTTAACAAATAGACAACGCGCTAATTCGCTATAAATGCTCCCCGCGTTGGCGGGAGGGCGAAAAATTTCCAAAACCAACCAGACTTAACGGCACGGTCCTGGCTTAGCATACCAATGATATTTGCCTATGGATTCATGGCAATCTACACAACACACTGCTAAAAGAAGAACAGCATGAAAGAGGTAATTATCAATACTCTGCGCCGCTTTATTGTATGCCATGATGAAACCATCACCGCAGCTGTGTTATGGATAGCGATGACTTGGTTTATCGATGTCATTCACGTCGCGCCACTCGCGGCAATCACAGCTCCAGAAAAATGATAGACGCATTGAAAAAAAGCTCGTTTAAAGCTTTAGCTGCCTTAGGGAGAACGCTTTATTTATGGCGAGATGAGATTGTTCGTATATGGCGATTTAGAAAGTCTAACGGAATTACAAAAGGGTTTCATCGCAAGATAAAATTGATTCAAAGAAGAGCTTATGGCTTTAGAAACTTTGAAAATTATAGAATAAGAGTTAGAGTACTGTGTTCTTGATGAAGTGCCCCCGTAATTGGGAAAGACCCCAATTTTCAAACGCTGGTTATTTTATAAAGCCCTTGCTACGAATGGACGGGACGGAAGGATTTGAACCTTCGACCACTAGCACCCCATGCTCTTATGGCATGATTTCAAGGAGTATCATTGAAATTCAAATCCGCCGCAATTTCCTTGTAAACAAAGGATGTTACGCGTATTATCCTCTTCATCCCCTATCATTTAATATCAACCCAGTACATGACTATTGGTACCAAAACAGGTACCAATTTAATAAGTGTAAACCCAAAGCCAACCACAAGGAAGATCCTATCATGAACCCTCTTGAACAGAAATCTCAAATTATCATTTACCAAACTGAGGATGGGCGTACGAAGATTGATGTACAGCTATCAGATGAAACAGTATGGTTAACTCAACCACAAATGGCTGAGCTTTTTCAAACTACCCAACAAAACATTAGTCAGCATATCAATAATATCTTTGAAGAAAATGAACTAGCTCAAAATGCAAC
>CAIRCS010000092.1 GCA_903877115.1 uncultured Legionella sp.
CTTAGATATTTCAGCTTATGCCTTAAAACGATTAATGAACCACAAAATGAATGGGGATATCACCGCAGGATACATCGTTACCGATGTAGAGCGCTTACGCAAACCCATGCAGCAGATTACGGATTATTTTTTAAAGTGTATGGGAGTACAGACATCGGCTCGCTCCTATTAATGAACTGCAACCCGCAGCAACTAGAATTAGGGTATGAAAAAAACCTGTCGCTGATTTCAAATTTGGGGCACAGTCTGTGCCCCAATTACGCCACAGCCTGTGTCGTATTTACAAAAAAGTTAGATCGGATTAGATAGGAGAGTTGATTTTGTAACTTTATAGGTTACAATAATAAGGATGGGTAAATGATTAAGAATTTTAAGCATAAGGGCTTGGAGCAATTCTTTACTAAAGATATCCGCAAGCATTTGGATATAAAAGATTTACCGCGGATCACTCGTATTTTAGATCGTCTTGATACAGCTATTGTCATCAATGATATGAACATCCCAGGCTGGGATTTACATGAATTAAAAGGTGATAGAAAGGGTGTATGGAGTGTTGCGGTGCGGAAAAATTGGAAAATTACTTTTTGTTTTGAGAGTGAACATGCCTACGACGTTAATTTTGAGGATTATCACTAATGAATACGCTAAGAGCTAAAGATCGAAAACCAAGTCATCCTGGCGCTATTTTACGAGAGGATGTCTTGCCATCACTAAATATGACACAAACTGAATTAGCTGATCGTTTAGGGGTTTCCAGACGAACCGTTTCACAGGTTATTCATGAACATCGCCCCATTACGCCTGATATGGCTATCCGATTAGCACATTTACTAGGTGGCACGCCAGAAAGCTGGTTGACTATGCAGTTAGCTTTAGATGTATGGGAATTAGAGCGCAAAAACGCTCGTAGTTATGAGCAAATTAAGCAGGTTGCGTAAGGCTGCTGTTTTTTTTGCAAGAAATTGCAAAAATCTTTGAGAAAGCTCAATGGTAAATGATACTTGTATATATACTGGATTAAAACCTTACCCCGATGATTTCGATGAGTTATTTTATTTAATTCAATCGGAACATCAGGGAGAGATAACAGAAGAATTGAATAGAAATAAATTTTTTAAATGGTTGAATAAAAAGTATAGTTCCTTTTATCAAGCAAAACAAAAAATGATCAAAAAGAATTTGATCTCTTCTAAAGACCTCGTCCCGACCAATCAGGTAATGCGTCTTCATCTGTATGCATTGGAATACATAGTCGCAATATGTACACACTATTTTGTTTACAACGAACCGGTATTGAAACAGACACCCGCTTTAAAACAAGAGATTGATAATATAAAGAATGCAATGATGACAATAAAGCAGTGTTCAGAAACAGAAGGTATTATGCCTTTTGAGAACATTATGGTTTATCAAATATTATTGAGATCTATAGATATGCTTTTGGAAGGCGACAAAAAAAGGAGCATCTACAGCTTCGGCAAAGCCCATCCTCAACTCGCCCGTGAAGTATTGTTTAGATGGCTTGTTAAATCGTTATTTCAATGGTACCTGCCAACAGCATATCATGAGGTAATGACCAATCAGTTGGTTAAGGATATTGCTCTTGATCTAACCGAGCAATTTTACGAACCGAGAATAGCAAATGTTTCCCCTCATATAGTTCAGACTATCAGGCAAGAAGTGATGCAAACACATGAACTAGGGACTATGACCATCAGCAAATTTTTAGGATTACCTGAATTCCAAATACTAGAAGGCAAAAATACCTGAAATTCATAATTTTTGCCTGGCATTTTTAATTACTTCTACAAGCTACGATTGAGTTGTTAATTTTAATAATTCACTTGTAGGAGTATGTTATGGATCTATCGAATCATTCTTCTTTACCTTGCGCTATTCATTGTAATCAAAACTCAAGAGAAAATTTGCGCATAAATAAGTCAAAAAAATCTGCAGCAGAACACATAAAAAATTTCTGGGTAGCTCCTTCAGAAGCATTATTCAGCCAAGAAACTATAGCGGCGGTATTTTGTCTTAGCACGAAAACACTCGAATGTGATCGTTGGCGTGGTGCCGGCATTCCCTTCCGAAAAGTTGGTGGGCGTGTGTTATATCAAAAACACGATGTTATTCAATACCTAGAAAGCCACGAGTTAGTCACCTCAACAAGCGAATATCCCAAGGGGGTGCACCATGGCTAAACATTATCAGGCGCCGCTGCAAACGACGCCCTATATCAAAAACACCAAGTGTGATTTTACAGCTAATTTGGTTATTGATAAAGCCCAACGTGAATCAAGGCTGATTGAAGAGATTTCCATTTATTGCGAACGGGGTTGGTTTATTCATCCACTTAACAACAAAAAACGTCCTTTACTAACTGATTGGCAAAACAAAGCGACATCGAGCCTAGATGTTTTTAGGAAATGGATTAATGAATGGCCTTGGGCTAATGTGGGGATAGTCACTGGTCCTGTCAGCAATGTATTAGTTTTAGATGTTGATGGGTTGGAAGGCACTAATAGTCTTCGAGGACTATATTTGCCGGAATCACCTACAGTTGTGACTGCTAGAGGACATCATTATTATTTTAAATTTCCCAAAGAACTTCATAACACTCCAACTACACGTGCTGGATTGTTGCCAGGCATTGATACACGGGGACGCGGTGGTTATATAACCGCTCCCCCCTCAGTACATGAAAGTGGCCATCTATATTATTGGAGTAACCGACTAATAGGTGAGCTTCCTGAGCCACCTAATTGGTTGATAACACGCCTTTCTCCGCCAGTTAAAACATCTTATAAAAAGCCAACGATTACCTTCAGAAAGCAAGGATCACGTTATGCTTGTACAGCGCTTATAAAGGAATCTGAAGCTGTTGCTATGGCAACAATAGGTACGCGTAATTCTCGCTTAAATAAAGCTGCATTTTCTATGGGTACATTGATAGCAGCAGGAACAATCTCTATTGAACTTGTCGCAGATAATTTAGCTTCGGCTGCAATGCGTGCTGGCTTAAAGTGTGGCGAGATTGAAAAAACACTACACAGCGGATTATCTGCCGGGATGAAGTATCCTAGAGAGGTGTCTCATGGATAATGTAAAAAATACTGTAAGGACTGCGGTGAAAAAAGCTGAAGCAGGCACCGATATTAGTCTACTGGACAGCGAGTCATCTTCTAAGAAAAAACGTAACTGCTCATACCCCTTCGCCGCTACGCGGCAAATGGGCATGAGAGGATCACCGGCTTTGAGTTATTCAGGGATA
>CAIRCS010000093.1 GCA_903877115.1 uncultured Legionella sp.
AAGAAAGTTTGTTAAAAATCAAATCAGCTCGGGTTCGGGCGGGCTCGGGCTCGCCCACGGACTCGTATTAGATCACGGTTTGTCCAAACTCCAGTAGCGATCATAGGAGAATAGTAAAAATGAAGTATTTGCATACAATGATTAGAGTCGCCAATCTTGATGTTTCATTGGAGTTTTATTGTGGTAGGCTTGGTTTATTGGAAGTTAAGCGCACAGAAAATCAAGCTGGCAAATACACGCTAGTTTTTCTGGCCGCATCAGATGATTTGGTCAATCAAGGTCGAGCAGATGCGCCCATGATTGAGCTAACTTATAATTGGGATTCTGAGATTTACAATGAAGGGCGCAACTTTGGGCATATTGCCTTTGAAGTCGATAATATTTATGAAATGTGTCAACGTTTGCATACGTCAGGCATCGTTATAAATAGACCACCACGTGACGGGCACATGGCTTTTATTCGTTCCCCAGATAATATATCGATTGAATTATTACAAAAAGGAGAGTCTTTGCCACCACAAGACCCATGGATATCTATGCCAAATAGCGGACATTGGTAAACTATTCGCATTAATATCTTTAGGGTCTAGATCTGGCGATAGCCGGCTATCAAAACTAGAATTTAGCTCTATTGATAATAAAAATGAAGAATTTTTAAACCAAGATCAAGGTTATCACTAAGGTATACTCCAGTGATATCTATGAGTCAAAAATACTCACCAGTAGTTAGAACTTGAAAGTACACCCAAATGGGTGTACAATATAAGATATAATAAAAGCAGAGTTTTTTTGTGATTAATGAAATTCAAATAACAAAACAAGCGTTAAAGGATTTGAAGAAAACGCCGGTATATATACAAGAAAAATTTCGAGCTTGGTTAGTTGCCGTTAATAAAGCTGGATTGGAAGAGACAAGAAAAAGGCCAGGATGGCATGATGAACCCCTGATTGGTGACAGGAAAGGACAGCGCTCGATCAGGTTAAATAAGCAGTGGCGGGCTATTTATGTTATAAAAAGCAATAATCAAATTGAATTTATTGAAGTGAAGGAGGTAACACCTCATGAGTACTAAGACTTGTGACACATCGAATGCACTAGAAAGTACGCAAGATATATGGGATAAGATGACTTTTGGTGGTTTGGTCCATTCTTTGAGGATTTCGGATGAGATCTCCCAAGTAGAGTTAGCCAAAAAAATTGGTGTATCGAAACAGTTCCTTAGCGATGTTGAGCATAATAGAAAAGATGTTGGTATTGGATTTGCTAAAAAAATATCTGATTCATTAGGTTACTCTATAGAGCCATTGATCGAATTGCTTATTAGAGATCAACTGAGGCGCCAACATTTAAATTATATAGTTGAACTCAAAAAAGCGTCCTAGCAATTAAATTAATCAGGTTATTTATAATGAAATCTGTCTTCTATATCGATTTATATACAAGGCCTGGTGTGTACGTAGATGCTGTTTTCGGCCAAGATAATTGTGCTTTATTTGTTTATAATGCACTTAAATATATATTTTAGGTTGAAACTAAATCTTGCTAGATTGGTCCAAAGCTTAAGACACTCCCATCTATAAGGAATTTAACCCTGAAAATTAGTGTTTCAGGGTGATAATGACAACTACATCATGCAAATGGGAACTAATGTTGGTCGAAAACAGCATCTACGTACACACCAGGCCTTCCACAAAAGATTGTTGGATGGACAAAAATGCTTGATAGTCACGTTGTTCCCAATTCTCAACAAAAAAATGTTTATCTAAATGAAAGAGAGGGATTTTGAGTTTTTTGTGCAAATCATGTGCGGCGGTTGATTTACCTGCGCCCGATCGGCCGATAATCATGATGCGTTTTGGCTTTGTTTCGTAGCTCATTAATTATTCAATTTGAGACATATAAGGCAGAGCACTGTTATCATCGCGCTCAAAGATCCCCTCAAATTAATTCTAAAAAAACCTGCTTAACTACTTGATAAAAATAAAAAAAGGATCATGATTCCTTGTTTTTAATGAGGAAAGGTCACTCAATGAAAGTCGATTCAGCAGACAAATTAGTCAAAATCTCATCTATTATTCACAATATTTATGGTTCTGAGCTACACAAAAAAAGACAGCTCTCAATTGCTTATGCCGCAATGGGACTTTTAGCCAGCGAGTCGCTTTTTTTACATCGAAT
>CAIRCS010000094.1 GCA_903877115.1 uncultured Legionella sp.
CTCCCTCAAGGAGAAGGAAATCCCTCGCCACATCAAGATGACTATATTTTTTCCCTTCTCCCTCAAGGAGAAGGAAATCCCTCGCCACATCAAGATGACTATATTTTTTCCCTTCTCCCTCAGGGAGAAGGTGTCACGCAGTGACGGATGAGGGGATTACAAATACTCCGCACACAAAATCTCAGCAATTTGAATTGCATTCGTCGCAGCACCCTTGCGAATATTATCCGCAACCACCCATAAATTCAGACCATTCGGATGTGAAATGTCTTGGCGGATCCGCCCAACATAGACATCATCGTTACCCACTGCATGAGAAATCACAGTTGGATATTTAGCCTTCTTCGGATCATCCACAACCACCACGCCAGGTGCCGCACGCAGGATGCGTCGAGCCTCTGTCGCCGTCAAAGGTGATTTGAGCTCCACATGAATGGCTTCTGAATGTCCATATAGCACTGGAACGCGTACTGCAGTGGGATTTACCGAAATACTATCATCTTCTAAAATTTTATGAGTTTCCCACACCATTTTCATTTCTTCACGGGTATAGCCATTTTCCTGAAATTCATCGATATGAGGTATCGCATTAAACGCGATTTGTTGCGGATACACCTGCGACTTCACCGGACGCCCATTCAACAACTCACCCATCTGATGGATTAATTCAGATATGGCTTCTTTCCCCGTACCAGAAACCGATTGATAAGTAGCCACATTAATGCGAGTAATCCCGACCGCATCATGTAATGGTTTTAACGCAACCAGCATTTGAATGGTTGAACAATTGGGATTGGCAATAATACCCTGCCGAGTATAATTGGCGATCCGTTCAGGATTCACTTCTGGAATCACCAAAGGGATATCCGCATCATAACGAAAACACGAGCTATTATCGATCACCACACAATTATGAGCTGCAGCAATGGGGGCATATTGTTTGGACACAGCATTACCCGCTGAAAATAATGCAATATCGATATCGGTGAAATCAAACGTGGCCAGGTCGAGTACATCCAATACTTCTTTCCCAAAAGGCACGGTCTTACCGACAGAACGTTCCGATGCCAACGCATAGACTTGCGCAATCGGAAACTTTCGCTCCAAAAGCCCTGCCAACATGGCCTCGCCCACTGCGCCCGTTGCGCCTACTACTGCTACATGAAATTGTCTTGCCATATTTCTGCCTTAAAAGTATTCGCGCACCATTTGCGCCGTCAATAAAAAAATCCCATCGCCGCCCTGTTCGAAATCAAGCCAAACAAAAGGAACGTCAGGGTACGCGGCAATCAATTCTTCCGCAGCTTCGCCTACTTCTACCACCAAAATACCGTGGTCACTCAAATAGCGCCCTGCTTGGTTTAAAATACGATGCACCACCGCCAAACCTGCTTGCTCGGCAAATAAGGCCATTTCGGGTTCATGACGATATTCAGCAGGCAACGTTTGCATCACGGCTTCCGCCACATAGGGTGGATTGCTCACAATAATATCATAGACAGTCTCTGGTATTTGATCAAAACAGTCGGATTTTAATAAAGTTAATTGCTCTGCCACTTGATGGCGATCACTATTAATAGCGGCCACTGCCAAGGCTTGTTCTGACACATCTGAGCCATCAACCTGAGCATCTGGAAACCAAGCACAACACGCAATCGCAATGCATCCACTACCGGTGCACAGATCCAAAACGCGAGTCACCTGCTCTTCAGCAATCCACGGGGCAAACTGTTGTCGAATCAATTCCGCGATCGGCGACCTGGGGATCAAAACCCGATCATCCACATAAAAAGTCATATCACAAAAATGTGCATTATGCGTTAAATAAGGGACCGGCACACGCTGGACAATACGCTGCTCCAACCGTTCGGCTAATAATTTCTTTTCGCTCGCTGTCAAACGTGCCGCTAGAAATCGTTGTTCATCAGAGTCCCAAGGCAAATGTAGGGTATCCCATACCAAGGCATAGATGTCGTCTTCTGCATTATCCGTACCATGCCCATAATACAAACTAGCGGCTCGCGCTTGGCTAATACCAAACCGAATAAAATCTAGAATAACCTTGAAATCTTGAGTATCTGCGATATATGACATGATGCTTTCCAGAGGGTTTGAACACGTCATCCTGAGCATAGTGAAGGATCTCCCGCAAACAAAGCTAAGTACCCTGAATCAGGAGATCCTTCACTGCGTTCAGGATGACGTTACAAATAAAAACGCATTATATGCTATACTGCTCTCAGTCACAATTTCAAACCTTATAATGAGCAAAAAAACCCCGCTTTCTCCTGAAGATCAAGCCCTATTCCAGAAGGAGATGCAGCATGTCACGCCTCTTAAGGCAAAAAAACCCAAAATTGCAGCTGAGCGAGTCCAGCAATCCGACCCTAACCAACGCTCGCTTCATCCAGAACGACATTCCCGTCATCCCGAGCACCACTCCCGTCATCCCGAGCACCGCGAGGGATCTCCCCAAAACAGAGGCCTGTGTGACGATTTATCCGATTATTATGCCAATCCTGTTCAATCAGAAAGTCTATTACATTACCATCAACCAGGTGTTTCAAGGCTTCAAGTCCACGCCCTCAAAACCGGCAAACTAAGCTACCAAGCCAAACTCGATTTACATGGCTTGAAACCAGATGCGGCCAAAGAACGTTTGAATCAATTCCTGACCCAACAAATCCAGCTGCAACACTGCTGGGTATTGATTATTCACGGCAAAGGGGGACGCTTTGGCGAAGCCCCAGT
The DNA here is from genome assembly GCA_903877115.1 of uncultured Legionella sp. Lineage (GTDB taxonomy): Bacteria > Pseudomonadota > Gammaproteobacteria > Legionellales > Legionellaceae. The sequence continues at coordinate 2,752 of CAIRCS010000094.1, forward strand.
CTTAAAAAATCTAATCAATCACTGGCTTCCTCAAATCCCAAGAGTATTAGGGTTTCATAGTGCGCAACCCAAACATGGTGGTGCCGGGGCGACGTATGTGTTACTGAAGTGACTATACCCACTTCCGTCATTGCGAGCGCAGCGAAGCAACCCAGTGACCCTTCGCCTTTTGTACAAACGCCTCTGGATTGCTTCGCTAA
>CAIRCS010000095.1 GCA_903877115.1 uncultured Legionella sp.
AGCGCAGCTGGCGTCTCGAAGGGTTCTTTAAGCGGCTAAAGTGAGATGATAGATCAAAGCATCGATTTTTTCTTTTGAGTATTTATCTAAATCAAGCTGATTTTCAGACTTTGAGAAATACTTATTTGACCAAATTGATCGTCTGACGATCGCTATGATATCAGAGAAAGTTAGCTCACCTTTTTTATCATACCAAGAAGCAGTTTCCATGCTGACAAGGGCTTTTGTCTGATGCAGGCTAAAGGCCACCAGCGTAACAACGGAAAATAGGGGTGTTGTTCTGGCGATTGCTTTGTCTGACCATTGTCGCTGCGTTTCAATACCAAGGTGAGCCCGTGTCTCCTCGAAGGTGACTTCGATATTCCACCTCAGCACAAAGTAGCGGATGATTTGAGTTACCAAGGGCGTTTAGAGAACGGAGTCGGCGCTGTAGATTTCTGTTCTGTTGCTTCTTCTGCAGCATCTTTTTTAGTGTTGGATTTTTGCATGATATTTTTTTTATCAACCCCGCGATACTCACGTTCAAGGTCGCTATCAACTGAACCAGTATTATTAGATTGGGCATCTATTTCTTCTTTTGTATCCGCCGCACTCGAATTAAACATCCGATCATGGACACTGACCTCTTTTTTTTGTATGGCAGCACGTTGTTTGGTAGGGCTCAGAGGAGACATTTCCGCTGCTTGTTGATCACTCTTATTTTTACCCATGACGCCCCCTGTGAATTGATATCTTTCATTATAAATACTAGCTTAGCTTTGTCAAATTTTGTGAACTTCATTGGCTTTGTTGCGTAACTCCTGGTAGTGTCTTCTTTCAAAAATTCAGGCGGATCGACGGCTTTGAGGCATTCCTAAAGATGTCATTCTATTGCGCTGAGAAGCCGCTTTATCATTTAAAACCGCATTCCGTTTGGGTGGAATGACCACGGAAACATTGTCGCCTGCTCAATACGCTAAAATCAGGGCACGACAATGGGATATCCATTAATTTGACCAAGGAGTCAATGAACCCCAGGCACTGTCGAAGTGGCAACTTATAAACCAGGCGAATTTCATGGCAAGTGATGATGGCGAAATCCGTGTAAAGCTTCGGAGACCCAGCCCCATCATAGACTCTATCCGTCTTATACCATTGGGAGATCGCATCCTCTGATAACCATACTGTGATATCACCCCGGCGACACAACGCCTTGTTATACGCTGACCAGTTCGTCTCTTTAAATTTTTGCTTAGGTACTTTCCATCCCTTCTTCTCCGGATATTTGTTTGGCATAAATAGGCGGCCTAATGAACATTACAATTAACCCAATGCTAACAGCGCGCTATCTTATATGTCTCAAGTTGAATAATTAATGAGCTACGCAACAAAGCCTCAACAATGATTAGATTTGACATCCTCCCCGTTCTTTAGGACGGGGAGGATGTCAAATGGTTAAAGATATAGCATTGTCATCTGCATTTAATTTCAGTAGAATCCGCGACAGTTTTTGAGTGAGAATTTAAAATGTTGATGCGCGGTTTCAAAAAAATGTTGGTGGGTGGTCTGTTGTTATGGACGGGCACTGTTTTGGCTGGTGAAGTGGGGTATATTAAGCATCAGTTCATTAATAATACTTCGAATGAATGCTATGTCAGTGTGCATCAGCAATACTCTTACCCGATTGATGCTTGTTTGGGAATGGTGGCAGCGAAAGAAACGAAAGTCTGTGATGGGGGGTTTGAACCGCATCAGCCTAATTTTTTCATTTATGCAATTTGCAATGGATCTGCTCAACGACTAGAACTCAATAAAATGGTTTTTTTGAGAAACACCTATAAAAGCCAGAATATTGAAGTCATTTGGACCATTGATATGGCAAAAAAGAAATTACGTGTCGGCTACCGGGAGCATGGATTTTAATTTCAAGTGATCGGTTAAATTAGAGGCTTTAGGCAAATACGAACTAGCTAACTTGTTCTTTGTGATGCACCTTGCCTATGATCAGTGTTGTTACAGCTAATTTAAAGACTTAGCTTGACGGGACGTACCACGGAGCCTCCAAAAAACATCTGCAAGCATATTTGGATGAATTTATGTTTAGATTTAACCGTAGATTTTATCGCGCAGTTTCATTTCGATCACTACTTGATCTAAACATTATCGGTCCAGGCATGACTTATGATGAGGTATATGAAAGATCAGATGCGACAATCCCCTTGCGTCTCCTACTTCGTTTGGGCCATTCATCGTCGTTAAAACAGAAAATGAAGTGAGTTTAGACTTTAGATCGACTCCAAATGAGATCAAGGCGCGACATTTTGCTTTTATTGTCAGTGAGGCAGAGTTTGATGAGATCAGGACTTACGCAAAACTCTGAGGTCGAGGCGGATTTAGTTTTTAATGAGGGAGTTTAGTTAACTAAATGACCGAATTAAAAACTAAATCCAACGAAGAGATCGGAGTTTTGCGTAAGTCCTGTCCTTGCGGTAATTGAGCACTCACCTAATGCTGACGTGGTCATACCACCCAGAGTTAACGCTGTTGAGAACAATAAATCAGCACCTATGCGTAATCGTAATATTGTCGAAATTGAAACAAATGGACGAATGCAATGGCAGAAAGACAGAGAGTACGGTCGGCGAAATTATTCGGAACTGGGCGTCCAGCGTTGCCAACGAACTTTTGGCGATGCGATGCATGCGCGGGACTTTTCTCGCCAACAGCAAGAAGCTATGATCGCTAGTGGTGAGCTCAACAAAATGACATCACTGGGGATGCCTAAAAGCCGTCGATCCACCTGAATTTTGTGAAAGAAGACACTACGGGGGGTTAAGAAACAACGCCCTGGCACGATCCTTATTTTCGACGTAAGAATGATCGAACTTCTGCTGCTTGTAGACGCTCAGCAAAAGATTCATCACTTTCACCTTCTTTGGCTTTAGCTTTGGCTAGATTCTTAATATCGCTGGGTTTGTTGAATAATGCCAATAGTTTAAGGTGGTAGCTTGCCCTGACCTCTGGATTTCTGATGATTTTTATGAGTGCTTTCTCAAGTTTGGCTTCTTCAAGTGATACGACTGCTTGATGTGTTTCAACATGAGGTTTGGATGTTCTCTCGGCAGTTTCTTCAGCAGTTTGGATAGGGTTTTGCTGATGACTCACGAAGTTTATAAATTGTTGATAGAGATGTTTTAAGGAAAAACTGATATCGGCTAAATACGAGTCAGGAATGATTGAAACCCAGTGAGTAAGATGGCGATTATCTAGGATAATATGTGGCCTATCATTTTCGGTTTGACTTACGCCACTCACAATTTCACCATTCACTGCCATGGCGAGATTGATAGGAGTATCAGAACTGATTGTCCATTTTTTTGTGTCAGGATCATAGACAGCTTTTTCGTTGCTGAGTGTCCGATTTAAAGAGAGCAATGTTTCTTCGCTGCCCCAAGTGGTATCTGTGTTCAAATGACGGATATAGCGATCTAAATGGGTATGTTGCTCTATTTGAAAAAACTGAATGGTTTTTTTGGAAATAATTGCTTCCATTAAATTTCTTTTTTCTTTTGTATGTTCGCTTGGCTGCAAGTGTTTTTTAATATTTTCCCCTGTTCCATTGAATTCTTTTTCTACCTCTTTACTAACACGCTTGGCATATTCTGCCATCGAATGTCGCATACCTGGCACTTTAAAAATCTCAGCTTTGCCATAGTTTCCCAGAATATCTGACCTGCGCTCGATATATTGACTATAACGGGGGGGGAGTGTTTTTGAAAAATGTTGGAAGAATTGGTAAGCAGCAGCGCTGTAAACTGCTGTGTCTTCTGGTTTGGCTATAAACTCTTTTCGGACTGCGCGGCTGGCTAGTCCTCTACATGCTGATCCGAGGATATCTTGAATAGTGGTGTTATCATGAGTGCTAAATGGCGTGTTCAAGTTTTTGCTGCGCGCTAGGATGGCTAAGATATCTTGATGGTGATCTGGCGTTAAATCTAAGCGCTGAAGAATTTTATGAACGGTATCGTCGTTTTGTGCACGCAAATAATACATCAAAGAAATGGCGTAAGCGTAATACATGCAATTACCGCGGCCTTTGTTATCAATGGTCTTCATTTTTTGCTCGCTTTATATGCTTATAGATCTATTATAGCGCAATCGTTCGGAGAAATACAGGTTGTTGCTAGCTATTATTTAAAATAATATTGAACGGCAGTAGCTGTATGTAATCATCACGTGTTTTACAGAGGCGAATATTTTCAAAAAGATGACGTAGATAATCAAAAGGATTCCAGCCATTGGCAACCGCCGTTGCAATGAGGCTATAGAATAAAGCACGGGAGTGTAATATAAATAGTGATTTCGTGGGTATTGGTGTATTATGCGATTGATCGAATTCACTACCTGATTGCCATCGTGTCAAAACAATATCGCATTATTTTTGAATGCTATGAGTCCTCTCCCGAGGCTCAACAGGTTTTATCAAAAACTATAATGATGGCAGGCTCGATAGAGAAACCAGAGGATGTGTTTAACTTTGGATTGGCCCATGAAGAGCAAGTTAAATTAGTTCATTCATGCCAAGACGCGCTGCTCAAAGAACAAATTACGCTGATAGATTCCGTGGTTGAGACCTGTCCTAATTGCCCTGATAGAAAGCTGGTAAAATATGGAAAAAGGCGCTCTGATTATCATGATGTTTTCACCGATCATAAATTAACCATTGGCAGAAAACGTTGTCCTGACTGTAACTACGAACCTGGATCCACGATTAAAACCGTACTCGGTCACTCCATGTCGGCTGATTTAGTTAAGCTACAAACTGAGCTTGGTGCAAACCATACCTATCGCGAAAGTGAGCAGATATTTTGCCTGTTTTCACGGTCAAAACGTTATATCAATAACCATGATCGCATTAAACATACTGCTGAAAAGGTGGGTGGCCAGGTGGGAGCACTGCATCATGTTGAAAGCACCGTAGCCTCATCTGGGATAGCTGAAGAGCTCATTATCAACGTAGATGGCGGTCATATTAATACGACTGAAGAAGGTAAACGCAGCTTTGAAGCCATGACAGCAGTGATTTATCGGCCAGAGGCCTTGGTGAGCAATGATAAAGGAACACGTAATACATTAACCAGTAAACATTGTGCAGCGTCAGCGCTGGATGACGGCCAGAAGCAGATGATTAATAACACGATTGTCGGTGCTCTAAAGCAAGGTTTGTCGCCTCAAACAAAAGTTACAGTACTCTGTGACGGGGCTGACAATTGCTGGAAAATAGTCGAGGCACTCACCCCGTTGTGCGCATCAATAAAGCACATATTAGACTGGTTCCACCTAAGCATGAAAATTCAAAATATTGCATTACCAGAAGATCTCAAGCCAAAATTAGTCCGAATTAAATGGCATCTTTGGCGCGGAAAAACAGATAGTGCCTTAAAAAGGTTGGATTATTTAATTGATGATTGCCCTAAAATTTACAAACAACGCTTGGAAAAACTAAAAACTTATATAAAAAATAATACCGCTAAAATTGTCGATTATAGAGAGCGGCAAAACAAGGGACTTATTTTCACTAGTAACTTGGCTGAATCTACCGTTGAAAGCTTGATCAATCAACGTTGCAAGGGGCAACAACACATGAGATGGTCAAGAGAGGGATTAGATCCTTTACTACAATTGAGAGCTGCAATTGGATCCAATGATTGGGATAAAATTTGGAAAACTGCAGTGATGAATGCTATCTCTATATAATAAAATCGCTTTTTATATTACACCCCCATTGGGCATTATGGTGTCGCAAAATAAGGGCGTTAGTCATGCAGCTAAGGATATCACGGTTCTTAACCCAGCACCCCAATCTGCTCACTTTATGGGTTAGGAAACAAAGCCTCTTGATTGGCTGCTGAATTCATTTAATTCCCCTCTGAATCGATAACAGCCATACTATTACAAATGCAGAAATACACTAAAAGATGTGGTTGCTGGATCGCTTACGGTCTAAATGAGCTTTCTTCAGATTCAGGTTCAGGTTCAGGTGAAATATCAAACACTTTGTTAAGCCCAAATATATCTTTAAGAAAATCAATGATTATCTGCGTAAGGCTGCGTGAATCCACTTTTGCTCTCAGCGCACTATGACCAAAATCGATAGTATTGCTTTCGACTCCAATAGAGGGGGCATTACTATTTTTAGAAAAATCCACATCAATAATACCTTGTGCTTTTATGATATAACCCTTGTTTTCCTCCGGTTTTAATATAGGGGCAGATTCTGAAACAAGATGACTCATTGATGTTCCCTGGTAAATAAGAACTTCTCCTGCTTCGCAAAATTCTTGAACCTTAAAACCTGATGATGTTGTAACAATCGCAATTTTATGTTTTAGCGTTGAATCTCTTAAAGCTCCGTATTCATAATCTTCTCTAGTTAGAGGATTTATTTCTCTCATGCAGTTTCTTATTGCTGAAGACACTGGATACATCAAACCACCCTGATGAAAAGAGTTCATTAAATAATCTGAAACTTCTTGTCTTTTTTCTTCAGTTAATTGTGGTGAGAGCACAACTTTGTTAAAAAATTTTTTTAAATCGCCTTCTTCTTTAAAATCATTATATTTTATCGAATATTCAGACAAAAGTTTTCCATTGATTTTTATTACTACGGAATCGTTCTTAATAGCACGCTGCCAGTCAGCCAAAATATTGTTAGCACCAGTATTGGGTGTATTTATCACAGCTGGACTGTGTGTGCTACTAAATTTTTGAAACGTCATGATAAAACCTTGTTTAAAGTGTGTAGTTAAAGTGTAGACGCATTTACTAATAAATCTAGTGGCTCGCAATCAAAAACGACTCGACCTGCACTCAGCGCATAAAACTGGCCCAAATTAAATGCGAATGAAATTCGATTTCGGCTCACTTTAATTGCTTCTATCAAAAATTGGACCCACATTAATTACAACTTGGCCCAGATTATTTGCGACTGAAATTTACTCTATGATTAGATTTTTAGTACTAAATATAGTATCATATCAAGTATGACTAAGAGCGAAAAAACACTTAATAAAATGAAAACCAATCCTAAGGATTGGCGTATTGAGCAATTGGAGACTATTGCCCATCAGTATGGTGTGGCTGTTCGAAAAACAGGTGGAAGTCATGTAGTGTTTGATCATAATGATTGGATTGAGCTTCTGTGTGTTCCAGCTCATCGTCCCATAAAACCAATTTATGTTAAAAAGTTTATCGCTCTTATTGAAAGTTTGGAGGTGAGTAATGAAGATGCCTGAATATCCTTTTACTATTCGTGAATTAGCAATTGATGATGGTGGAGGATTTTTAATTG
>CAIRCS010000096.1 GCA_903877115.1 uncultured Legionella sp.
ATGCCATTACCGGGTAGGTTATGGCCTTGGCCCAACACGGGGTTCTTTGCAGGAAGGTACGGAATTTCCCAGAATACACATCAATTCTCTTTGAATAGAACAAGTTATAAAAAATAGTAACAATACTTAATAAAATTATTTGTTTATTGTTCTAAAATTTGGCCCCATAAGATTTTTATAGAAATAATTGATTTATTGGCTGCAGCCTACACTGGCAAAGGGTTGTAGGGGGTGTCCTGGGAAATTCCGGACCTTCCTGCAAAGAACCCCAAATAGGCACCCTGAATCAATCAAAAGGTTGGCGTTAAATAGCATTACGAATCGCATATTTAGCTAATTAACAATGCAATGTGATTTTTTTTTTAAAAACCAGTCTAAAATATATCTATAATTTATTATTAATGGAGCCTATGATGCGCACGCCGACAGAATTTAATAGTACCGACCTTTTATCAGATCACGCCTATCAATCGATATTAGTTCAAGAAATGGACTTCGACTCCCAGACTGAAGTCTACAAACTTGCCGCAGGATCTTATAACATGCAGGACCTATGCATTTCGCTTGCGGAAAATACAAAACGGGGGAAGCGCTTCGCGAATAGCCCCTTTACGGATTATGATGAACCACTCGATAAGTATAAAGCCCGAAAAATGGCACAAATAAGCTTTATTATTGACATGATTCACAAAGGGGAAGAGGTCGTTTTTTTACAGGAAGTTGATTTTTTAATCAAAAGTCGCAATCCACAAGAAGAGGCCGTCCGTCAGGAGTTAAGGGATACGCTAGACCAAGCATTAGAAGATGTAAACTGTGCGATAGCAATAACCCCAGTTAGTACAAAAGGGGTAGCCAACCAAAAAATGGCAACCGTCTATCGAAGTGATAAGTTTCAAGTGCAAAGCACTCAAGGGGTCTTCCCAACCGATATCACCTCTCAATTTCGTCAAAATCGTGGGTTTGAAGTGTTGTTACAAGAAATAGAGCGTGATCGGCAAGGAAGAATCATTCCTAAAAGAAAGGGTAAGACGATTGTCGCAACCAATCTCCATTTAGCATACGGTCAGGATTATGGCGACGTTATTTATGATTATCAACTTGCGCAGTGTCGGAAAGGAAGGTTGTGTATCCTAGGGGGCGATACCAATAATATTCAAAATGAAAATTTGAAAACAGCGCTGGGAGATTGGCATCATGCAACTAATTTTTCATACGATAAATCAACACAACAGTTAACAACGCAGCATGCCCCTTGGCAGCAAAAAGCGTATGATCGTTTATTTGCAGGACCTTCCTCAGCAACGAATTATGTTCAAGTTGATCGCACCGACAGAAACCAAGAAGTGTCTGTCGACACAAATGGGGTACACTTTTTACCTTTTTTCTCTGAAGGAAGACTCTCTCGTTCAAGAGCTGGCGAACCTTGGCGACGAGGAAGAGATATCTTAAATGAATTGGTGAGTACTTATCGCGCAAACCCGAGCCCTGCGATCATAGACGAAATTCGTGCTTGTATGCGATGGAAAGATTTACAGCAAGATTTGTTACCACAGGATATTCGGTCAGCGATTTTCCCCCAACAGGGCGTACCTGCTTCAACAGCCCCTAGCAGGCCTTCAGCGCCAGCCACTGCCGTTCGTCGATCTTCTATTCCTTATTTAATAGTCAATGGGATGAAAATCGCACCGTTCAAATCTCCGGACATTAAACCTTATGGTGCTTTTGCAAACACAACGAAGGGTCATCAATATTCCGTTGAGCAGACAGTTGATTTCAATGGTCGTTCATATACCTATACATGGCCATCTTCTGAGCATGCGTATCACGCTCAAAAAATTATTTATTTGATAAAAAACAACCGTAAATTAACACCTAATCAACAGCAGGGTTTGATTGATAAATTAAGAACCATAGAACGCGACACGGCTCCTGGACAAGAGTACTCGTCGAATCGTTACCGAGATTTGGTGACGCAAAACATTATTCCAAGCTTGTTTCCTGGAATGACGCCAAATGATTTAAATAAGCACTGTGGTATCCAGCATAGGGAATCATTTATGCAAACAGTGATTCAATTAAAGCTTGAACAACACGCTAACTTAAAACAATTAGCGATGGCGTGTGCCGCGGAAGGTGTCATCCCTGTAGAGCTTAGCCGACGGGATGATTTTTGGGCTTCTGGCGCAGGTGGTATGGGCACCAACATGCTAGGTCTTATTATCTATCAAGAAGGTAGGCGATTATTAGCTGCACAGGGTCAGCAAGCAGATGATCAATCCTATACGCCATCCGCTTCTTTAGCGCACGATGCATTCGTTGCCAAATTAAACCCAGCAACGTGGCGTAGTACAGTACCGAGTGTGTCACAAAATCCAATTAACCCAACCCTAAAAGCCAACTCGCATGCTGTCGGCCAGTCAAAATTCGCTCCTGAACAAACAAAATTTAACGCCTTGTTGAACGAGCTGCAGAGTCTTGTAGATGAATGGAGCCGGTCACCTCATGGTGATTTTGAAAAGTCCGCGCAACAGATTTCAAATATGAAAAGTCAATTTGAGCTGGCAGGCAATCGATTTTTTGACCATGCGCATAATCAGAAGCCCAAGAAGCTACAGAATCTATGTAAAGTATTTAAACAAGAAAGTGAAGCAATATGTCGTCATGCGGAAAAGACATTTGCACCTGATATTTGGCGAGATTCTATTAAACCTTTTTTAAAAGGGGTTTTGGGCGTCCTTGTTGGAATATTTGCTGTGGTTTTTTATTGGGTAAGGCCGAGTGTGTGGAATAGTTATGTCGATACTTTTTTCAAACCAGAATCCGCTACTGTGATAAGTCAGCAATGGAAAAGTCTAATTTTTGAACAAAAATTCAAAGAGATCACCCGGGATATTGAAGAAAAAATAGCCTCCCCTAAACCGCGCAGAGGCTAGACGGGGTTATTTGCAGGAAGGTACGGAATTTGGGGTATGACAATCATTGGAGTCGGATAAGCAGTGACCGTTGCCGGCCACCACTCTCCTAAGAACCGTGCATGCGGGTTTCCCCGCACACGGCTCAAGCCTTTTTAAGGCCACATTAAGTGACCCAGTTTTTCGCGCTTA
>CAIRCS010000097.1 GCA_903877115.1 uncultured Legionella sp.
ATAACCAAAATTAATGCAATGTAAGATTTGGGTATAGGTCCGGGAGTGAGGAGAGAGGAAAATATAATTGATTTAATCGCGATTAAACAGCCTTTGCGAAACGTTGCGTTTTTAAGTTTTTATAATGGTTATAACCAAATGGTTATAACCAATTGGTTATAACCAAAATTAATGCAATGTAAGATTTGGGTATAGGTCCGGGAGTGAGGAGGGTGGAAAATATAATTGATTTAATCACGATTAAATGGTATCTTGTTTTTCATATTTTATTTCATTTTTATGATGGTTATTGGCAACTTATTTCCCAAATATTGGTACACTTGCCTGAATTCTTGGTGTTATCAGTTTTTTAATAATAATTGTCGTGCACGATATTTAACATGACATGCTTTCATAATCATATTGCAAAATCAAGACCGTGTCATGTTTTTTTCTTCGGGGAGTGGAACATTCGCAGATGTTGTTGGAGCAATCTTTTCAATGTTTGTATCTGTAGTGAGTGCTGCTGCCGGTCTGGACTGTCTCAGCGCGCTGTACACTGCATACAAGCGCGCGTGTATCAGATTGGAGGATGAAAAATGGTTATTTGATAATTGCAAGGACCCAACATTCTATTCAAACATGAAGGCACACACGGCAGTGTGTAGTGAAGTCGAAACCAATGCGAGAATTGGGGCCTTTTGGACTGCGTTGAGAGAAGTGACCAGTGTAGTGAGAGTTACATGGCAGCCATATATCGTTGGTTTCGCTGCTGCTATTGTCGTGCTCCTGCCAGTGTGTTGGATTTGCGCTGCAAGGGTGTCTTCTAAGTGCTCTATGGTTATGCGGAATAGGAGAAGGGATTGGGGTGAGTGTATTCCAATTCACAGTGATTTTAAGCCCGTTAAACGCATATGAGACACTGGTACGAGATTAGTTTATTTTTCCTTTCTTTCTGCCTGAAAACACATATTTCTGGCAGAAGATAAATAAATAAATAAATGTAATATTGCATGTAACAACTGCAATTATTTTTAAGTTTCAATTCCACTTTCAACTTCAAAACTTCAAAACTTCAAAACTTCAAAGTTTGTAACGCGCATATGTCAAGCATTTTTAATGACATGCAGCCTTAAAAAACATCAAGCGATTCCCGCACATCGGGAGGTGTAAATGCGCACATCCAAATCTGCCAGTACGTTCCAGTCGGTCATCCGCAGAAGCTTCCGGCGCAGCCGGTGGATCATGCGAAGTGTGGCGTTGAATTCCTCATTGCTCTCCAATGTCTCCACGTCAACGAGTTCGTCCAATGTGACGTAGAGAGCGATGATGGAACTCTCGATCTTTTCAACCAGTATCGAGTCCAATGCGTCCATCTCAGCCTGGCCTCCAATCTGAAACAGCTTGCTGCGCAGACGTCCAGTCTGGTTGTCAGCCTCGGCCAACAAGATATTGTCCTCAATTGTAATCATCGCGTCTTGTATGCAAATGATTGCAGTCTTGATCCTATCTACCAAATTTGCTTTGTCTGGAATTTCCCAATTCTTGAACTTGGTGCGGAAGTCATCCAACATTTCAATGAAACCAGCTGTGACATCAGCTGGAATATCCATGAAGTACTTGGTGTTGGGGACAAGGAAGTATGACGTAATCGCTGCGAACTTGCTGTATGCTTTCGCTGCTGAAACGATGATGTTATTCAATACGTCTGAATTCTGATTACCGTTGTCATATGTTGGACCAAATATCCCGCTATATGGGGAATGGACAAACCCGACCATGGGTTCCCACTCAGACCCTTTAGGCGCAATGCCTCAGGATGGTAGCGTGCCACCCCTAAATTGTTTTTAGTTTTGACGGGTGCTAGGCCTCATCCAAAAGGACATGGAGCACTTAGCCGTACTGATATCAAAAAGGAGCTATCGATCCATCACTTAAGTTCAATTTTTTTTAGTAATTTAACGGTAATAATATATATATAATTTAATATTTTGTTGCATCCCTACAACTGGCCAAACAGGCAGTCATGCCTGATGGACTGAAAAGGGAATATTTGGTCATGTTTGGACCACGAA
>CAIRCS010000098.1 GCA_903877115.1 uncultured Legionella sp.
CTGCCATCTCAACAGGACACATAACCCTTTTGAAGAAAACTACTGGGTGAGCTGCTTGATGGAAAACATCACGAGCAGTTCTTAAGGGGAGGCACTGGAAACGGGTCCTAAAGAGATACCGCGCCAGTTCTTTACCCGACATAATAATTGAAGCCTCAGCCTTTAAGACTTGCTCGACTATTTCTAGTAAGTCACGCATTGAGCGGCTCAATCTATCAACGCTATGAACGTGCAATGTATCGCCTTTGCGTAACGCATCTAAGCAGCGTTTAAGCTCTGGCCTCTCCTTGGTAGCCCCGCTTGCGTGCTCTTCATATGTACGGTCTAATGCAATATCAACGAGCTGCCTCGCAGTTGTTTGATCTCTAGTGCTAACTCTCTTATAACCTATGTGCATTAATTGTACTCCCGTGTTTACAAGGAAAGGAATATACAATAGTTTCATGACATGTGTAAATAGAAGTTATAATTGATAATATGAACAGCATTGCTTGATGTGTTCATGATGAGCGTCCACACAAGAGTACTTCTATGACATTAAATAATTAAATAAATATTGGCTGTTCAACCTAAGGTTTAATACCATGCCGATTCAATAGTCATGATGAGCTTGCAGTCATCCAATTGCCATGCCACTTGCCCATGGGGTAAGGGAGGTACTGTCATATAGCGTTCGAGGGGGGTATGCCCCGCGCACAAGCACCCGTCACTCAGCTGCTGAGGCTCCACTTCTCATACCACCAGACCATTTTCCAAATACCTGTGTAAATTTAATTCATACCATTTAGAGCACATCCTCGAAATGGTTTACCCATATACCCTATATTTTCTGGGAAATTTTCATCAAATACATATACAATTGCCATACAAATGTACTACAATTAGATTAAAGCTAACGAGGAGACATATCATGTCCAGTGTATTAAATATTCGTATGAAAGATGAAACTTTAAGGCAAACTGATAGATTGCAAAAATTATTTCATGCCCCTAGTAAATCTGATGTTATTCGTCGTGCTATTGAATTAAGTGATGCTATAGCCAGCTCAATTAACGAAGGTGGTCGAGTTATTATTGAAAATAAAGACGGAACTAAAAGTCGAGTAATATTACCAGGATTAACTAAAGAATGAGCAAAGGTCACAACAATATTATTGATGAGTCAACGTTATCTGATGATAAGTTATTTGACTCTGCTCAAGGGTTTGAGAAAGACGGCCTAGTTACACCTATCCATTTGCTGCGATTTGCCAAATGGATATTAGGCATTATTGGGGTAATTTACGTTTTAGCAGGTTTGTCAGAGATTATTTATCCTCATAATAATGTCTTTGAAACATGCAAAGTTACATTACCTTCCTTAGCAACTTTAGTTATTGGATATTATTTCGGTACAACTACTAGATAATTTTTACGTGAGGAACAGGTGAAGGCCAATACTATACAATATATTGGCCAGAAAGATTTTGGTGAAATTAAAGTTCATTATAAGAGTTCTGTGTATAAATAATATTCTAATATTATTTTCAAGGAAGATTAAATATGATAGAAATCATACCGAATTGGCATCCAATTTTTGTTCATTTCACTGTTGCTTTGTTCAGTACCTCAGTAGGTTTATATACCTTAGCCTATTTATTTAACAACGTTAAAATTTTTCCAAAAGTCTCCTTAGAACTGGAAGTAGCAGCCCGCTGGTGTTTGTGGATAGTAGGTATTATTGTCATTGGGACAGTATTGGCTGGACTTTACGCTTATAATACAGTGAAGCATGATGGCGCGTCTCATCTTGCTATGACCAACCATCGTAATTGGGCATTACCTACAGCGGCTACCATGGTACTTGTGGCTCTTTGGTCGTTATGGCGTACCTACAAAAAAACATCTATTACTATTACTTTTATTATAGTCCTCTTAATTGTTCAAGGGTTGTTACTGTCTACTGCTTGGCGAGGAGCAGAGTTAGTCTTTCGTTATGGGCTCGGTGTCATGTCATTACCACAGGCAGAAGATGTGGGACATGATCATCATCATGGATCAACAATGGAACATAATCATGACCATCACTTATAGGAAGGCTATTGATGAAATTTACTTGTCCTATGGACGGAGTTTATTGCGCAGGTTGCCTTGAAAAAATTCAAGTACTCCCATAAGAATGTTACTTGTGGCAATCTCTATTTAAAGGTAGAACAATGCGAGCAAATGAATTATGAAACATCCTATCAAAAACCACGAGCATGAAAAATCAGCAAAAAATTCCCCCCATGGCTGCTGCCACACTAGCATCCCTACTGTTAAAACAAGATCAGATGATATCAATGTAACGTCATCACGCGTTTATACGTGTCCCATGCACCTTGAAATTCGCCAATTGAAACCTGGGAGTTGTCCCATTTGTGGTATGGCGCTCGAGCCTGAAGTAATGTCTTTAGAGGAGCCACAAAATCCTGAATATCTTGATATGCGTCGACGATTTTATATTGCCATGATAGCTACTTTGCCGGTGTTTTTCTTAGCTATGAGCGAGCATTTTTTGGCCACTACTTTTTCATCCCCATTTTTTGCGTGGATACAGTTTTTATTGACGACCCCCGTGGTTTTAGGATGTGGGTGGCCTTTTTTTAAACGAGGGTGGCAGTCAATAAAAACAGGTCGTTTAAATATGTTCACTTTGATTGCAATGAGCACAGGTATTGCATGGGGATATAGTGTTTTTGCTTTGATCTTTCCTAGCTTATTTCCTCAGAAATTGCTGGATGCGCATGGTTTGCCAGGGCTCTATTTTGAAGCGGCAGCCGTTATAACAACGCTTGTATTATTGGGTCAACTATTAGAACTAACCGCGCGTGAAAAAACAGGTGATGCTATACGAGCTCTTTTGAGCCTAAGTCCCGTAATCGCTCATCGGCTGTTAAATGATAGTGAAGAGGATATTTTATTGGATCAGGTTCTCGTTGGTGATTTATTGCGTGTTAAGCCTGGTGAAAAAATACCGGTAGATGGCAACATTGTTAGTGGTCAAAGTTATGTTGATGAATCGATGCTCACCGGAGAGTCAATGCCGATTAATAAACAAATAGATAGTCACATTATAGGCGCTACGATTAATCAAGCAGGAAGTTTTGTAATGAGGGCGACGCTAGTAGGGAAAGATACGCTGCTGGCACGTATTGTGAAGTCTGTTGGCGAAGCACAACGCAGTCGCGCACCCATTCAACGTCTTTCGGATGCAGTATCTGCTTGGTTTGTGCCACTTGTTATTTTAATTGCGATGCTCACTTTCGGCGCTTGGCTATTGGTTGGCCCTGCGCCTCAATTTAGTTACGCCTTTATTGCGGCGGTGTCTGTTTTAATTATTGCGTGCCCTTGTGCCTTAGGTTTAGCGACCCCTATGTCCATTACTGTCGGTATTGGTCGAGGAGCACGCCAAGGTGTGCTGATTAAAAATGCAGAAGCACTAGAGCTTATGGAAAAAATAGATACTTTGGTCATCGATAAAACGGGAACATTGACGGAAGGACGTCCTGTTTTGACGAAAATCATTACAGTAGACAATTTTAGTGAAGAGAATGTTTTAGCTTTAGCGGCAGCTCTTGAACGTCACAGTGAGCACCCACTTGCAAAAGCGATCATCATGAAAGCCAAGGATAACAATGTATCGATTAATACGGCAGAAGACTTTGTGACAATAGCAGGGCAAGGTGTTAAAGCCTTCATTGATAAACAACAAATTATTATAGGTAATACACGCTTTATGGAGGAGTTAAAAATTGATTACTCGGCACTTACTTTTGAAGCAGAAGCTCGACAAAGCGAGGGAGCAACGGTTCTTTATATGGCAATAGACAAGCATTTGGCCGCTATTTTTGTAATTGAAGATCCAATTAAATTATCGAGTCAAGTTACCATTCACGCTTTAAAAAAGCGAGGGATAAAAGTGGCCATGCTTACCGGAGATAATGAAAAAACGGCAAAGGTGATAGCAACCCGACTGGGTATTGATACCGTTATATCAGATGTATTACCCCATGATAAACGTGACGTCATTAAAAAATTACAATCTAAAGGTTCAATGGTTGCGATGGTAGGGGACGGCGTGAACGATGCCGTGGCATTGACTCAGGCGAATATTGGTATTGCCATGGGGACGGGAAGTGATATAGCTATAGAAAGTGCAGGCATAACACTATTGCAGGGTGACTTGAGCGGTATTCTGGTGGCGCTTGACTTATCAAGGGCAACTTTACGAAATATTAGGCAAAATTTATTTTTTGCGTTTATTTATAATGCATTGGGCGTGCCTATCGCTGCGGGTATTTTATATCCACTTACTGGCATGTTATTGAGCCCGATGATTGCAGCGGCCGCAATGTCTTTAAGCTCAGTTTCGGTCATTTTAAATGCATTAAGATTACGTTTTAAATAGAAGTTATTGATATTAACATCAATGGCACTAAGTTAAGCGGCATTTTTGTATAATCTCCTTGCTTGTTGCAATAATGGGAATGGTTTTGGCCTGCGTTTTCTACATCGAGGCTCCTCTCGGCCTGGTCGATTAGCGACTTTTTTGTGAGTAATGGCTTTA
>CAIRCS010000099.1 GCA_903877115.1 uncultured Legionella sp.
AGCGTGCCTATAGTAATCGAACCTGCCCACAGCAGTGCGGGTGGTGCATTGGATAATATAGCAAAAGCAGCCAATAACGCATTGGTAAAACTAGCAGTGTTTGCTACTAATTAATCTGTATTGATTAAAAAATTTACCTGCTACATTGCAAAATATATTGATTTACCACAAACTGTTTTTAGTGGGAGATACATCTTACAGCTCCTATCACGACATGGAGCGATCATATGAAATACGATTCGATTTTGGATACTATTGGGAATACGCCTGCCGTGAGAATTAATCGAATTGGATCGGAGTTGGCGTGCCAATTGTATGTGAAATGTGAATTTATGAATCCGGGTGGGTCTATCAAAGATCGCATTGGATATCGGATGGTGCAGACTGCATTAAAAAATGGGCGTATCAAACCAGGTGATGTCCTTATCGAGCCTTCTTCAGGTAATACTGGGATTGGGATTGCCCTTGCAGGGGCCGTTTTAGGCTTGCAGGTGATCATCACTATGACCGATAAAATTAGTCAAGAAAAGGAAACTATCCTCAGTCGTCTCGGTGCAAAAATCTATCGTACGCCTGCTGAGCTCAGCTCGGATGATCCGGGCAGCAATATTTCTTTGGCCAAGCGTTTGCATCAAGAGATCCCTAATTCCCACGTTTTAGATCAATACAACAATCCCGATAATCCTAATGCACATTATCTTGGTACGGCAGAAGAGATCATTGCGGATTTTGGTAAAGATTTGCATATGGTTGTAGCGGGAGTAGGCACAGGGGGAACGATTACGGGAATTGGGAAGCGTTTGAAAGAGTATAATCCTGCCATCCAAATTGTGGGTGCGGATCCGGTGGGTTCTATATTGGGTGGCGGAGATGAAGTCAAACCCTATTTGATAGAGGGCATCGGGTATGATTTCTTCCCGAACGTATTGGAAAATTCGTATGTAGATCGTTATATTAAGACGGTTGATAAAGATTCTTTTGTGATGGCTAGACGCTTGATGCGTGAAGAAGGGCTCTTGGTTGGGGGGTCAAGCGGTGCTGCGATGAGCGCGGCTTTACAAGCTGCTCAGTCTTTAACAGCTGATCAAGTCTGTTTGGTAATTTTACCTGATTCTACGCGCAATTATCTGACTAAATTCGTGAATGATGACTGGATGCAAAGTCATGGGCTATTATAATTAGGGTCTTGCCGCTGCAGGTATTCTAGCCTGCATTAATTAGAATTGGCCTCATCCCATGAGTCGCCAACTCCCATAGAAACAATCAGTGGCACTGCCAATGTGACGACGGTTTCCATCATTGTTTGAATGGGTTGGAGAACGCTAGCCACTGCAGTTTTATCAACTTCAAAAACCAATTCATCATGGACTTGCATGATCATGGAGACAGGACTGGGAGACGGGAGTTTGGTTTGCCATTTATATAGTACGAGCATGGCCTTTTTAATTAAATCAGCCGCAGTACCTTGGAGAGGCGCATTAATTGCTGCACGTTCTGCAGCTTTGCGTTGCAGTGCTGAGCGGGCATGGATATCAGGAAGATCTAAGCGTCGGCCAAAAATGGTTTCTACATAACCTTGTTGATGAGCTAAAGCGCGCGTTTTATTCATATAGGCAAGGACGCCCGGATAGCGCGCAAAATAATGGTCAATATACGCTTGGGCTTTTTGCCGTTCAATGCCCAATTGCTTGGCTAGGCCAAATGCTGACATACCATAGATCAGTCCAAAATTGATGGCTTTTGCTTGGCGCCGCATCTCAGATGTTACCGCAGAAAGTGGTACGCCTGCGACTTCGCTGGCGGTTGCTGTGTGAATATCTAATCCTGCGTTAAAGGCTGTAATCAGTTGGGGATCTTGTGAAAGATGCGCCATAATCCGTAATTCAATTTGTGAGTAATCTGCTTTGATCAGGGTTTTCCCGGGTGCTGCGATGAATGCGCGACGAATCAGACGCCCTTCTTCGGTTCGGATGGGGATGTTTTGCAGATTCGGATCAGAAGAAGATAGGCGTCCGGTGGCGGCCACAGCCTGATTATACGAAGTGTGGACTCTGCCGGTTTTCGGATTGATCTTTTTGGGTAGCGCGTCAATATAGGTTGATACCAATTTACTCAAGCTTCGATAATCCAAAATGATTTTAGGTAGTTCGTAGTTGAGCGCCAATTCTTGCAGAACGGGTTCCGCAGTGGATGGTTGGCCAGTGGGTGTTTTGCTATGCACTGGGATCTGTAAGTCTTCGTATAAAATCGTTTGTAGCTGTTTTGGAGAATTGAGGTTAAATGGTTTGCCGGCTAGGAGAATGGCTTGCTGCTCTAATTCCAATAAACGTGCCTTTAAGCGCACACCATGCTGACTCAAACGATCTTGGTCAATGCGGACACCATGTCGTTCCATAGCAACCAATACTGGGATTAATGGTGTTTCGAGTGTAAGCAATAGATTCTGTAATTGCGGCGACAGCTTTGGATATAAAATGTGGTGAAGTTGGAGCGTAACCATCGCATCTTCTGCTGCGTAGGGTGCCGCTTCTGTTACTGGAATTTGGTCAAAGCGTAATTGCTTGGCACCGGTGCCTGCAATATCCTTAAAGCGGATAGTTGTATGGTTTAAATATTTTTCGGCCAACGTATCTAAATCATGGCGGCGATCTGCACTGGCTAAGAGGTAAGCTTCTAGCATAGTGTCGTACAAGGTGCCTTGGAGATGGATACCGTAATGACTGAAAATGATACTGTCGTATTTTAAATTTTGGCCTAATTTAGCGATATCAGGATTTTCTAAATAGGGTTTGAGGTCGTTGATAACTTCTGTAAGTGATAGTTGCTGGCTGCCATCAGTATGGCGCAAAGGAATATAAGCTGGTTTTTGCCCTTCGACTTGAATGGCGATGCCGACCAATTCTGCTAACATCGGTTCCAGATGGGTAGTTTCGGTATCGATGCAAATCAATGTTGCTTGTTCAAGCGCTTGCAGATAGCACTGCCAGTCTGTTTGAGTGGTAATGGTTAAGAATGGAAAGGCGCTAGGTTGTGATGGTGGGGGTGGCGATGAGTTGGTTTCAGTCGGATTATCCCGCTGCCAATTTTTAAATTCTAATTCTTGCGCCAAAGCCAATAATTGGACATTATTCGGAGGCTGTGGTTTGAGGTCACCGGGTAGTACCTCTAAGGGAACATCCGTTTTTATCGTCACCAGACGTTTTGATAAGGGTAAATGCGCCAAGCTTGCGCGCAAATAGTCGCCAATTTTTCCTTTGAATTCTGCGGCTTGCTCGATGATAGCATCTAAGCACCCATAAGTTTCAAGCCAAGACGCCGCCGTTTTAGGTCCACATTTGGTGACACCTGGAACATTATCAGAGGTGTCTCCGGTCAATGTGAGATAATCGATGATTTGGTTTGGCAATACGCCAAATTTGGCTTTGACACCTGCAACGTCAAGAGTTTGATCGCTCATGGTGTTGACCAGCGTAATATGCTCGTTTACTAGTTGAGCCATGTCTTTATCGCCGGTTGAAATCAATACTGACATACCAGATTGACTGGCTTGGAGAGCCAACGTCCCAATTACGTCATCTGCTTCAACGCCTGGAATGATCAGAAGGGGTAACCCCATCGCGGCAAGAAACTTTTGTAATGGTTCAAATTGTACACTGAGTTCTTCCGGCGTTGGGGCACGATGTGCTTTGTATTCCGGATACCATTCATCACGAAAAGTTTTGCCTTTCGCATCGAAAATGACTGCAATATGGGTAGGTTGATAGGTTTTTATCAACCGTTTTATCATGGATACGACGCCGTAGATCGCGCCAGTGGGTAAGCCCTTGCTATTTTTTAAGGGGGGCAATGCATGAAAGGCGCGATAAAAATAAGATGAGCCATCGATTAAGATCAATGGTTTCTTCATTCTTTCGAATCCTTTATAACAATGTGAGCTATTTTTTCACTTAATTGTGCGACCCTTTCACTTAATGCTTGCAGATTTTTGCGCATGAATGGAATTCGTGTGACAGCCAACTCTTGTTCTAGTGCTTTGTCTTTGGGTCGTGCAGGATTGCCTAAATAGATGTTTCCTTGCCTGAGATGTTTTTTAGGGGGAACGCCGGTCCTGGCTCCAAGAATGACCCCATCATCAATTTTCACATGATCGCTGACACCAACATTTGCTGCGAAAGTAACGTGATTGCCACTTCTCGTGCTTCCAGCAATGCCAGTGAATGCGCATAAAATATTATGCTTGCCTAATTTGACTGAGTGGGCAATCTGTACCAAATTATCTATTTTTGTACCTTCTCCAATTGAAGTATGCCCCAAAGTTGCCCGATCTATCATGGTCGAAGCCCCTATTTCGACATCATTTTCAATGACAACCGATCCCACATGTGGAATCTTTTGGTGTTTTCCTTGTTCATATAGGTATCCAAATCCGTCTGATCCAATGACCGCATGGGCATGAATAGTCACTCTGTCGCCAATTTTAGTATTATCATAAATGGCAACATGCGGATGAAGGGTCGTGTGTGCGCCAATACAGACATGGTGACCAATGGCAACATGGCTTTTGATGACACAATGATCCCCAATTTTAGAACCAGAGTGAATGACAACAAACGGTCCGATGGATACTTGCGCCCCGATGAGGACATCTTCTGCAATGAATGCACTAGGATGTATCCCCAGGATAACGGGATGCGGGGGATAGAAATGTTCTAATAATTGCATGAATGCTTTAAACGGATTGGCTACTTGGATGATGGGCTTTTGCATGTTTTCAATCTGAGTACCCACTAAAACAGCCGCCGCTTCTGAAGTTTCTGCTAGTTTGATGTTATCTGCGCCTTCGGCAAAGATTAAAGATTGAGGTGTAACATTATCAATGGGTGCCAAGCTATGAATCAAAATGGATGAATCACCCTTCACGACACCGTTCACAATTTTAGCAATGTCGCTTAAACTAGCGTTCATGAAATTCCTTAAAATAAAAGCGTCTTTGACCGGTGATGCATGTCAAGACCATAAAAACCATAATTATACCGGTTTGATGCGTGATTGAGAAATGATATTATTTTTTAAGGTGCAACACACGTATTTGCAAATATCAGAGTTATACCCTACTTTTCTAAGTCTACGGAGCCCGCTTCAAAATCAGCGCTGCATTGGCGCCTCCAAAAGCGAAATGATTGGAGAGCGCTATGTCAATGGGTTTACGTCTGGCTTGGTTAGGAATGTAATCGAGATCGCATTCTGGGTCGGGTTCAGCCAAATTGATGGTAGGTAACAAAATGCCTTGCTGTAAACTTAATACTGTAGAAATGATTTGCATCACGCCAGCGGCCCCAATAGCATGGCCAGTCATCGCTTTTTGAGCTGTAATGGGAATATTATACGCATGTGACTCAAAAACCGCTTTGATGGTTTGGGTTTCGGTCACATCATTCAATTGAGTGCCTGTGCCATGTGCATGGATATATTGAATATCATTCGGTGATAAGCGAGCATCCTGTAACGCTGTTTTAATCGACCGGATTTGACCTTGCGAATTAGGTGCTGTGACATGATATGCGTCACAACTGGCTCCATAGCCAATAATTTCAGCCAAAATGGTCGCTCCGCGTGCACGTGCTTTTTCATATTCTTCTAAGATTATGATTCCGGCACCATCTGCCATGACCATGCCATCGCGATTGATATCGAATGGTCGACTGGCAAACTGTGGTTGCTCATTTTGAGTAGACATGACACGTAGTTTACACCAAGCGGTCATCAAGGTTTCCCAAATCAAGGATTCCGTGCCTCCGCATAACGCGGTGGTCAGGTATCCTTGTCTGATTTGTTGATAAGCATTGCCAATTGCTTCCGCAGAAGAAACGCAGGCATTGGAGACTGTAGAATTAGGACCGCCTAGCCCAAATGCAATCGCGATATGATTTGCGACAGAATTCGGCATTCCACGGATGACGCTAAGCGCAGGTATTTTTTTCCATTGGTTATTATAAAAAGATTCATATGCAGTTTCTAATTCTGGGGTGCCGCCTAAACTAGTTCCGATAAATGTACCGGTTTCCCCAAGGTCTTGAGACGGTAATTGTGCTTGCATAAGCGCATGGTGTGCGCAAAATAAAGCGTATTGTGCCACTCTAGGATAGCGTCTGGAGCGATTAAATTCAGGTAAATCGTCTAAAAACAAATCCTTGATTTCTCCCGCAATTTGAGTTGGGTAGGGAGAAGGATCGTAGGACTGAATGCGTTGAATGCCACAGGTACCATTGACTGCAGCTTGCCAAAATTTATCCAAACCACAGCCAATCGATGAAGTAATATCCATCCCAGTAATGACAACACGTTTTTTCATGGAGTGTCCTTGTTATGCTTTTCTGTTTTGGCTTGATCGGGCGTGGTATCACTATGGCATAAAAGCGCAGACAAACCAAACTCTAGCGCATCTTTAGGAGTACTCCAATAGTCATGAGTGTTTGTTATTTGAAATCCCAATCCATCGTATAATTTTAATGCGGATTCGTTGGCAACCTCAACATCCAAAACAATTTTAGGTTTATTATTAATGAGTGCGTGATTAATACAGTATTTGATGAGAGTGCTGGCGAATCCGCGGCCACGGTATTCTGGAAATACTCCGATATCCGTGATCCGTGCTCGATCGCTTTCTTTAAACACGTGAGCCTTGCCTACAATACGCTGGTCTTGTGTTAACACGAATATGGTGCAATTTGCAGTATTCAGAAGGTTGCGAAATACTTCTTCAGCATCTGGTTTTTTATTTGGGAAACAAATGTTATCTAATTCTACCAATGCCAGGACGTCTTTTAAAACCGCTACACGAATAGCTGCTGGTTTAAAAGACACAGAAACCGGTTTTTGTGGGTCATATTGCATTTGCCGTTCTGATCCATGAAAACTGAGCCCTAATTGAGTGAGCCAAGCTTGATTGAGGTCTTTAGGCGCTGAGAAATACAGTGTTTGTATTTGTTCTATTTGCAGCATGGGAATGATTTCTTTCAGCATAGCGCGTGCAATACCGCGTCTTCGTGAGGAGGGGTCTACCATCAAAGCAATTTCACATGCATTCGTATAAAAAAAGAAGCTACGTAAATAGCCAATTAATTTTTCATTGTCATAATAGAGAATGTTGCACGGTAAGGTATGCAGTTTATCAATCAAATGTTTGTATATAGGGATAGTGTTGAGATCAGCTTTTTGGCATCTAGCCATCAGTGCTTCGAGATCTTCAAGTTGTTTCAAACTCATTTGGTGCGCGCGCGTTATCATCATAAGTCAATTGTCATATCAAGAAATCAAGAAAAATACCACAAATACTCCTGCTAGCATGAGCAATAAGGGTTCTATTTTTTTATGCACCAATATTTTTAAAAGAGTACACAATATAATTCCTGCTCCGATTCCATCAGCGATGGATTCAGTAAACGGAATTAACATAATTGTTAACATACTGGGTGCAGCTTCTGTCATCGTATCTAATTGTAAGTCTTTTACTTGCTTCATCATAGAGCAGGCGACATATAGTAATGCCGGACCGATGGCAAAATTGGGGATGGCTTCAGCAAGGGGAAAGAAAAATAGCATCAGAAGAAAACCCACGGCGACTACTATTGCTGTGACGCCTGTCTTCCCACCCACTGCAATACCTGTTGCGGATTCAATGTACGGCGATGTGCTTGCTGTCCCTAGCAATCCAGCCAAAGCAGAGGCAGTTGCATCTGTAATCAGACTACGGTTGAATCGAAGTCCGTAATGGGGCTCTTTTTTTAGAAGGGGTTCGTTTAATAAGCCAATAATTGTGCCAGTAGCATCAAAAACGGTGATTAAGAAAAAGGTGAAGATGGTTTTTAACCCGAGGACTGACCATAATCCAGAAAATTGCAATTGTAGAAAAGTGGCGCTCATGCTAGGCGGTCTGCTCACAATACCATGCCACTGTGTGTGACCAAGGAGTAGGCTGAATACTGTAATGCTTAGAATGCCATATAAAATGGCACCTTTGACCTGATAGGAATCTAATATCAAAATGATGACAAACCCTAGCAAAAACAGTAAATGTTGTGGGTCGTTGAGTTTACCTAAGTGAAGGGTATGCTCTTCGATCACAATGAGTCCGTTCGTTTGTAACGAAATCAAGGCGATGAGCAGACTAATACCAATCAAAATGGCGATTTGTAAATTGTAAGGAATAGATTCAGTGAGCAATCGCCGCAAGGGAGTGAGCGTGACCGCAATGAACATAGCGCCCGAAATGAACACCATCCCCAAAGCGTGTTGCCAATCAATTTTAAGACCTTGCACGACGCTATAGGTAAAGTAAATATTGAGTGCCATACCTGGCGCTACACCGAAAGGCGTTTTGGCATACCACCCGGTAAAAGCGCATGCAAAGGCTGTTATCAGACAGGTTGCGGTGAAGACTGCGCCCGCATCCATACCCGCTTTGTGTAAAATAGCGGGGTTGATAAAGATGATGTAAACCATGGTTGAAAACGTGGTAATTCCGGCCAAGACTTCTGTTTTTAATGTTGGATCATGCAGAAAGGACCGAAATTGCTGTTTTGCCATAATGGACTATATCCTTTGTCTAGATAGCATTTTCTAAGGTCGGTTGACAGCTGTGAACAACTTTCAACCGACCCTACTCTGACATTATGTGCTGCTTTGCAAACAGATTGACTACTAATCTGCTTTTTTAGTGGCTAATTTTTCTTTGATTCTTGCTGCACGGCCGGTCAAATTACGCAGATAATATAATTTAGCTCTGCGAACATCGCCACGACGTTTTACAGTGATGCTGTCTACAACTGGACTGTAAGTTTGAAATACACGCTCTACACCCACATTATGCGAAATCTTACGCACTGTAAATGCTGAATTCAAACCGCGGTTACGCTTTGCAATGACAACGCCTTCAAAAGCCTGCAACCGTTCACGGGCGCCTTCTTTGACTTTTACTTGTACCAAAACGGTATCGCCCGGTTTAAAATCGGGGATAAGTTTGCCTTGCATTTGCTCATCATTAATTATATCTATAATGTTAGTCATCATTACTCCTCATTATTCTGCTCTAACTGAAACTCAGCCAGCAATCGTTTATCTGTTTCATTTAGGTCCGCACTTTTCAGCAAATCTGGTCGCTTTAACCAAGTTTGTCCTAATGCCTGTTTTCTTTGCCAACGAGCTATCAATTGGTGACTCCCGCTCAATAATACGCTTGGCACAGCAGCACCGTTAACCTCTGCTGGACGAGTGTATTGGGGGTGATCGAGTAAGCCGTGCATAAATGAATCAGCAGTTGCTGAACCTGGATGCCCTAA
Source organism: uncultured Legionella sp. (assembly GCA_903877115.1). Lineage (GTDB taxonomy): Bacteria > Pseudomonadota > Gammaproteobacteria > Legionellales > Legionellaceae. The sequence continues at coordinate 9,339 of CAIRCS010000099.1, forward strand.
ACTTCCCGGAAGTAAACGCACGATGGCATCAATAAAAATCATCGCCGCGAATTCTCCACCACTTAATACAAAATCTCCTATTGACCACTCTTCATCAACGTCGTGCAAGATGACACGTTCATCAATTCCTTCGTATCGTCCCGCTATAAACAATATTGGGCAACGTGTTTCTACTATTTTGTTGAGTTTTTCTTGCTCAACCTTTTGTCCTTGAGGACTCAAATAAACTGTTTTACAGCCTGGTAACTGCTGTTTGGCTTGCATGATTGCCGCATGTAACGGCGCATACATCATGACCATTCCTGGCCCGCCGCCGTAAGGTCTATCATCAATTTGCCTGTGCTCGTTTACGGCCCAATCACGAGGATTCCAGCACGTTATCTGCGCAACATCTTGACCAATTGCTCTGCCTACGACGCCATACTGTAGTGCGTCAAACATTTCAGGCAGAATGGTGATGACACCGATACGCAGCATTTAAAAATTCTCATCCCAATCAACCACAATTTGCCGCTGTACTGGGTCCACCGATACAATGTGTACCTTTGGAACATATGGAATCAAATGGCGCTTTTCACCACTTACCACTAAAACATCATTGGCGCCTGTGGGCAGTATGTCGATAACATTTCCCAGAAGACTACCGTCTTTATTGTACACGGTCATTTGCATGAGCTCGTGCCAATAATAGTCGCCATCGGTTAATGCAGGTAATTCTGCTGACAATACCCCAACATGACAGTTCGTCAACTTGGCAACTTCTTCTCGTTCTGTGTACCCAGCTATTTTAACTAGAATCATTTGATTCTGAACCTGAAAGGTTTCAATGTTTAGCGGGGTCCACGACTCTTTTTGTTGGATAAACAATGGCAAATACTCTAGGATCGAAGGCTCTGGCTGGGTGAACGATATGACGCGTATCAGCCCTTTTAAGCCTTGAGGTCGACCTAGCTTCCCCAGTATTACCCAACTAGACTCTTTATTCACTCGCTACGGCAGCTGCTTTTTTATGTTCTTTAGCTAATGAAGCGACGCGATCAGACAATTGAGCGCCTTTATTTTGCCAATGTTCTAATTGATCAAGTTCTAAATGCAACCGAACCTCTTGGCCACGTGCAATAGGATTAAAATAGCCAATGCTGGCAATATAATTACTATCACGACGTTGGCGATGATCTGTCACAACGATATGATAAAAAGGACGCTTTTTGGCGCCAGATCTGGCCAAACGAATCACAACCATTATTACCTCGACAAGCTTAAAATATAATAAAAATGAGATGCATTATATTCAAGATAGAATCTAAACGCAAGCTGTGTGTGCACTAATCCTTGTCTGGCAAAAACTGGCTCATGCCAGGTAGCCCCTGTACACCGCGCATCATGTTCTTTAAGCCACCCGGTTTGGATATTTTTTGCATCATTTTCTGCATTTGTTCAAAGCGTTTTAACAGACGGTTCACATCTTGGATTTGTGTCCCGGAACCCATGGCAATTCGGCGTTTACGCGAACCGATGATGATTTTAGGCAATCGTCGTTCTTTCGGAGTCATAGAATTGATGATTGCTACTGTCTGCGCTAATGATTTATCACTCACTTCGTTTTTGGCATGTTGGGGCACGTTCGCCATGCCAGGCAGTTTAGTCAGCATGCCTGTGATGCCGCCCATGCTATTCATTTGGAGTAATTGCTGCTTGAAATCATCCAAATCAAAACCATTGCCTTTTTTTATCTTTTTGGCTAGTTTTTCACTGGTTTTTTTGTCCGTTTTCCGTTCTACCTCTTCAATCAAAGATAGAATATCGCCCATCCCTAAAATGCGGGAAGCAACTCGCTCTGGGTGAAATGGCTCGAAAGAATCAACTTTTTCCCCAAAACTCATGAATTTGATTGGTTGACCCGTAATGTGTTTTACGGATAATGCAGCACCGCCGCGCGCATCTCCATCCATTTTGGTGAGGATAACGCCAGTTAAGGGTAGGGCCTCATGGAATGCTTTGGCAGTATTCGCAGCATCTTGACCTGTCATGGCATCCACGACAAAAAATGTTTCGATGGGTTTTGCAACGTGATGAATGTCTTTCAATTCATCCATCATCACATCATCAATATGCAAACGACCGGCGGTATCAATGATCACGACGTCCATAAATTGCTTTTTAGCTTGATCCAGCGCTTGAGCTATGGTTTTGACTGGTTTTTCTTTAGCATCAGTTGGGAAACAATCGACACCAATGGATTCCGCTAAAATTTGCAATTGGGTAATGGCTGCAGGACGGTATACGTCAACGCTGACAAGCATGACTTTCTTTTTTTCAGTTTCTTTCAAATAGAGAGCTAGTTTGGCACAATTGGTGGTTTTTCCTGAACCTTGTAGGCCTGCCATCATACAAACTGCTGGGGGCTGGGTACTGTAATTAAATTCTACCCGTTTATCCCCCATGATATGGATTAATTCTTCTTTGATAATCTTAATGAGGGCTTGATTGGATTTAAGAGTATTGTCAATGTCCTGACCGAGCGCTTTTTCTTTGATTTTTTCGATAAACAATTTTACTACAGGCAGCGCAACATCCGCTTCTAGTAGCGAGAGACGAACCTCATGCAAAGCGCCTTGCATGTTTTCCTCAGTAAATCGGCCCTGTCCAGTAATGTTCTTAAATGCTTTGGTTAGTTTTTCTGTTAATTCATCAAACATTTTTTAATCTCAACTTAACGAAATTGCGCTTATCTTACCATAAGTCAAGATATCCTGTCTGCGCAAGCATAGCCTCTTTATTTTTGGAGTAGGAGTGGTACAATCGAAGGTATCTATAATTCCCCGTAAGTCCTGAAGGATCAAGTAGTGCACATTTCGGTTAGTTTTCTTCTCTCTCTAGTGGTTGTCCTAGTATTGGTTTCGGCGTTTTTTGCCGCTGCTGAGATTGGGGTGATGTCTTTGAATCGTTATCGGTTACGGCATTTGGTTAAGCAAAAAAACAAAGCAGCGATTCGAGTGAATCAAATGCTTGCTCATCCTGATCGTTTACTGAGTATCATTTTGATTGGGAATACCATATGTAATATTGTGGCTTCTATGGCAGTGACTTTGGTTGGTCAAGCTTGGTATGGCGAAACGGGCGCTATTATTGCGTCGTGCATCTTGACGCTCGTGATTTTAATTTTTTCAGAGATGACACCTAAAACGTATGCAGCTTTGCATCCGCAGCGCGTGGCCTTTAAATGTTCTTTGCCGTTGGCGATATTACAATGGGTCTTTGCACCTTTGGTCACAGTCATTTCTTGGGTTGCGAATTTTTTGTTAGGCGGAGGTAGTCATGCCGATTTGCATAAAGATGCTTTATCGGGTGAAGAGTTGCGGTCCGTCGTGCATGAAGCAGGCAGTCTATTACCCACTGAACATAAGGGTATGTTGCTTAGTTTGCTGGATTTAGAACAAGCGCGGGTCGAGGATATTATGATCCCGAAAGCTGAAATTGTGGGCATTGATTTGGATCAATCTTGGCACAAAATAGCGGAACAATTGGAAACCTCTCAACATACACGTTTGCCTTTGTATCGTGGCTCAGTCGACCAGCTGGAAGGCGTGATTCATTTGCGCTCCGTATTGAATTTGCTACTGGACAACCGCTTGGATCGGGATGGTTTGCTCCGGATTGCCGAGACGCCCTATTATATTCCCGAAGCAACGACGCTAAATGTCCAGATTTTAAATTTCCAGAAAATGAAACGTCGTTCTTGTTTTGTCGTGAATGAATATGGCGATTTACAAGGATTGGTTACGATGGAAGATATTTTGGAGGAAGTGGTCGGCGAATTTACAACAGATATTGCGGACATGAGCAAGGATATTGTGCCACAAGGAGATGGTTCCTTTATTGTGGATGGGAGCATCACCTTGTGGAATTTATCGCGTATGCTGAATTGGCAATTACCTGCTTTGGGACCCAGAACGTTAAGTGGGTTGATTATTGAATATTTAGGGTATATTCCTCCCGCTGAGTGTTGTTTGAAAATCGCTAATTATCGCATTGAAATTCTCAAAATTGGGGACAATATGATTCGCAGTGTTTCCATGTCAAAAATAAAGGGTAGTTAGGCACTCTGAGGCTCGCGCGTAAGGCAAGCGGAGCTTCGCCTGTGATTAGGCAGTAGAGTTTCGCTCCCTGATGGTCACTGCTCTGATTAGGGCCAGGCTTATGTGTCCGAGTCAGATCCAGATCCCAGCGTCCTTTGTTTGTTAAATGCAGCTGCTTTATTTTGCAGCCTTTTTCAAAATAGACTCTGTTTGCTTAAATTGTTCTTTTCTTGCTCCAAATAATCCATGACGACCCTGTCCTAATGAAGTAGCCGATTGCTCCGGATGGTGCGAACGATGCACTGTTTTTTTGCGATCTGCGGATGATGGTGGACTATTCGGTTGACGAGTGGATATCTTTACTGCAGGTTTGGATGGTTCTGGCGGTGTAAGGAGATGGGCTTTAGTGCGTGCAATATCTTCAGGCGATGTGGCTTCGTGCGCGGCCTCGGTTGCCTTTTGGTAAATGGGGAGCATGCCTGCTGTGTTTTGATGCTGAGCGCAATAATCTTCCATCGCTGTGCTTAATAAATTCGCAGCTTGAATGGCGGTGCGTTTTTCAGTGGCGTGTAATAACGTATTTAATGGTACTTGGATCGCTGTTGGTAAGGTTGCGAGATCAAAAATCTGTGCGTGCCCAAGGGCCAAAGTTGTAGCTTGTTGGGCAGCAGATTCATCATTTAAAATCGATGTTTCTTGGATGGTCAAGGATAGGGCTTGGATTAAAAGTGCATGCTCGGGAGCATAATGGAGATCAAAGGCCAGTAATTTTTGCAGCGCTTTGGCGACGGATGCTTTCGTACTTAGGTCTGTCTCTGAGTTTGCTGCTTGTTGCCATGTGTTTTTCAATTCGGTAATTTGCCTGCGAGTTTGTTTACCTTCAGAGCTTGAAGCAAAAAGTGTGGATCTGAGAAAATCACCAAACAAGGAAGGTGCTGGGTTTAAAAAAGAACGATAGGGGGCGAGATTTAGGTGGGTCCTCGCATCAACGGTGGATATTTGGTAACACAAAGTCATTTCAAACAGCAAGGTTATTTCGGACGTTGTATTCGTAAATAAGGGGGCACCTAATGGTATGCCGGGCTCAGACAGATTATAGGTTTGGAGCCAACATAGCGGTACTATCCCGCCTGAGGTTTTAATCCTGCGATTAAAATTATGGATCACAGCGATACTCTGCTGGATTTGCTCACTTGATGCATCATACAGATAATAGGTGACGGGTTTTTCATCCCTGAAAGTATAGGTGCGAGCGATTTGTGATAGCCGTTGGCTAAATTGATTTTGATAGGCTATTGCAGACAGGTTTTCTGGCACGCCTAGGGCGTTACTATGAATTCTCACATGGTTTGTTTCACGGCGGGGTACAAAATCGGACGCGGCGCAACGAAAGGTTTTTATCTGGCGACAACTATACTCTGGTTCAATTTGCATCGAAGTTATTTCAGTTGCTAAGGATGGAGTGATATCGAAACATACTATTGGATTCAGGGCATTCTCGAGTGAAGGCGTTTCAGCAGCCTGGGTTTGCAATTGCGCATGCAAATTTTGGATTAGTAGATTCTGGCCATCCTGTCTCAGGGTTTCCTGAGCGGATATCAAGGCGTTATTCACCGTTTGTGTATTTAGTTTGCGTAGAACACGCCCTGTAGAATGGATGCTTGCAGCGACCAAACTCTGCGCCAAAGATTCCATCACAGCGACATTGAGTGAACGCATTGTTGCAAGCAAGGCCGTTTCTCGTGTTTCATCACTTATAATAATGTCAGGGGACATGTTTCTTTGATATGTTTGTGCGATTTGATTGAGAAATATTTGGAGTGACTGTTGTAAAGGGAAAATATGGGTTTTGTTTTGATTGAATAAATCTAAAATATTGCCAGTAATGATTGCTGTGGTTTGTTTTTGAAGTGTGGTAGACAGCAACTTATTAAATTGTGCACTTAAATCTGGGGCATGAGTTGCAACATCTAAACTCCACATCGTGGGGTGATTGTTTTGAGTAGAATCTAAGGTTGAGACGAGGATTCGACCTTGTGTATCAAAGAGATAATTATTTTGTTCAATTTCATGTTGCATATAAGCAATATTCCCCGGGAGCAGTAATTGGGCTCTCTCTTGAGGAGGGATCATTGGTAATGAGAGCTGTGTGTAATGCTCTTCTAATGTGCGAAGATTGAATTCGCTGTTCTCAGTTGTTAGTGCATTGAGCTTTTCAAGAAACAGATTGATAGATATTTGCTGATCAATTGAGCTATCCTGGAAAGATGGCAGGATTCTCTTCACGAAATTTACGTTTTTTGCGAGTTCTCTTCGTATGTAAGGATGAGGGCACGTTTTAAGATTTTGTTTTAGTGCAGCAATTTGTTGATTAAAACGTATAATTTCTAAATTTGATTTTACATTTTCAAGTTTTGCGAGATCTGAACGAACTTTGGGATAGAGTTTTTTTAATTTGAGATATCCTTCATCGTTGGGAGTCTGGGTAAAACTTATCAATTGGGTCACAAATGCAATTGCTGTTTTTTGTTTGGAAGGTTTTAGATTTAAAAAATTATCGCTCAGACTGCGTATCCACTGTAATTCTGATTTTGCATTATCCCGCACCAGTTTGGATTCGCAGTCATGAATGGTATGCATTAATTTAGTAATCAGCATAGTGTAATGAATATTTCGATAAAATTGATTGATTTTCTCTGCAAAGGCTTCTGTATTGCGAGCCTGAGGAGCAACTTTTTTGAAACGGGAGAGTAATTCAGCGTTTTCTGCTCCAGAAATACCGTCTGAAAGGAATGATGCCCTACTATTTGAT
>CAIRCS010000100.1 GCA_903877115.1 uncultured Legionella sp.
AACACAGAACGATTCAATTTGGGTGCTGCACGGCTCAAAGAATTGGTTTTGGTATTAAGATTGAACGAAGTCGCAAAACTAGTAGAGTTCGTTATGAAATTTCCTATAAGGAAAACGAGTACAAATAACGTGATATAAGTTCGCATAATGCTCCATTTTTCTTTTAAATAACAAGCAATTGTAGCAAAAAATGAGTGCAATGTAAAATCTAGGCGCTTTCAAAGCGAGTCGATCTTGACTTGCACAGTGTGATTTCAAGAGATTTTAGGCTATACTTCGGCCATTATTTTTACCACTGCTGAGACTATATATTATGCTGGAAAATCGTCAACTTATCGCTCCTCAAGGATTACGTGCTCAAATAGACCATGCGTACCGGGCTCCGGAGCACCAAATGGTGCAAGATTTGCTGAAAGCTGCGCAATTAGACCCTAAACTGAATGGTGCTATTCGGAATGCAGCAATCAGTTTGGTAGAAGCGGTACGAGCTGGACGTAAAAAGAATGTGGGGATAGATTCGTTTTTAACGGAATACTCTTTGTCAAGCGAAGAGGGGATTGCTTTGATGTGTCTAGCCGAAGCTTTATTGCGTGTGCCGGATGATCCTACGATTAATGGTTTGATCAAAGATAAAATTAGTTCGGTAGATTGGAAATCCCATCAAGGCCAGAGTGATTCATTTTTTATCAATGCGACGACTTGGGCGCTTATGTTGACCGGCTCGGTATTAGCCCCAGAAAAAGCCAGTACACGTTTGAATCAAGCGGTTATGACCGTCTTGAACCGTTCTGGAGAAGGCGTGGTTCGTGTTGCGGTTGAAAAAGGCATGCGTATCATGAGTAAGCAATTCGTTATGGGGCGTACCATTAAAGAAGCCCTCAAACGAGCTAAGAAAAAGGAAGAGCAAGGCTACCGGTATTCCTACGATATGCTGGGTGAAGCTGCGTTGACTCATCATGACGCAGAACATTATTTTAACGCCTATGCAGCGGCTATTGAAGCGATTGGTATCGAAGCCACAGACATTGGCAATATGGTGGCTAAGCCTGGTATTTCTATTAAATTATCTGCGTTGCACCCGCGTTATCAGGAAGCGCATCGTGAGAGGGTGTTGGAAGAGTTGGGACCTAAATTGTTGGCGTTGTCTCAAATGGCCAAAAAACACGCTATTACTTTGACTATCGACGCTGAAGAGTCAGAGCGTCTTGATTTGTCTATGGACGTGATTGAGCGCGTGTTTGAAGATCCGAGTTTGGCAGGGTGGAATGGGTTTGGTCTTGCTGTGCAATCTTACCAAAAACGGGCGTTTTATTTATTGGATTGGTTGGCAGATTTGGCTCGGCGTAATCATCGCCGCATCATGGTGCGTTTGATCAAAGGTGCTTATTGGGATAGTGAAATCAAAAAAGCCCAAATGCAGGGTTTGAGTGATTATCCGGTTTTTACGCGTAAAGTGTTTACTGATTTGTCTTTTCAGGCTTGCGCAAAAAAAATATTGACGATGACTGATGTGATTTACCCGCAATTTGCTACGCATAACGCTTATTCTGTTGCGTTGATTATGAGTTTGGTGGGTGATTATCGTGATTTTGAGTTTCAATGTTTGCACGGTATGGGAACTGAATTATATGAGCAAATCGTGCCTGCAAATTGCTACAATATTCCGTGTCGGATTTATGCGCCGGTTGGCAGTCATGAAGATTTACTACCTTATTTGGTGCGTCGCTTATTAGAAAACGGGGCCAACTCTTCTTTTGTGAATCGAATTGTCGATGAATCAGCGCCCATTGCAGAGTTGGTTCAGGATCCCGTCCAAAAATCAGCAGATTTGCTGAGCAAGATTAATCAAAATATTCCTTTGCCGGCTAATATATTCTTACCTGACCGCTCGAATTCTATAGGCATTGATTTATCTAGCCGAAGTGTGCGCGCTAGCTTGCAAGCTGATTTGGCTGCTTTAGAGCCCTGGAATTGGCAAGCATCTCCTGTAATTGGTACGCAAACCTTACAAACAGGTACGTTTTCACCTGTTGAATCCCCCCAGATCAAACAAGCGATTGGGCAGTATTTGGCTGCTACCACGGAAGATCTTGAACATTCTTTGATTGAAGCCGAACGAGCTTTTGCAATCTGGAGCAAGACTTCGGTTGCAGAGCGCAGCATTTGCTTGTTGAAATTTGCTGATTTGTTAGAAGAAAATATGACTCAGTGTTTGGCCATACTTTGTATGGAAGCCGGTAAAACTTGGTCGGATGCGATAGGGGAAGTCCGCGAAGCTGTTGATTTTTGCCGTTATTATGCATCACAGGCGACCAAACTTTTGAGCGAACCCACGCATTTACGGGGTTATACCGGCGAAACGAATACGTTGACCCTGCATCCCCGCGGTACGATATTGTGTATCAGTCCTTGGAATTTTCCTTTGGCTATCTTCACGGGACAGATTGTGGCAGCCCTGATAACGGGAAATTGCGTGATTGCCAAGCCCGCTGAGCAAACCCCATTGATAGCGTTTCATGCGATACAGTGGATGCGAGAAGCAGGATTTCCTGCTGGTGTTATCCAGTTAGTAACCGGATCCGGTTCAAAAGTAGGTGCGGCTTTGGTGGCGGATAAACGCATCAAAGGCGTTATTTTTACGGGATCGACGCAAACAGCAAATCGCATTCATCAAACTTTGGCTGCAAGAGAAGAAATTATTCCTTTGATTGCTGAGACAGGTGGTCAAAATGCCATGATTGTTGATTCGTCAGCCCTATTAGAGCAAGTGACGATTGATGTGATGAATTCGGCATTTGGGTCGGCAGGTCAGCGTTGTTCTGCGATGCGCGTTTTGTTTGTGCAGGAAGATGTGTATCCGCGGATGAAAGAATTGTTACAAGGGGCCATGAGTGAATTGTGTATTGGTGATCCACGCTGGTCGACCACTGATGTTGGGCCGGTGATTGATGAAGATGCTTTGGCTGGGTTGCAAGCGCATGTCGCAACTTTGTCACAGACGCATGAGATCATTTATCAATGTACATTACCTCAAGCTTGCAGCGCTGGTTATTATATGCCACCTACTGCGATTGCGATTGAACATATTAGTGTTTTAGAGAAAGAAGTCTTTGGTCCAGTGTTACATGTGATTCGTTATAAGCGGGATCAATTAGATGACGTGATCACGCAAATCAATCAAACTGGATATGGCTTAACCTTAGGAATTCATAGTCGTTTAAATTCAACTGTTGATTATATTCGTGAACGAGTGCACGTAGGCAATTGTTATGTTAATCGCAATATGATTGGTGCTGTGGTAGGTCTACAGCCGTTTGGAGGCGAAGGCTTATCAGGGACTGGTCCGAAAGCAGGGGGCCCATACTATTTGCAACGCATGTGTGTAGAGCGAACTGTGACGGTGGATACGACTGCGGCTGGCGGTAACGCGAGTTTAATGTCGATTCCTGATTAAGGAGTCTGTTTGCTTAAATCTAATAGTTAGAATGCCTGTATTTCGTGGA
>CAIRCS010000101.1 GCA_903877115.1 uncultured Legionella sp.
CTTTAAATCCTCAATGGAATGATCTGTATCAATCCTTATGCTGAGTAATAAAAAGATTGTGCCACATTCAGGAGATCCTTCAAGCGGCTACCCCGCTTTCAGGATGACGTGCTGGGGAGATACAACTTAATTATGTTTCTTTCACTTTGTTGTTGAACTTAATGGGGGGGGATATATAGAATTGATTTTTAATTGACTGATAAATGTAGATTGGGCCTTAGCCCAATGAAGCATTGTTGTTGGGCCAAGGCCCAACCTACTTCTTTTATTACCCAGTTAACTAAAAATTGTAAGCCTATATATCTTATTGCAATATTCTACTCTTAGTCTGAGCGCTCTGCAAACTAGGTTCTATGAATGGCGTGTTTTTTTGCGTGAAGGGTCTCTATGATTGAGCACAGTGCCTCTGTTAGGAGATGCTTTGCGCAAAAAACGCACTCTGGATAACGTGGCTTGTCGCTGCGTTTTTCTTATACCGTAAAAGAACACATCACTGCGTTGGCATAGCCTTCGCCTGTATTCAAAATAGTGTTTATTTGATCATTTAATGCCTTAAATTTACCCTGGCCTAGATAGAAAAAGCGGTAACCACATTCGAGTGGGGATGCACCAAAGACTTGATTTATTTTTATACCAATGCCTGCTGTTGCACTAAATACAGTGGTAGTTGTGCCTGAAAAAATTTGATCAGGAATGGTGTTGGCACCAAGAGATTGCTCTGAGAACTTGCTGGTAGTCATAAAATTGGGACCTATGCCGGCATTCATTGTCATATCATATTTGGATGAACGGGTCTTAAAAGTTGATTGCACTGCGGCATAAAGCGGATAATTGGTCACTTTGTAGCGATATCCCAAATTAGTATATAGATTTTCTTGTGTAACGGTGCCCGATCTACTGGTTGGGCCAAGATAAAACCAGTTCAGACCAAATGATGGCTTAAACACTGGGTTATCGTTCCCGTCAATAAAATAGCCGAATCCGACTAACCCGCTGCCAGGGTTTTTCGGAGAGGGGGCACTAAATTCATCGCCGGTTATCCCTGTAATATCTATATGTTGCGCATGTCCTTGCGTATTCCAATACCCGCCTAATTGTAAGACACCATGCCCATGCGTTAGCGCATGCTTGAGATCGTAGGCAAAAGTTTGTGATGCGGAGCTGGCTACTACGGCTAAGAATAATAAATGAAGTCGGTGTTTTTGTCCACGTATTACATTGCATCATTTCAATCCCTGTTTTTGCACATCTCTTGAGGCTAACAAATCCTTTTAAATACTAGGGCGTGTTTACAATTCATCCCCGACGCCTACGTGCCGCGGCTTGTCCGCGGCATCCAGACGATCTAAATCAACGACAAATATCTTCATATAGATCACGCCAATCTGGGTTTAGGGTCTCAATTAAATTTAATTTCCACTGTCGGCACCAATTTTTGAACCGTTTTTCACGTCGAGCAGCCTCAATATATGTCGCATGGATTTCATAGTAGACCAATATATGCACATTGTACTTAGCCGTAAATCCTGGAATCATTTTATTTTTGTGTTCCCATGTTCGTTTAATTAAATCAGACGTTGAACCAGCATACAGAGTGCCATTACGGCCACTTGCCATAATATAAGCGTAAAATGATTTCATCTCTCTTCCTTGTCAGAGTATTGGACTCAACGCGATGATATCACTTAAATTTTGCTGATTACATAGGGAGCCAAATGTATGAGCATGCCATCGCAAGCATAGATGCGTAGTTTCGCTTCAATTTATCATACCTTGTGGCAATGGCTCGAAAATGTTTAAGTCGTGCAAATACATTTTCCACTAAATGCCTATATTTATACAAACACCAATCTATATCACTATTTCCTGTCTTTGAATTCTTTTTTCTCGGAATAAGCGGTGTAGCTCCGGTTTCTCGAATTAACGCCCTAATTTCTTCACTGTCATAGCCTTTATCTGCAATCATATAATCCGTCACAGGAAGCCGCGCAATCAGTGTTGGTGCGGCTTTACTGTCATGCACTTCACCACCAGTTAAATAAAATTCGATTGGAAGACCATATGCATCAACGGCCATATGAATTTTTGTTGTATTCCCGCCAACAGATTTTCCGATGGCCTGATTTTCTTCTCTGGCAGCACCTGAGCTATGTTGATGCGCTCTAACGACGCTCCCATCAATAAACTCCCATTCTAAGTCAGGATCTTGTACGAGATCTTGAAAAATCCTCATCAACTTGTCTTTTGAAGACCAACGATTGAATTGCTGATAAATAGAATGCCAGAATCCAAATTCTACAGGTAGGTCACGCCAAGGGCAGCCAACGCGCATGCGGTATAACATTGCTTCAACCATCATACGAAGATTAGGCTTGTTATAAATCTGATGCTGTAGCATGATCTCCTTTAGCTTTGACCACAGCTCATCATTGAGCATCAGTCTAGCCATTGCAAACTCGTTTTATATTTGACGTTAGAATCGTTATATTACGAGTTTGTTCTTATTTATCAATTGAATGAGCAATTAAATTGGCTCAGTTGTAATTTGACCATCTCCTGGATGCCGCGGACAAGCCGCGGCACGTAGGCGTCGGGGATGAATTGTAAACAGGCCCTA
>CAIRCS010000102.1 GCA_903877115.1 uncultured Legionella sp.
GGGTTTCGACCTGCATCCGTTCGGGTCTCCTCGCGTAACACGCGAAGCATATCATCCAGAACACCATCATCACGCCACTGCGAAAAATAATCATATACCGTTGATTTTGCTGGGAAGCATTTCGGTAGATAATCCCATTGACATCCTGTACGCAGCATATAAAAAATAGCGTTCATCACCTCTCACATATCTGTGCTTCTTGGGCGACCACCGTCTTTTTCTGCAGGGATCAGTGGTTCAATAATAGACCATTGTTTGTCCGTCAAATCACATTGATATCGCTTGCTCATTTTGTAAAATCGCGCTAATCTTCAGGCGTTACGGCATAATTTATCAGAAAAATATTCGCTATATTATGACGCTATTTTGAACATAATAATAGCGGATCACGTAGTGTGACCCTTTCCGGATGCCCTCTAAAGTTCACAATCTTTTGGAATTACTATGGTTCTTAACGTATTTTACTGATATTATTCGCAAAGATCCAAAATGGGTGGGTGATTTCTCGTGATTAGAAAAACCTCGCTCAATTCCCTTATTAATACCTGAGTTATAGAGTAAACTCTCGCCCAATTTTTTAATAACCACAACAATCTTAAGGCGAATTTATCATTATGCTAGTAACTGTGTTGATGGTTAAAAATGAAGGGCAAACTATAGGAGCCACATTAAAACCTTTTTTGGATGCTGGAGTTCGTAATTATCTTATTTTAGATACTGGTTCTATAGATAACACTGTACTTATTGCACATCAACTGTTAAAAAAGGCCGGTGTTTGTTATCAGTTGGTTCAGGAAGAGTTTATCGATTTTTCTGTGTCACGCAATCGTGCATTGGCATTAGCAGAGCAAATGTTCCCAGAGTCATCTTTTTTAATCATGCCTGATGCTGAATGGATTTTGCAAAATGTATCCAAATTATTGTTTTTTTGTGAACAAGAGATTGATAGCGACACTCCCTTGTACTTAATTAAAATCCATATGGAAAATCTAGCTTTCTACAGTGCTAGGTTGTTCAGAGCAACAGCTAATATTCGCTTTATTGGCGCGGTGCATGAGGTTCCCTCTGTTATGGCTATTAGCAAAATACCTGAAAGTGTCTACTTTGATTTTAAAAGTTCCCATCAAGGCAGGGAAAATAGTAAAACTCGTTGGACTCGTGATTTAGCACTTTTATTGAATGAATACCAAACTGATATACTAGCCCCCAATCCGCGTACTGTCTTTTATTTGGCACAAACCTATGAGTGTCTAGAGCTACTCAATGAGGCCTGTTTTTTCTATAGTTTAAGAGCAACACTTAAGGGCTGGGATGAAGAAACATATATGGCTATACTTAGGTTAGGTTTTATTGCAGAGAACCGAAGTAAAGTAAGTCCGGATCTATTTTCCTGGGAAACAGCACTGCAATACTATCATCATGCTTTTTCGCTTCGTCCCCAAAGAATTGAACCATTAGTTCGAATCGCAGACCATTATTGGCCCGATAATATCCCTCTTTGTTACTTATACGCAAATTACGCCTGTCAGACACCTTATCCATCTGAAGATATTCTATTTGTAGATACATTTATGTATGATTACGTTTGCTTTGAAATTTTAAGTCGTTGTGCTTGGTACCTTCAGAAATATACAGAAGGACTTGATGCAACGAAGCGAGCTTTAAGCATAAGACCAAATACTCCCCATTTACTAAATAATTTGTGTCTTTATGAGAATAAGCTAAAGGATTTAACAAATTCACTCCACCCTCTGTGCCAGCGACAGTGAGACAAAAACAAGGTAAAACTACTTCCATGAGGGCGGTAGGGAAATCGTTAAAATGGTATCAGAAATAAGTGGCGTTAATGAGTTAAATTCAAGCACTTTGAATCCGAGTTATAGTACTGAAAACAACCAGATTGATACAAGTAAGTTAGTTCCTGCTGATCCTCAAGTCAAAGCTACTAGCACACCCAAGCGCAAATTTACCAATGGGTATAAACTGAAAATCTTAACCGCTTATGATGCTTGCAGGTCTGCATCAGAACGTGGTGCGTTATTGCGCCGAGAGAGCATATATCACTCACGAATTTCAGCCTGGAGAAATCAGCTTGGAATGAATGATAGTGGAAAAAAAGCCATGGCCAAGACTGCGCGCACTGATCATATGGCTCGGGAAATTG
Source organism: uncultured Legionella sp. (assembly GCA_903877115.1). Classification (GTDB taxonomy): domain Bacteria; phylum Pseudomonadota; class Gammaproteobacteria; order Legionellales; family Legionellaceae. The sequence goes on from CAIRCS010000102.1 coordinate 2,165, forward strand.
AACAATTAAAAAAGAAGTTGGCACAAGCGCAGGCTATTATTGATCTCCAAAAAAAGTCTCGGAGTTGCTTGGGACGCACATCCTCTCACACGACAGCAGCGAGGTGAACCAATGAATATTATTTCACAAGTGGGTCAAAATAAACCCATTCCGGTTGATATGCTTTGTTCTGCAATGCATATTCCACGAGCAACGTATTACCGGCATTTGGAAAGTAATAAATATGCGGATAATGGGCCGAGTATGAAGTCTCATACTGTGGCACAACTACTCGAGCACCTTGGGGTCGCTAAAACGCACAACCGGCCTTATACCAGTAATGACAACCCCTTTTCTGAGTAACATTTTAAAACGTTAAAATATAGACCGGAATTCCCCGTACGGTGCCAATCACTGCAACACGGTGAAGCGTTTTGTCAGCAATTTTTTCCTTGGTATAACAAAGAGCATTACCATTCAGGGATCGCTTGGCTAACGCCAGAATCCGTACATTATAAGCGAGATAAAGTTATTCTCGAGCAAAGACATGCTGTGCTTATGCAGGCATTTTTAACGCACCCGGAGCGCTTTAATCATAAGCAACCACAACTCAAAAAACTACCAAATGCTGTGTATATTAATCCACCAGAATCAATTGAAATCGAAAATAAATGTGGACAACCGTAAAGTGAGTGTGGCAATCTAATTTAGTTCCTTAGCTTACCACAAATTTTGTCATTAATTAACGATGTGACTTAGATTGCGTGAGAGAAAAATCTTCAATAGATTACGAAAGATAGGTTTTTTAGTCATAAACTTAAATGACAAAAAACGTAGTACAGTGTTATTGTATCGGGTCGTGCCCCTGA
>CAIRCS010000103.1 GCA_903877115.1 uncultured Legionella sp.
CAAATCCAGCATCACAAAATTCGAAATAATTGGTTAAATGCTCTTTTTTGATCAGGTCTTTTAAGAAGGGTTTGAGTTTTGAGCCAGAAGAATGAGAACCCAAGGAACTATAGGAACCATAGGAAGAATACCCACTATAATGCGGTATTGTGCTCTTAGTCATTATGTAAATGCTAGTGTTCGGATAATGTCTCATGAAGCTAACAAAATGGTCTATGTTGGCATAAAACATGCTCTCGTTGTCTGGGCTGAGGAGATCAATATAAGCATCTCCGTAGTTATCAAATTTTGATAATTTAAAGATAATGGGCTCGATAACACAGGGTTTATCGTAACAATTCAAAATTTGTTGATCGAGTTGTGTGAGCTCAATATCCACTCGATGATCATCAGTGGGGGGAAGGTTCAGGCCATTATCTTTAATTTTTCTATCAAACGATAAAATAATGGTATCTGGGAATTGAATGCGTTTGGTCCTGCTTTGTCTAACAAACTGATATCCCAAGTTCCCAAAATCAACAACACGTCCAATCCGGTGTCGGCCAATTAACCACGCCTCTTGAGTGGCTGTGGCCCTCATGCCATATTGTGGGCTTTCAAGAAAATTAACATCCAAATATCCAAATAGGCAATGAGCGCCCTCTGAATGCGCACTGTAACCGTAACTGGACCGGGGCCGTGAATACACGTCATTGCGCACAATAAGAGTCAGGGAATCACCGAGTTCGCCCTTCTGCTCTTTAGCATTTTCATCTTTAGTCTGTCCAATGATAATATAATATAGAATTTTTTGTACACAATGAGGAATTGGAATTGCATTATACATCAAAAAAACGCCAGATGTCCTGTATTTTTTAATGTGTTGAATTTATTGTCTTTAAAGACCAAATTGAAACATTATTATAAAGTGTCTCTAAATCGGAAAAAACGTTGCGTCATGCGGCAGACCGCGTCATTTCCAACTGGAGCAAATCATTTTTTTGTGCGAAGATAAGAAGAGTCATCTCTCATACATAGGATGTAAGCATGCAAAATCGGATTGCATTGATCACCGGTGGTATAGGCGATATCGGCACGGCAACGTGTCGAGAATTGTCGAAATTGGGTGTGAAAGTGATTGCGGCAGATCATGTCCCCAAAGAACAGGGTGAAGCGTGGTGTGCGCAACAAAAAACGGCTGGGTTTGCTTTTGAATATGTCAAATTTGAGATTAACTCTTTCGATAGTTGTGCGCTGGCAGCTGAAGATGTCCTCAAGCGTTTTGGTACCATCGACATTTTGGTTAATGCCGCTGGTACCATTAATGATGCGGTATTACGTAAAATGACCAAACAACAATGGGATGACGTTGTACATACTGATTTAGACAGTATGTTTAATGTGACCCGGCAATTTATCAATGCAATGATTGAGTATAAATATGGTCGAATTATAAATGTGTCTTCGGTCAATGGTGAAAAGGGGCAGTTTGGACAGACCAATTATTCTTCAGCAAAATCAGGTGTGTATGGGTTTACCAAATCTTTGGCCCAAGAAGTTGCAAAATATGGGATAACGGTGAATACCATATCTCCAGGTTATGTAGACAGTAAAATGGTGCATTCTATTAGTCAACCTGTACTAGATAAAATTGTGGCTGAAATTCCAGTGGGTCGTTTGGCGAAACCAGAGGAAATTGCTTGGGCAATTGCATTTTTGGCCTCAGAACGCAGTGGCTTTATCACTGGCTCCAATCTAGCAATCAACGGTGGCATTCATATGTATTAAGGGAATTATGTCAGAAGATCAGAGTAGCCAGATAAAACTTATCAAAAAATATAAAAATCGGCGTTTGTATGATTTGGAGCGTAGTCAGTATGTGACGGTGGAGGATTTGCAGGCCTATGTATTGCAAGATATTGATTTTCGAGTGTTGGATGCGACCACTGGCAAAGATTTGACCAATGCAACGTTGTTGCAAATGTTTGTGGAATTAGAAACAAACTCTGCGCAAGCCCTGTCCCCTAAGGTATTGCGTCAATTGATCAAACTATCCAAGCATCCTATGAGTGAGCAATACAAAGTTATTCTTGAACAAATGCTGGGAAAGATTCAAGACCATCTGCACCCGTATATGCACAATGTGCAAACAACAACTGAATTATGGGTGAAACAATCAGAGCAATTTATGAAATCTTGGCAAGATTGGTTACGGAATCGGGGTGAATGACGGTGGGTACTTTGGTTTTGGCTACACAATCGCAAGGTAAAATAGCAGAATTGACCGCATTATTGGCACCGATTCAATGTATTCCACAAATTCAATTAGCTATCCCAGAAGTCGCAGAAACGGGATTGAGTTTTATTGAAAATGCCCTCATTAAAGCGCGGCATGCTAGCCGGCATAGCACTTATGCTGCCCTAAGCGATGACTCTGGGTTGGTGATCGAAGCTTTGGGTGGACGTCCTGGTATTTATTCGGCACGCTTTGCTGGTACCAAAGCGTCCGATGTAGAGAATATGCAAAAAGTGCTTCAATTGATGCAAGGTATTGGACCGGGTGCGAGACAAGCTTATTTCTACTGTGCCATGGCTTTGGTTCGTTATCCAGAAGATCCGACTCCGATTTTAGCTTGCGGTCGTTTGGATGGGGTTATCTTAGACGCACCCCGTGGCCAACAGGGGTTTGGTTATGATCCTATCTTTTTCTTACCTGACTATGACAAAACACTTGCCGAATTAGGATCACAAGAAAAAAATCTCATCAGTCATCGCGCTCAAGCTTTAAAGAGTTTGTTAGCTAGTCGATTACGAATGGCTAAAAATGAAACGAATGGTCATCCATGTTGATATAAACATCAAACCAATAATGGCTGCTGTATTCAAAATAACCATTGATGGTGATCCATTGATCTTGTGACTGAGTACAATCGGATGCTTGAATGGTGATGAGCGCTTGAGGCTGCCCGATTGCCCCGTAGGTCAAAGCTTGCGCCAGACCAGTGTTGGGCGCAACACATCCCGTAGGGAATGTAATGGCAGTCCCATCAACAATCAAACGAAATTTATAGGCATGATTCTCAGGGCTGACATCCAAACCAAAATTAACATCCCCTGGTACTTGTCCTGCCAAGCTTGCGCTCGTAAAGCTGGCTAACAGAAGCGTGGCTAGTATAAAACGTGGCATTATTTATCTCCTTATATTATACCTTTCACGGATGGGTTTTAGTATCAGAATATTACAGTATTTTCCCTGAAAGGCAATCATCCTGTTGTTTGCAGGGCCTTCTCATTACGCGTTTTTTTAATGGGATTACTATGTTGACAGCAGATTAATATATACTATGCTCAAAGAGTGGTCATTTTTTAGTGTGCAATGAGGAGTCGCAATGAAAGCGTATCAAATAGGAAAAATGGTATTACTCGCAGCAGGGCTTGGTTTGAGTCAAATATGTAGTGCATTGGTAGATAGCGATCCGCTGGCAGAGTACTGTGTTTCCAAAAGTGGGACGTTGACTCCTATGACCGCTTGGTTTGACACCAATCGGGGCGTGATTGAAGGATTGACTGAGCGTTTCTGCACATTCGAACGTGACAATGGCTATCTGGTTATCGGTTTGTCTGCTTTTGCGTCTGATCAGGCTAATATTGCTGCAACGTATATGAAGAGCCTTCCGGAAATCAAAGAAGGATCCAAGTTGTTGGGAGAGAATAAAGCGAGAGGTGGGGCTTTGGGATTGCCTAATCCTTCCTCAGCTGTATGTCAGAAACTAGGTGGCACAACCATCAATTATAGGTTCCATGGCAATTTTAAGCCTGAAAGTGGGGGCGCTGCAGATGTATGTACATTTGGTGATGGTTCTATGGTGAGCGCATGGACTTTAATTTATATGGCTAATCATCGGGCCGGATACGATGAAGTTAAGAATAATGTCAAATCTCAGCCTCTGCCATTAAATTAGAGTTTCATCTTTCTTCTATACGTCCCGCAGACTAGCTGCGGGATGCGCACAATTTTTTGATTAAAACTTATACGCCAATGAAACAAAGGCCTTGACCGCCACACCGTCCACATTTACATTATGCAGCCCTCCGGTTGGCTACCATTTTCAAGGTTGGTCTCGAAACTGAAGGTAGGTTTCGTATAACTCGACTTTAGCCACTTTTCCCAGAGCCGTTCGCCCTGAGGAGCCAGCGCAGCTGGCGTCTCGAAGGGTTCTTTAAGCGGCTAAAGTGAGATGATAGATCAAAGCATCGATTTTTTCTTTTGAGTATTTATCTAAATCAAGCTGATTTTCAGACTTTGAGAAATACTTATTTGACCAAATTGATCG
>CAIRCS010000104.1 GCA_903877115.1 uncultured Legionella sp.
CTCAAATCTTGTTTCATTTTACCCTCGTCAACACGGGAGGTATGGTTTCTGGGGGCATATTCCATCTGCAGCGCCGCAATTTAATCGTTTATTGCTCTGCTGTATGGGTGCGGGTCTGTGCACTTTAGGTGTATATTTGGCCTTTTCTTCTTTCTTCACTGGTGCGGCAATCATCGCAGGGGGGCTTTTGTGTTTATTGGCTGCTTCCCTAGCTGCAAATCGCAACCCTGCACCTGCTGTTGATGGTGCGCCAAGCGTTGGGTTTGGTGGGTTTTAGTATTCGTAGGTTGGGCCTTCTGGCCCAACAATAATAATGCACGGAGTGCACCATTTCTATTTCTTTGGAAAAATATCTTTAAAATGTAGCTGTTTATGATCATCCAAGACCTTGTGCCGGTGATGTTTTAATCCTAGATATTGATAAATCAGGATAGGAAAAATCAAACTGGTCAAGCCAATGACAAACGCAATTTTGTAAGTAAAGTCATCGGAAAAAAACAAAAACACCAAACAAATGAGCATAAGTATGATAGCCAAGTATCCGGTATAGGGTGACCAAGGGGTGCTATATTTTAGATCTTTGACAGAATAACCTGCCTGATATAGTTTGCGTCGAAAATTGATTTGCGCCCAGCAGAGTGAAATCCAAGCTATAGCGCCTGTAAATCCTGAAATCAATAACAAAGAAATATACAATGTGGTATGAGCAAAAAAATAACTGCAAAGCAATACGATCCAAATGGAAATCAAGGTGACAATGCCAGCATTTTGCGGAACTGAATTGCGGTTCAATTTGCCTAAGCTCTTGGGTGCCATTCCATTTTTAGAAAGTGCATGTAATGCTCGCACAATACCAAATATCCCTGAATTGGAGCAGGAGAGCGCTGATGTGAGCGTGACGAAGCTGGTGGCAGCCCCGGCCCATTTTAAACCATAAAAATTAAGCGCGTCAGCAAAGACGGAATTTTGTAAATTGGCGTTTTCCCAAGGAAAAATAAGCACGAGGCATAAGACCGGCATAATATAAATAAATACGATGCGTAAAGACACATTACGGATGGCATAAGGGATCATCCGCCCTGGATCAACCGATTCACCAGCGGCAAGTCCGACAATTTCCGAGCCTTGGTAATTCACCAGCAATAGAATCATCGCGGTGAAGAAAGGCACCACCCCATTGGGGAACAAACCGCCATGATGCAAAAGATAACGCATACCGATGATCTTTGCCGGATGATGTCCGTGGATAAAACCTAGGAATATAAAAATAGAGAGCACGATAAAACTCAAAAGTGCAGAGATTTTAATTAAGGCCAACCAAAATTCGATTTCACCAAAGGTACCTACTTTAGCAAAATTAATACACGTCACTACCAAACCGAGGCAAAGAGCCCAAATATAGCTGTCCATCCCAGTAAAATATTGCATGATGATGCCGCCGGCTAAGCATTCCGCTGGAATATAAACAACCCAGCTGAGCCAATAAGACCATCCTACGCCACAGGCAAAACTGGGAGAAATAAAATCGGCAGTATAATTGATGAACGAACCAGAAATGGGGATAGCGACAGCCAATTCTCCCATGCACAGCATGGTTAAATAGATAATGATGCCACCTAAAATATAGGCGAGAAACACAGAGGGCCCAACTTGGTTAACGACAGCGCCGGTACTTAGGAAGAAACCTGAACCAATGATACCGCCAAGGGCTATCAATTGGACATGTCTTAATTTGAGGGCGCGGCGAAAATCACCATTATGAACCGTTTGTGCTTGGTTTTTGTCTTTTTTCGCCACAAATTATCTCATTTGCCAGAAATAGCATTATGTTCGGGTCTGCTGATGCCAAAAACTAGTGGTACTATGTTAAGCACCCAGCCCTACTTCCAGCTGACAAGCTGCTGAAAGTAGACATGGGTAAAAATTCTTAATTAGTTGCCATGAGCCAAAAGTGAGTTAGCAGCAGACTGCATTAGTAAACTTGATTATAAATAGATGTCAAAAAAATGGCAATGAAACAGGGTGATTTCTACTACTCTATTTTTTCTGGCGGAGAGAGAGGGATTCGAACCCTCGATACGTTGCCGTATACACACTTTCCAGGCGTGCGCCTTCAGCCACTCGGCCATCTCTCCGTACGCATTGCGGCGATTATACTATATTTTTAAGAATTAGCGTAATTATACAGAAATTTTATCATTCAGTGTCTGTTGGCAATGAGGCCACGGTCGGCAGCACTTAATGTCCACTGGGCTTATTTTTAATCTTGGGTGAACTGCTTTGATTAAGATCATTATCCTCAGAGTCACTGCCATCGGTGGTGGGGCTAATACTTGCGGAACTGCGACCCATGATGCGATCTTTTACAGTTTTAAATAGAGATTTTTTTTCACTAAAAGATCCTGCGCTGGGTTTTATTTTGGGTGCTTTTTTCACAGACTTTTCGGATGAATTTTCAGTATCGATACTACTATTAGAGGGAGAAATTGTACGTGCATCCATATCTGGACTGCTGTGTTTGCGTTTATGAATGTTTGGCTGAATAGTGTGGTTGTAAGTATCTATGACAGATTGTTGCTCCTGAGAATTTTTTCGTAGTGTTGTGATCATGTCCTGATATTCACTATCTGATAAATTTGGGTTGTGTTGAAACAGGATGAGCACTGCGGCTATGAAGCCTTCGGTTTCTTGGTTACGTTCAGGACTGAATAAGCGCACTATCTGAGTGCTATCTAATAATTCACGAATGGGGGTAGGTAAACTCTCAAAGTCTTGGGTATTGAATATGGAGTCTTCATCTATTGCGATAGGTGAGCTGCAATAGATTGTTCTGAGTGCTGCTACTTTATCATCTTCAAGATAGTTTTGGGTGATGCATCTTGTGTCATCACTCAAACAATAAGTCCAATTTTGGGGAAACATGTCTTGCTTGGATTTAGGCGCTATCTCAGTTAATTCATCTGGAAATGTGGTGTCAAAAGGTTGGACTGTTGTGCCCCATTCTTCTAAGACGTCGTCATCTTCATCGTCGCTATCGGCGTCGAAACTTGGTTTTCTAGCAGGTATTTTAGTTTCAGTAACATCTGACGCTGCTTCTGAAGTGTGTCCTTCTGACATGAGAGAACCATTATCTTTTTTTACCGTATAATGATCGATAACAGCTTGGTCAAGCGGTGCGTAAAACATGGTTGCAGCAGGGGCTTCTGTTTTCGATGTGATGCTAGTCGTTGCAAGTCCATAATCCACTATGGTGAGTATACCATTCTCATCTATCAGTACATTGGCTGGTTTTAAATCTCGGTGCGCATAGCGGGTACCAGTTAAGGATGCGGTTCCGTTGTGTAAATTATCGACGGAAAGTAAAAATTGAATTGCATAATTGAGTTTTTGAGTGGAATTGGCAGTTGTGATTTTTTTATTCAGTGGTACGCCCATGGCATGCATATGTACATAGGCTTTATCATCTCGAAGCAGAACTTCGGAGCTGCCCAATTGGAGATCGCCGATAATTTTGGCTTCGCGTTTTAAGTTTTTAATTTCTTCGGTTCGCCCGCCTAATGTAGTCCCAAATCTATCCTTTTTCTTCAGTTTTTGAATCTTGCTTGCAAATTTAATATGTAAATCGCTGTCTTCGCTATCGGAGGATGATGCTTTTTTAACGCGAGCAAAATTTCCTGCGCCATAGGTGTTTGTAGCATCTGGGGTGTGCATTTTTTTAGCGAAATCGCTAAGTTCTTCTTGCGGAATCCCCTCATTATTTAATTTATAATCCTCTAAATCGGCAAGTTTTGGGGAGGAGGTTACCAAATGTACCATGGTATCTGTTTCGCTTTGCGTAAGATAATATAATTTTGCCGAGCTGGTTTCTTCGTCTTGCACCACTACATATGCTGCCGAAGTATTTTCTGGTAAATTTTGGAACACATCTTGTGTCGGTACGTTTTTACTCCAAACCACACGACATTCTGCTTTATTAGCAGATTGAATCACTCCTAGTTGGGAATCATTTAAATAAGAGTGAGACAAACCACTTTGTTTTCGATTAAATTTTACTTCCTGGGTATGCTCTGCAAAAAATTCTTCCGCATAGTCCGATTCCGGTTTGAAATAGCGATCAACTAAGGTAGGGAGGAGCTTCTGGATATTATCGGAGCTAAGATGCAGCATTTGGCAGTGTTTATCATCCAATTCCAGGGATCGCTGGTGAGCCAAATCGGTAATTTGAATGGCGAGCCGATCTAGTTCTGCTGGTTCTAACAGAATGTTTTGTTTTCCTTGAATGGGATCGTAGTATTCTAATCCAATGATAATACCTTGTGCATCGGTGCAGACCGCCACTGCATAATGTTTACTTGCGTCAGGAATGTCCAACAGAGTCTCTTCTGTTCCGACAAACAAATTAATGCCACAGTAATCGCTTTGATTGTGCGTTTTATGCTGATTTTTAGTCTTAATTAATCAAAGCATAGCAAATAAATACAGTTTTTTGGGTTTTAGCGGGGTGGCTGAGGCTGGCGGCTCAAATTTAAGGCAAAAATTCAATACGTTTGAGCTGTGGTGAGATATTAGCCATGGCTACTTAGCCCGGAGTGTCATTATGGCTAAGGCAACGAGTTGTGGAGAAACTCGTTGCCTTAGTGTTAAAGATAAATTATTGACTTAAAACGCTGCTGGTGCTGGCGCCGCGGCAGGCGTGTTAGTAGTAGTTGTCTGGCTATTTTGGTTGGTGTTAATGCTAGTACTCGTACCATTGGCAGACGTGGTATCGGTTCTTGATGTGGTATTTTTGTTATTTTTAGTAGTACTGGTATCTGTACCATTGGCAGCAGGTTCAGAAATGTTTGAAGTGGTTGTTGTCGTGCTTTTCTGTTCTGTAGTAGTACTTGACGGAGTTCGTACTAGTGTTTTTTGCGATGTTGATTGCATTGAACTGCTGCTGTTAGCTTTATCA
>CAIRCS010000105.1 GCA_903877115.1 uncultured Legionella sp.
ATTGGCCCATAGGCCGCTGGATTGCTTCGCTAATGCTCGCAAGGACGCTAATTAACTTCCGTCGTTGCGAACGAAGTGAAGCAATCCAGCGACTTTAGATATTGGCCCATAGGCCGCTGGATTGCTTCGCTAATGCTCGCAAGGACGATTGATTATGGCATTATCTTCAATGATACAATAGATTTTGTTTGTGATATACTTTCGGGTTCTATTAAGGACAAGTATTATGCGAATTTTGATTAGTAACGATGACGGAGTATCAGCGCCCGGGATTAAAGTATTGAGTGATTCAATGCAGCAATTGGGTGACATAAAGGTGATCGCGCCGGATAGAAATCGGAGTGGGGCAAGTAATTCTTTAACCTTGCTGCGGCCTTTGCGTGTGCGGCGTATGGATAATCACTATCATAGCGTGGATGGTACGCCGACGGATTGCGTGCATTTGGCATTGACCGGTTATTTTCGCGATTCATTTGATATGGTCGTTTCTGGGATTAACGACGGTGCGAATCTGGGGGATGATGTTCTTTACTCTGGTACGGTTGCGGCAGCGATTGAGGGTTGCAATATGGGCTTGCCTGCTATTGCTGTTTCGCTCGTTGGTCATCAAGGAGAGCATTACGCGACAGCTGCGCAAATTACTTCTGAGTTAGTCAAAAAATTGCAAACAGAAGCTTTACCTAGTCAAACGATTTTAAACGTCAATGTGCCTGATTTGCCTTTGGACCAAATCAAAGGGATAGAGATTACGCGCTTAGGTACTCGCCATCGGAGCAAGGAATTGCATCAGTCTCAAGATCCTAGGAACCAAGTAGTTTATTGGATAGGTGCATCGGGACCTACCAATGAATCGGGCCCAGGGACAGACTTTTATGCGGTTGAGCGGGGTTATGTTTCGATTACACCATTGCAATTAGATTCAACCCATTATAAGGTGTTTAATCAATTAGCATCGTGGGTAAGTGGTATCCAATTGTAATTAAAAAAGGCGGAATGATTACCCATGTTAAAAATATTTTCTTATCTGTATGATAAAAGCATCAGTTGGTCAGCTCACCCAAAAGCGCATTATTATTTAGGCGGGATTTCATTTATCGAATCCTCTTTTTTTCCGATTCCGCCGGATGTGATGTTGGTGACGATGGGATTGGCCAAACCACATAAAGTTTGGTTTTATGCTTTGATTGCAACCTTGTTTTCTGTTGCGGGTGGTGTTTTAGGGTATGCCATTGGCTATTATGCCATGCTGTTGATTAAGCCATATTTGATGGCTTCGGCATTTTGGTCTAATATCGAACAAGTTATGGCATGGTTTGATCGATTTGGGGTGTGGATGGTGGTTCTCGCAGGGTTTACACCATTTCCTTATAAAATATTTACAATTTCTGCCGGCGCCATGCATTTGTCTTTTCCGTTGTTTTTCTTTGGATCGATCATTGGCCGTGGGTTACGCTTTTTTCTGGTATGCGGGGTTTTGCATTTTACTGCCGCGCGGTTTGAAAAGCATTTTAAACGGTATATTGATATCATCGGATGGAGTTCCTTGGTGCTAGCACTTGGGGTGATGATTTGGATGAAGTGGTTGCGCTAAGGGAGATCCCTAATTGAAAAGATGGTTCTTTATCTTAATGGCGATCGGTTTGGTTGCTTGCGAAGAAGATCGCTCGGGGCTGGCGCCAGTAGTGGAAGGGCCATGGCATGCGCATCATGCAACCCCTAATCGTTATACGGTACGTGCTGGCGATACTTTGTATTCGATAGCTTTTCGCTATGATCAAGATTATAGGCGCTTGGCCGCGATGAATCATCTGCAAAGTCCTTATGTGGTGAAAGTAGGGCAGTCCCTCTTTTTGAACCCGCGCTATAATTCTCAAATTCCCTCGATACGTCACGTAGTCCGCGCCGCCCCGCGTGGTACTCGCGCTAGGTGGCAGGCACCCAGACAAATGGCTGAGCCAGCTCGGGCAGTCGTACCACCACGTAATACACATTGGTTATGGCCGGTCCGTGGAAGAATTATTTCTAGTTTCGCCCCAGAATTTGGAAAAAAGGGCATTGATATTGCGGGTTCACAGGGGCAAACGATCCGGGCAACTGCAAGTGGGATGGTTGCGTACTCAGGCGATGGGTTACCGGGGTATGGCAATATGATTTTGATTCAACATTCCCATCAATTACTCAGTGCCTACGGGTATAACGCGCGCAATTTGGTGCGTGCTGGCCAATCAGTCAAAGCAGGGCAAGCCATCGCCATCATGGGCACCAGCCCGCAATGTCGTTATGCGATGCATTTTGAATTAAGAAAAGCCGGAAAACCGGTTAATCCGAAGTATTTTTTACGGTAAGTAAAGATATTTTCCTTCTCCCCGCACGGGAGAAGGTGGCGCAAAGCGCCGGATGAGGGGAATAAAAAGCACTATAAACATTATGATAACTTTGGATCTATTAAGCTGCTTTTAATTCAATATGAACTTGTTGTCCTAATGCTGCTGCAATGTTAACTAATGCATCAAGAGAAAAGCGGGATATACGACCTTTCAGTAAGTCATTCAATCTAGGCTGAGTAATTCCGCAATGTTTTGCGGCAGTAGTCTGCGTCCAACTATGCTGTTTAACTAGCTTAATAAGTTTATGCATTAACTCTGATTTTGCTTTTAAATTAGCTGCTTCTCCAGGATTATCTGCGATAGCATCCCAAACACTATCATAAGTTTCGATATCTTTCATTTTATTGTCCTTATCAATTCATCAAAACGCTTTTTTGCAAGATCAATGTCGCGTTTTGCAGTGGTCTGTGTTTTTTTCGTAAAGGCATGCAGAACATAAACTATGTCAGCCAGTTTTGCTGTATAAATAATGCGATAGGTTCCTGATTCATCCCATACTCTTATTTCTTCCACGCCTTTGCCAATAGAGGGCATAGGTTTATAATCATTCGGCATTTCTCCTCGTTGTACTTTGTCTAGTTGAAAGCCAGCATTTTGTTTTGCACTTGGGCTAAATTCGCATAAGCGATTACGCGAATCTCCAAGAAAGCGCAAAGTTTTCATCGTATTTTTGTACTTGATATTTTGATATAATTATATCAGTTTTGATATATAATGCAAATTACTATTTTTAAAGACGCTTACCCCAAGCTCCGCTTGATCATAAAACTAACATCCGGATTAGCATGCACATAATCAATCACGATATCTGGATGTGCTTGGGGATACACCCGAAATACTTCATCTACAAAACCTTGGCCCACTAAGCGCACGTCAGTAAAATCCAAAACGATATGGCGAAATTGTTCTAGTCCAAAGGTGACTCTTTTTGCTTGTTCGCGTGAAATCAGTGGTTCGTTGCCCCATTGCGACATTTTGACCAATACTTCAGTCCGGCTAAAGGCTGCGTCGTTTTGGTATTGATATTGCTTGAGTAGATCCATAAGCGTTGCGGTTGAATTACGCGAAATTAGCATTTGGACTGTGGTGCCGATCATTTTGTCATCAATGGTTTCGAGTGACCAATCATGAGCGCGCTTATCACGGATATAATGCAAATGATTGGCATAAATCTCAAATCGATCAAACGCGCGCGAGGTAAAGAAAATCCCTTCTCCTTGATGATTGCTAGGATCAGTAGTGATTTTTCCTTTGCTCAGCTGAAGAGCAGCTTCGCGTAAATGATCAAACTTAAAATAATCAGCAATGGTTTGAAATACACCTTGGCCATTGTCAGTGATGCTGATGAGCAAATCATCCTGTTGGAACGCAGTTTTGACCATGATTTGTGAGCCATTGGCGTGTTTGATGGCATTATTCAAAATCGCAGTGAACCCGTAACTACATAAGTCATATACATTTTCAGGAAATTGCTGGAATAAATCCGCAAAATCGGTTTGAAAAATGGTGAACTCAGATATGCTGTCGCCAATTTTGTAGCGTATTTGTCGATCTAGGGATGATTGTAGGCGATAGCGACTATTACGCGTGATGCCCGATTTGAAAATGTCACCTTGATTGAGAAGGTGAGTCAGATGACGATGCACCGTAGTTCGGGTCACAGAAAAATGCTGCGCCGTCACCGCAACGATGTCTTCCGGATGTTGAGGAAGATTGTGCAAAATATACTGCCGAATCCTTTCCGCTTTAGTATTCATCAGGCTTCCAATTGTAACTTGTTGCAAAGTTATTATAACTTATTGTAACCATTGTTTTTTGTAATTGCAACATTTGGCTTTGAGCCAACACAAATTGAAACCTTTCATTTTTAAAAGAATGAGTCGAAAGGCGGTCTATGCAAATGATTTTTTTATATACAATGTAAATGTAGGTTGGGCCTTGGCCCAACAACGCGCGTAGCGCACCATTAGTTGTTAAATGAAGCGCTACGCTTTGCTGTTGGGCCAAGGCCCAACCTACATCAAAATTACATACAACCATCGTTCTAGGACAACACCATAAATGTAGGTTGGGCCTTGGCCCAACAATGCGCGCAGCGCACCATTATTTGTCAAATGAAGCGCTACGCTTTGCTGTTGAGCCAAGGCCCAACCTACATCAAAATTACATACAACCAACTTACTAAG
>CAIRCS010000106.1 GCA_903877115.1 uncultured Legionella sp.
ATAGCCTAATGATATACCATAAGCAGGTGACAAGAGGCAATTATGTTTTCGTTGACTGACATAGAAGATAAGTTATTGCGTCCCTCGACTGCTCAAATATTTTTTGTGATGATGGCGGTTTTATTAAGCTATGAATTGTTGTCGGGCGCAGTCCGATATTATCGAATCAATGTGGAATTGAAAAAATTTTATTTACATTCGACACAACCTAAATCCACAGGAAAGAAGCAATCTTTGATTGAAAAAACCTTGAATATTCCAATTTTTGGGCAATATATTCCTAAGGCTTTAGTTGATTTAGATGTGAAACCATCAGGATTAGATTTGATTTTAGTGGGGATTGTTTTTTCTCCAGATTCTAAAAAATCTATGGCAATTATTTCTGTTCCAGGTAACCAATCGCAGACTTTTTCAACGGGTGATTTGATACCGGGTGGGGCAAAAATAAAACAAATTACCCCAGATGGCGTGGTGTTAAAACGTGAGGGTGAATTAGAGAGTTTGAGTTTACCTAAAAATGAATTGAATTTTGAACCACTGCCTAAGCCATTGATGCAAAAGCAGGATTCAGAATAGCTTAAAAGAGGATGTTAAAATGCGTAGTGTGTTAATTTGTATCGTGGTGAGTTTACTGTTCGCGTGTACTACTAAACTAAATTTAGAGGAAGGTATTAAAAGTTTCCAAATCCAAGATTACCGGCAAGCGTTTATTCGCTTAAGGCCTGCCGCGGAAAATGGGGCTCCAGAAGCGCAATACGCGGTTGGTTATATGTATTATTATGGTCAAGGTGTGATCGAAAATAGGCAAAAGGCATGGTATTGGATCACGGCTGCGGCAAGAAACGGGAATGTAGATGCCCAAAATGCGATGAAGATTCTTGGGAAAAATCATGGCGTGTTGGAGTAGAGTGAAATAAATTTATGAATGATATCTTTCACAGGTTTTGCTAGGCCCAATTGATCTATTGTTGAGGGGGTATACCAAGAGCCTGGGAGGGTTGAATTCGGACTTATTTGAATAGAATACGCTTTGATGTGTAAATGAAAATGAGTGAATGAATGTTTGTAGATCATGAACGGTGCACCACAGTCTGTTGTCACAGTGTAAGTGGCATTCAGATGTTTATTGATATCAATGTCTTGGCTGATACTAGGTAGACACCAAAGTCCGCCCCAAATCCCTGATAACGGTCGTTGTTCTAAATAAATTTGATGGTCTGTGCTGTATAAGACTATAAATTGCTCATGACGAGTCGGTCGAGTTTTTTTAGGTTTTTTCTCCGGGTAGTCTTGTACTACATTGGCATGCAATGCTCGGCAATCTGTTCGCAATGGGCACAGACTACAATTGGGCCGATGAGTGGTGCAGCACAAAGCCCCTAGATCCATAATTGCTTGTGTGTAGGCGCGACATTCTTTTTCTGGCATACAAGCTTGCGCTAACTCCCACAACTGAGTTTCAAACGTCCTGTCGGTGCCTGCTATCTTAAAATAGCGGCTTAATACGCGCTTTACATTACCATCTAAAATGGCTGTCGGATGTTCGAATGCCAGAGACGCAATGGCGGCTGCAGTGGAGCGACCAATACCAGGTAAATTTTGTAAATGTGAGAGCTCTTCAGGAAATATTCCTTGATATTGATTGACCACTTCTTGTGCCGTGCGGTGTAAATTTCGCGCGCGGGAATAATAGCCTAATCCAGACCATGCTGCCAAAACATCATCCAAAGTGGCTTGTGCTAGAGTGTGGATATCAGGAAAGCGTTGCATAAAATTCAAAAAATAGGGGATGACAGTTTTCACTTGAGTCTGTTGCAACATGATTTCTGAAACCCAAACTCGATAGGCATCATACGGATTTTGCCAGGGTAAATTTTGTCGTCCGTGCTCCCAATACCAATTTAGTAGCGAGTCGGTAAATATTTTTATGATCCGTTTCATTCTTGTTTATCCAGGTTGATTATTATTGATCTAGTTTCATTCTTGTTGATAAAGGTTGATTATTATCGATCTAGTTTTATTCTTGTTGATCCAGTTCAAAATTATTTTCACCAGATATATTGCAATTCATATTGGACAAGTGATAACCTAAATGTATTCCAGTCATGTGGAAGAGAATAATATTTAGCAGTAAGCTGCTTGCACAAGCATTTTTATTTTGATTTAGGCTTTTCATCTGTACTCACAACCGAGTTTGCTAAGGAGAGCATTATGTCACGATCTAAGTCTTGTATTATCATTTTGAAACCTACTTCTTTTTTCACCTCTTTTGTTGCGGACCAATTACCTGATTTTGATTGTCCTTATGAGGAAGATTTAGAATCTGATTGTACCGCTTATACGATACCAGCCTGCGATGATGATGAGGTTTTGTTAGAACATTTGGAGCGTTTATCTCCATTTATGTTTCGACATGAAACCGAACGGTTATTAGGGAAGAATTTAGCCGCTAAAATCAAAGCTGATTTTTTAGATTTTTTATGCTGCTTTAAATTTGAAGTCCATGCGCAGTCAGTGTTGATGGAGTCATCTATTGATGATTGCCACCAATTAGTTTGTGTCAAGCCACGTGTTGTTGATTTAGAGTGGTTGCCGCCGACTAATGATGAGCAGATTGAAGTGAGAGATATTCTACAAACATTGAATTCGTCACAAACTTCACAAACTGCGTCTGTTTTGGTGAAAAAATTCGATAGATTAGCTGATTTAAAACCATTGGTGCAACGTTATTGCCGGCCGCTTTTGAGACAAGATTTAATCAAAAAAGCAGCGCAATTGATTCAATGGCCAAGTGGGTCGTCTATGCAAATGTTTAATCGTTACTTTGCGATAGAAGTTCATACGCAATTGGTTCATCTGCATTGAGGTTCAGGTGGGAAGGCTATTAAGTTGGGAACGGGCCTGAATGATATCTTTCACGGATGAGTTTTAGCATTAAATCCTAGAACTCATCTGTGGAAGGTCAATCTTTAACTTAATGGCAGTGGGTCTAAGTGATCGTAGTTGTCGATTAATCGGATATCGCCAATATAAACCGCGGCAAAACGTCGTTGACCATTGTCTTCAATATAATCAACTTTGATGCCTAAATCTGTCAGTTCGCGTGTGATTTCAGCGCAAGATTTATTTTGGTGAAATATTTTGGCAAATTGTTCTGCTAGAGCCCGTTCGGATGGGGACAGTCGATTATTGCGCGAACTAAAAGCCAAGCCACTGGCTTCGCGAATAGTCGGACAAGCGATGATATCAAGATCCAAAAAGAATGATGTGGCCATATCTCGCACTAATTGATATTGCTGATAATCTTTCTCACCAAAATAACTTCGATGCGGCTTTACGAGTTGAAATAACATCATAACCACTGTTAAAACACCGCTAAAATGACCTGGTCTTTTTGCCCCTTCTAAATGCAAACTTTTAGCATGTTCTTCAATTCGATAACGGAATCCTTCAGGATACAGTGATTGGGTGTCGGGTATAATGCAATAATCGACGCCTATATCTTGCAATAAGGCTAAATCCGCTTCCAAGGTTTTGGGGTAATGCTTAAAGTCGTCGCTGCGATGGAATTGAGTAGGGTTGACAAAAATACTGACAACAGTGAGATCATTCTCATCACGACAGATTTGCATCAAAGATTGATGTCCTAAATGAAGATTCCCCATTGTTGGGACAAATCCTAATGATAAAGTAGGTGCCAATTGACGTCTCAAAACTTGCCAATCGGATAGGGTCTTAATAATTTGCATGTTGCTATTCCTCTCTATCAAAAAGAATGTTCTACAGTCGGGAACTGCCCCTGCTGAACCTCTGTGATGTAGTGTTGGATGGCGGTATCGAATAATGAACTTCCTTGAGCAAATTGTTTGACAAAACTACAATTAACATCACTATAAAGACCTAAAAAATCATGCCAAACCAATACTTGCCCATCTGTGTCGGGGCCTGCTCCAATACCAATTGTTGGAATTGATAGAGTTTGTGTGATGCGTTTGGCCAATTCTTTGGGAATACACTCCAATACTAAGGCAATGCATCCAGCTGCTTCTAGGCGTTGCGCTTGTGCAATGAGCTTATCCGCTTGTGCTTGCGAACGTCCTTGGATTTTATAGCCACCCAACTGTAGAACGGATTGAGGTGTGAGGCCAATGTGACCGACGATGGGTACCCCTGCGATGACAATATATTCGATGGTTGTACAAGTATCTATATCGCCGCCTTCGATTTTAATGGCGTGCGCACCTGCTTGCGCCAAACGTTTGACGTTGCTTATGGTGTCTTGAAGCCCGCTGCGGTGACATAAAAAGGGGAGGTCTGCGACTAGGAATTGAGGTCCGATACCGCGTGCTACAGCAGCAGTGTGCATTTCCAACATCTGGATGTCGGCCATGATTGTACTACTGTGCCCATGGACAGCCATGGCAACTGAATCACCCACTAACACACAATCTAAATTACTACTGGCGATTAATTTCGCAGAAGGGTAGTCATAGCAGGTTAATACAGTGATTTTAGCAGTGTTTTTTTTACGGGCAAAATCTTGAAGTTTCATTAGGATCTCCTCAATTGAGCAAGAGGTAGATCATCAGCGTGTCTAAAAATGTTCTTAGGTACCTGTCGCATGGATCAAGTCCTCCTAGCAATGAATGTAAATGTATTTTTTTGTAAAGGTCATCGCGCATTGCTGCGTCGATGCTGCTAGGATCATAATCGATGTGTAGTCTTGAGACAATTCTTTGGCTTAAATTTATCTCGCAAGAGGCGTATACTTGGGAAATTGCAAAAATTTTTAATCAATGTGAGTGACATGCTAAGCGATAAACTCAGTATTCCTGGTATACATAGTGAAATTATTCCTGGTCTTATGGGAGATTTGGAAGTAATCATGGAAGTGCCCCCCGATGAGGATCACCGTTATCTAGCGATGTTAGGGCATCCTCATTCTTTGCAGGGCGGTACGATGCAGAATAAGGTGGTGACCACTATGGCTAGGGCCTTTCGCGAATTAGGGATTGCCTCCATCCGCTTTAATTTTCGAGGTGTGGGACGTTCGGCAGGGGAGTATGCTGCGGGGATCGGAGAAAGCGAAGATATGCTGCATCTATTGAGTTTATGTCATGCTCCGGATGTCACGGTTTTTTTTGCTGGATTTTCATTTGGATCCTATGTGGCTTTCAAAGCGTTGACGCAATATCAAGCGACGTATTCAGGAGCTACTGCATTGATTACCATTGCCCCTTCTGTGCATAATTATGACTATTCTCTGCCATTGCAGCCTAAAACCCCATGGCTGATTGTGATCGGCGAAGAAGATGAGCTTGTGTCGCTCAATCTGGTGACTGATTTTGCCCAAACCAATGAGCAGAAGCCCGTACTTGAATGCTTCCCCAATACGGGCCACTTTTTCCATGGAAAATTGTTGTATTTAAAAGCAGTTCTGCAAAGGTATATTCGTGAATGGTCAGGTTTATGATGTCACTGACAGATGCATATGTCGCAGCATTACACAGGGGAGACATTCAAGAAGACAATGAGCAGCGGCGGTTGTTGAGTCCTTTGCAGCAAGTGGCCAATGCATTGGAATCGCAGCAAGCTTGGTATCGTGTATTATTCCCGAAACAAACCATCCAAGGTTTGTACATTACAGGTCCGGTCGGGGTGGGTAAAACGTATATGATGGATTTGTTTTATCAAAATATACCGAATAAACGTAAACTACGCGCGCATTTTTTGCATTTTATGCAGCAAATTGATCAAAATTTAAGGTTTTTACAGGGCCAAAGCGATCCGATGCGAGAGATAGCGAAGGAACTGGCTAAACAGTACCAAATTATCTGTATCGATGAATTTATGGTGCAGGATATGGCACATGCCATGATTTTGGGCGAATTGTTGCAAACTTTATTCGCTTTGCGCGTGGTGTTGATTGCGACTTCGAATACCAAAATAGATGATTTGTACCAGAATGGTATGAATCGAGAGCGGTTTTTACCGGCGATTGCCTTGCTTCATCAGTATTGTGAGGAAATTAATTTAAAGTCTTCAATCGACTATCGGTTGGGTAAGCCTATGCATTTGCACGCGTATGTGTATCCTTTGGATCCTGAAAATCAGCGGCTTTTAGACCAGCAATTCCAGACTTTGGCGGTGGTTGTCAGTTCGGAGAAGTTTATCTTGGTGCAGTCACGGCTCATTACGGTGATACAACTGAGTCAATCCGTCGTTTGGTTCGATTTTGCAACGATTTGTGGCATGCCACGTTGCCAATTAGATTATATAGAGTTAGCAGAACGCTATCACACCATTTTTGTGTCAAATATTCCGAAATTAAGCGATTCTGAGGCTACTACGGGCGTTGTTTTATTGATGCAGCTAGTGGACGTCTTATATGACCGAGGTATCCGCCTGATTATTTCTGCTGCTGTATCTGTGCAGGAATTGTACCAATTCGGACCTTTTTTAACTGCGTTTTCACGCACTGTAAGTCGTTTAGAAGAAATGCAATCAGAAGAGTATTTGGCTAGGGCGTGTCATCAAGTAGTTTTTCGAAGCGAAAATTGAGCTAATTTGCTCAAATTTCAGCTTGAATTATGCGAATAGCCAGCTCTATTTAACGAATTCAAGCTGAAATTTGAGCAAATTAGCTCGGTTTGCAGCCGAAAATACTAATTGATGACACGCCCTAGGCATTGCGCGATAACATAAAAATCTAAAAACTCATGCTAATCTCCTCACCAAATGCTCATTTCCTCATGGCTATTGTCTAAACTGATGTGAGAATGATTCTCGCTTAGATTTGTGGTATAATATAGCTTCACAGAGCTGGGGAATTTATGCGTGATTTGGATGATTGGCGACCAGGAGCTAGTTTTTGTTTATTAGATTATGGCGCTATTGACCAAGCGTTTCGTGGTCGTTTGTTGGCTATGGGCATGACACTGGGTGTGGTGGTACGTGTCATACGTATTGCGCCATTTGGTAATCCTATTCAGATTGATTTACGTGGGGCGATGTTGGCGCTGCGCCGAGAAGATCTGCAAGCTCTCCATTGGAAGAAACTATGATAAAACGTGTGCTGCTGGTAGGTAATCCCAATTGTGGCAAAACGACACTTTTTAACGCTTTGACTGCGAGTCGGCAGAAAGTTGGGAATTGGCCTGGCGTGACGATTGAGAAAAAAGCAGGTTGGTATTCTAGATCTGGAAAAACCATTGAAATTATTGACTTGCCAGGTGTTTACTCATTAGGATTGCCCGATCAAGTCTCTGCTAAAGACGCACAAATTACTGCGCAAATCCTTGCCAGTGATGACATCGATCTGATTATTAATTTGGTGGATGCTTGTCATTTGGAGCGCCATTTGTATTTAACGAGCCAATTATTAGAATTGGGGAAACCCGTTGTGGTGGCTTTAAATATGATGGATTTAGCTTCACAAGCGGGTGTGCGGGTTGATGCACAATCCTTATCTCAACGATTAAATTGTCCTGTCGTGACATTGCAAGCCCATCGCCAAATTGGTTTAGAACATTTAGACCAGCATATTTGTGGGAAACAAGCGACACTTCCGTCTGAATTGGCTATCAATTCTTATTTACCAAGTAAAGTATTGCAGTATTTGCAGACAGTGCAGCAGAACATGTCAAACTATTATCCCGAATGCGGTGCGAATACTCTGTATTATGCGTATCGTTGGATGGAGCAGAGTTCTCCGGCTGATCATTCCTCTGCTGGTGCGCCTATCCATGATTTGGATGTGATTATGGCTGATGCCCGTTATCAAATGGTGCATAGCTGGGTCGCGAATGTTCTATCAAAATGCAATGATTCCAAGGAGCAGTTTACTGCGAAATTGGATCGTATTCTTTTGCATCGCTATTGGGGATTGCCGCTTTTTTTTGCCTTGATGTACGGGGTCTTTTTTTTAGCGATTGGGGTAGGTGGGGCAGTTCAATCAGGCTTTGATATCGTATCACAAGCTTTATTTATGCAAGCACCTGCATGGCTGATGACCCAATGGCACGCTCCTTCATGGCTCATACAATTAAGTGCTTTTGGCGTGGGGCAAGCCTGTCATACTCTGGTTACGTTCATTCCTGTATTAGCTACCATGTATTTCTTATTGGCTTTTTTAGAAGCTTCAGGGTATATGGCGCGGGTGGCCTTTATTATGGACCGAGTTATGCGTAGCTTAGGGTTGCCAGGGCAAGCGTTCGTACCCATGATCATAGGGTTTGGCTGCAATGTTCCTGCGATTTTGGCGGCGCGCACGCTACAAACGGAACGTGAGCGGTTTTTGACGGTCTTAATGAATCCGTATATGTCTTGTTCGGCGCGTTTGGCTATTTATGCAGTATTTGTCGCGGCATTTTTTCCACACAAAGGGTATCAAATTATTTTTTCATTGTATTTGCTCGGGATTGGTATGGCAGTTCTGACGGGTTATTTGGCTCGACGGACTTTTTTATCAGGGCAAAGCAGTCCATTGATTTTGGAATTACCTACTTATCACTGTCCAACTTTTCTACGATTGAGTAAAGAAGCTGGGTTGCGGCTGCGTTATTTTTTGGTGCGAGCTGGAAAAGTGATTTTACCCTTATGTTTGGTATTGAGCTTTCTCTCTATCGACCTAACGAGTAGATATTCGGCACTGTTTGCTTATATTGGTCAGTGGATTATGCCTATTTTTTCTCCTATGGGAATTCATGCTGATAATTGGCCAGCAGTGATTAGCCTGATGACGGGCATGTTGGCCAAAGAAGTCGTTATCGGAACACTCGATAATCTCTATTCGCAGATGACTAATGTGAGTCAGGGGTGGCAAGCAGTTATGCCGGTTGATTTTTGGCTCATGTGTCAGCAAGCGGTATTGTCGATTTATGAGCATTTACAAACGCTGTTTGGTGGGTCTGTACAACAAGCAGACGGCGCAGCAATAGGTACTTTGCCGGAGAAGTTGTGTCAGCATTTTGGTTCGTCAATGGCTGCTTACGCTTATTTGTTATTTATCTTATTGTATATTCCCTGTGTCTCGACTATGGCTGCCATCCGTCAAGAAGCAACGCGACGCCTGATGTGGTTTTCGATCGTCTGGTCTATGGGCCTTGCTTATGGTACTGCGGTGTTGTTTTATCAAATAGCTACTTGGGTCGCTCCTATGCAGCCTATGATTATGTATCGTATAGGGGGGGGATTGCTGTTGGTCCTGGTTTTGTGGACAGGTTTACATCTACTAAAGCAGGGAGGACAACGTGCTCTTGGCAATTCGTAATTTTATTCAAGTTCACCGAGTGGTGAGTTCTGAGCAATTAAGTAGAGAGTTTCGTGTTGCAGCAGAGGCGTTGAGCCCTATGTTAGAGATATGGGTCAATAAGGGCGTGGTGCGTAAAGCTAATTCGAAAAGTTGCGGAAGCAGTTGCCAGTCTTGTCATACTAAGCAGATTAACTATTATGAGTGGATCTAGGGACGTTGTTTACTTATGGGGGTGGTTTTCTAGACATTCTCCAAAAATAAGGTCCATTTTTTCTCGCTGTTTTGCATTGAGTGCTTGATAAATTTTATATCGTTCATACAATCGGAGTTTAACAATGGAGCCGTACACTCGTTCTTGTTGCTTTGCGAATTCATCAATTTTAACAATATTCATATTACCAGAATGAAAAGTCTCATAGATGTGTTTTTGAATTGTGTGTAATTCATGTTGTTTTAGGGTAATGTCTATTTTGGCTTTGTGAGCGAATAATCTAATTTTTAGTTTTTGTTCGGCATTTAAATCAAGGTTTTCAACAGCATTGAGCACGCAATCCTCTTGCTGCATTGCGCCATGAGCAAGTACACCGGGGGTTTGCATCAAAGTGAGTGTAAAGGTTAATGCGGATAATGCTAGTAATTTGACGGCCATGTCTTCTTCCCTCTCCATTTTTACACAAATTCACTTCTAACATTCTACCAGTAATGATTTAGACTATCCAGAAATTCTACCAAAAGGAAAGTACTCTATTGTTGCAATGGATTGTATCGGTGCAGGGATCCCAGCAAAATCTATGGTGAAAATAGGACCCAATCCAGGTCTGGCGAGAGACTCCGGTGAAGGTGCAGCTAAAGCCACAAGGAGTGCATATTTGTTCGTGCGCCAGTCTTCTGAGAAATCACCGACAAGAAAGAAAGTAGTGCTAGAGGCAATGGTGACGCTGGGAAAATAACAACCATTAAACTGTGCATAATTCTCACAATTACTCATGATGGCGCGGCCACCAAAAAAAATTCCTATATTGTATTCATGATTTGCAGGCAATTGAGAATTTAGGGTGACGGTAACGCGTAACAATGTGCTTGAAAACGGTACAGCAACAACGCTAACGTTAACCAACGGTGCGCGATTGTCTGGAAGGGAGCGAGCTTGACTCGCTCCTATCTTATAAAACATGAGCATGAGACACCCCATGGCTAATCGACTGATGAACGGTTTTTTCATAGC
This sequence comes from uncultured Legionella sp., assembly GCA_903877115.1. GTDB lineage: Bacteria > Pseudomonadota > Gammaproteobacteria > Legionellales > Legionellaceae. The sequence goes on from CAIRCS010000106.1 coordinate 10,479, forward strand.
TACCTTATCCTATATTAGAAATTCACACGCGAATACATTGGCATAGTTGTTTCCAGTTTTCAAACCGTTACTTACTAATGTGTTGGTTGAATCCAATTGTCCTTGTCCCAAATAAAAGAAGCGATAGCCGCATTCCAAAGGGTTTTTACCAAAAGCATTTTCCAATCTGAGTCCAAGCCCAGTCGTAATACTGAATGTATAATTATTTGCGCCTGTAAAGAAAAAATCGGGAAAAGAGTAAGCGGTTAATCCGGTGTCATAAAAGAGGGATGTGCTGACCCGATTGGCTCCAACACCGAGATCGAATGCAATATTTATGCGACTGTCTTCATTTAGCTTTGTCAGTTTCACTCCAAGATAACCGGGAATGTTAGATAGTTGATATTGATACTTAAGATTGGTCACAATATTTTCCTGAGTAATATAGCCTACGACCTTGCCAGATGATAGGAAAAATGAACTGATTGAATATTGCAATTCGTAGTCAGGGTTATCTAATGCTAAGCTTTTAATATAGTAGCTTAGCCCGACTATGCCCCCACTTACATTTGGATTAGTTACCGAATAATAATCGCCAACCAAACCATTTATTGCCACGTGTTGACCGGTTCCTTGTGTCCCACGATAACCACCAGCAAGTAAGCCAAATTGCATGCGCCTGGATTTGAACTGCTCTACAACTGTATTGAAAGAAGAGCTGGATAATTTGGATAGATAAGTCGGTTTTTTTTTGAGGTGTGCTTTCTGTATCACAACCTTGCTTAAATTCTGTATCCAAGTCATCATCAGATTGATTTTGTGCTGATATTCCAGAAGTACTTATAATTAAGAGTAAGAGAAATAATGTTCTTAATTTCATTCGGTCAAATATCCCTATAAAAAAACCATCTCGACCTCAGTCAACCTCATAAAATCATGTTTCAAAAAAAAATGCAATTTATACTTGTTAGATTACCCAGTATCCTGGGTAAAATTTCATTGTGATTTACCCGCAAACATGGTATAAATAACCCGATTTTAATGACACACACGATCCGTCACATGCGTCAGGGTCTTTAGATGTACGGGATTGAGAATAGGTCTCATACTGTAGTTTAAAGTGCCGCATGGGGATTGTGGAGGACTAACCCGGAGAATAGATATGACAGTAAGTATGAAAGGCTTGTTAGAAGCCGGTGCTCATTTTGGGCATAAAACGCGCTATTGGAACCCAAAAATGGGCGAATACATTTTTGGCTCTCGCAACAAAATTCACATCATTGACCTTGAAAAAACCATGCCATTATTGATGGATGCGTTGAATTATGTCAGTAAACTGGCATCGCATAAAGCAAAAATTTTGTTTGTCGGTACTAAACGCGCTGCACAAGGTGCTGTGCGAGAACACGCTCGACGTTGTGGCATGCCTTATGTTGATCATCGTTGGTTGGGTGGCATGTTAACCAATTACAAAACCGTTCGTCAGTCAATTTTTCGTTTGAAAGAATTAGAGAAAATGCGTGAAGAGGGTTTGTTCAACGGCATGATCAAAAAAGAAGCTTTAATGTTAACCAGAGAGCTTGAAAAACTAGAGCGGAGCTTGGGCGGCATTAAAGAAATGGGCGGATTGCCTGATGCGATATTTGTGATTGATGTTGGCTATGAACATATTGCTGTTGAAGAAGCACGTCGTTTGAAAATTCCAGTGATTGGGGTTGTAGATACTAATAATAATCCAGATAATATTGATTATGTTATTCCTGCGAATGATGACTCTGCGCGTACAATTGACATTCTTCTTAATAGTGTTGTAGAAGCGATATTGAATGCAAATGGTGCTTCTGGTCGCGCCACAGATTCAGAATACATCGAAGCTTAGTTGGGGAGAAAGGATAAATGTCAGTAAGTGCAGCAATGGTAATGAGTCTTCGCGAACGTACAGGTGCGGGGATGATGGAATGTAAGAAATTTTTGGTTGCCGCCAATGGTGATATTGAGCTTGCTATTACTGAAATGCGTAAAGCCGGACAAGCTAAAGCTGATAAAAAGTCTGACCGAATTGCAGCTGAGGGCGTTATTGTTGTCGCCCGTAGCAAAGATTTGCGACGAGCGGTGATGATAGAAATTAATAGCGAAACAGATTTTGTAGCACGTGATGAAAATTTCAGCAATTTCGCACAATCTGTTGCTGAAACAGCCCTCCAAACGCAAGTTAAGATAGTCGATGAGCTTAATCAACAAACTTTGCATGGGCAGGATGGCACGGTTGAGCACGCTCGGCAACAATTGGTGGCTAAAATTGGCGAAAACATTAAAATTCGGCGTTTGGAACAAATACAATGTGCTGAGGGCGATGTAGTCGGTTTTTATTTGCATGGCACTCGTATCGGTGTATTGATTGTTTTAAAACGGGGTGACAATGAGTTGGCTCGGGATTTGGCAATGCACATTGCTGCGAGTCGTCCCGTGGTTGTTAATCGCGAAGAGATTAGTCAGCAAACACTTGATCATGAGCGAGAGATCTTTATGGCTCAAGTTCGCGAGAGCGGTAAACCTCAAGAGATTATTGATAAAATGGTCGAAGGTCGCATGAATAAGTTTTTAGATGAGGTTAGTTTGTCTGGTCAACCTTTTATCAAAGATCCTAATATGAAGGTTTCTCAATTGCTCAAGCAAAAGCAAGCAGAAGTTTCATCATTTGTTTGTTACGTAGTTGGTGAAGGCATTGAAAAGAAAGTGGATAATTTTGTGGAAGAAGTAATGGCTCAAGTTCGCGAGTCATCATGACAACAGCTGGTGCTCTGAAATATAAACGCATCCTACTGAAATGTAGTGGTGAGGCTTTATTAGGGAGTTTACAATTCGGAATAGATCCTACCGTTCTAGATACTTTGGCTCGTGATGTTTCAGAAGTGATTCAGATGGGGGTAGAAGTTGGTTTGGTGATTGGCGGTGGCAATCTGTTTCGGGGTAAAGCCTTATCTGCGGTGGGTCTTGGTCGTGTGACTGGGGACCATATGGGGATGTTGGCTACGGTGATGAATGCTTTGGCGCTACGCGATGCTTTGGAGCGAATTGATTTACCTGCTCGCATCATGTCAGCCGTCCCAATGATGGGGATGGTTGACCCTTTCCACCGCCGTAAAGCGATCACGCATTTGAAAAATGGGCATGTAGTTATTTTTGCGGCAGGTATTGGCAATCCGTTTTTTACTACGGATACCGCTGCTTGCTTGCGAGCTATTGAAGTCGGAGCCGATGTGGTGTTAAAAGCCACCAAAGTGGATGGCATTTACTCTAGCGATCCAGTTCTGAATCCAGATGCAGTCAAATATGATTTTTTAACCTACCGTGATGTATTAAACAAAGGCTTGGAAGTGATGGATCTAACAGCAATTTGCTTGTGTCAGGATCAGCATATGCCTTTACAGGTTTTTAATATGTCTATGCCGTCTGCGTTAAAAAAAGTGGTGATGGGTGAGCCAGTGGGTACCATTGTAGGAGATAGCGATGATAGATGATATCAAACTTGATGCTGAAAGAAAGATGAAACGGGCCGTGGAATCTTTGCAACATGAAATGTCAAAAGTTAGAACAGGCCGGGCGAATGCCGGGATATTAGATCATGTTCAAGTTGATTATTATGGTAATTTAACCCCGATTAATCAAGTGGCGACGGTGTCGCACTCTGATGCTCGAACTTTAATGGTAACGCCTTTCGAAAAATCGATGATTGCTGCAGTGGAAAAAGCAATATTAACCTCAGATTTAGGCTTGAATCCTGCTACTTCAGGAAACGCCATACGTGTGCCTATGCCGCCACTGACTGAGGAACGTCGAAAAGAGTTGATAAAGGTCGTCCGGGCCGAAGCAGAGCAGGGCAAAGTGACTATTCGTAATATTCGTCGTGATGCCAATAACCAACTCAAAGAATTGAAAACTATTTCTGAAGATGATGAGCGTCGAGGAAATGATGCGATTCAAAAAATTACTGATAAATATAGCGCAGAAGTGGATGCAGTATTGGAGCATAAAGAAAAAGATTTACTGGAAATTTAGGGTTTATTGACAATTCATTTTCAGAAAATTTACTTCCCTTGGACAAGCCGAGGGAAGTAGGAACTTTTTACAGTCTGTCTTTTTCATCAGTCTCTAACGGTCGCGGCGGTAAGTGTAAATTATATAGGTATTAACACAGGTTTATTTTTTAACACCAAGTTCTCCTGCCGCCCCTACAGGGACTTTGGCGAAGTCTTTTGTTTGTTTTAATGCGTGTATTATGTGTGTTACGGCTTCACGAGCAGGATGATCTCCTAACGCATTGTTTTGGTGTTCCAATTGCGTCAACAAGAGCGGTATTTCCCCATATTTTCTAGATTCATAACGTAACGTGTGATATAGCCGCTCAGCTAAGGAAGTTACTGCTTTTAGCTCGATACTTTCAGTGGCATTTCTGGGGGATGAGAATTTCTCGAGGTTCGCAACATAAGTTTTTAAAATATTTTGTAAACATAGAGCCATACTCCAATAATGTAAATCCATCCAATTTTCTGGGGTAAATGTTTCGGAACCAGAATGTTTTTTCTTACTTGCTTTTTGCTCACTTGCTTCGAATTCTCTCAACTTTGCATTAAGATCTTTACGGAGCTGAACTTGTGCGTAGCGAGTATCAATTGCTATATACTCATTTTTAGTTCTAAATAGATTGATCAGAAATTCTACGCCTTTACGAATGGGGTGTTCAGCAGCTAATTGCGCTAGCTGTGTATTGATATGGTTTATATTTTCTTCGTTCAAATGATTGGGCAGTGCTGGTGATTTCATGAGACGAATAAAGTTAGCTTGGTCGCGTAACAATGCCAAATGCTGAGTACTAATGGTTTGTGTCGCATCGTCAGTGGACAGCATTTCAATGTATTGCAACATTTTTTCGCTAATGAAATCAATGGTCTCTTGTTTTTCTTCACTTGCAAGGGTTCGGTCTATAGTATGAATATTATGTGCGTTAATTTTTTCCATGATATTTTTTATCAGCGCATTTGCTACCGAAGACACGCTACTTGGAGGTTGAAAAAAAGAAGGCAGTGGATTACTTTGATTGAGAAGAATTTCAAGCGGTTGCGTGCTAGGTGCGGGGCGTTGGGTTCTGATGGC
>CAIRCS010000107.1 GCA_903877115.1 uncultured Legionella sp.
TACAAACGATGAAAAATCGAGGCTTCAATCCGTTGATTGCTATCGACATGGCATGAAATGGTGTTATCCCTGAATAACTCAAAGCCGGTGATCCTCTCATGCCCATTTGCCGCGTAGCGGCGAAGGGGTATGAGCAGTTACTTTTTTTAATGGAAAGCGTACCGAATAATTTAACGGATCAGGCGGCCGTTGATTATGCTTTTCAAGTAATTAATAGAGGAATTGATAGTGAAGACTGCGTTAAGATTGGAGTAATTTCGAGAGAAGAAGGAGATTTTTTAAAAAATGCTTATCGAAACGATATGACACCAGAAGCATTTATTAATAAACGATTGATGCTTATCACTAAAATGCTATCTGTTTCTGCTGACAAAGAAATTTGGGCGCGGTTTTTAGGCGCTTTAAAACGCTGTGAGCTTTATTTTCGTTGTTTGAATGAAGGCATCCCACTTAGGGGCCTAGAAAGACCCGATTATAAACCGTTGCTGTTTACCAATTCAAGTTCAAGAGATATTTCGATGATTGAAACTATCATGTCTACAGTAAACAGTTCACAATCTAAACCTGTATTAGCTATAACAGGCGCCTCTCATGGTATCAATTTAATTGCTAATTTATGTCGTATAGGACAATACAGCTGTCATTTTATTCGACTAGTAACAGATGCTGGATATATAAGGCCAGATACTCCATTTGAGCAATTTAAAATAAATATTCTTTCAAAATGGACCCTGGGGTACGCTCAAGAATTTCAGCTGCAAATAATTCCGTCAACCTTGCCGTCTGAACAGCAATATGCTTTGTTAAATAGTCTTCTTAATAGTTATTCTGGGTGTGCTTTACCCCCAAACCTAGAATACGATATTGAGCAGGGAAGCATTAGAAAAACCCGCTAACAAAATGATCACAGAAAACCAAAATCAGATATAGGGTTTTACCGCTAATTCACTCCTGAGAAGAATTTTTATTGCTAGCCGATTATTGGAGCACTACCCCAAAAACTCCGATAACAAACCTGTCTTTTTCTCCTTTTTTCCTATCGACCACCCGCCACCTAGCGCTTGAAACAAGGCTACCGTATCTTCAAAGCGCGCGGCTTGGCTTTGCGTTAAGCTCAATAAAGCATCCGCATAGGCTTTCTCAGCCACTAACAACTCTAAATACGATACAGAGCCTAATCGATGCTTACGGACCACTGCTTGAAAACCCATTTCAGCCGCATCAACTTGTTCTTTAGTATGTTTCAAAGCAATCGCATCCATTTCCAAGGCTTTCAAACTATCTGCAACAGATTCAAACGCATTCAGAACGACACGCTTATATTGTGCCACAGACTGATCATAAGCAGCCACTGCCGCACGTTTTTGGAAATAGAGAGACCCTGCATCAAAAATAGTGCCAAACAAATTGGCACCCAAGCCCCAGAACATAGTTGGCCCCAAAGGCAACGGTGAAAAAAAGGACGGAATACTGTTTAAAGATTGCGTGACGGGCATATAACCACCATTGGCCGAAAGCGGGATACTGGGCAGCTGATTCGCTATCGCTACACCGACTTTGGCACTAGCAGAATGCATCATCGCCTCGGCTGCCCGAATATCCGGACGATTATCAATTAATTGGGATGGCAAAGACACCGGCAACTCTTGCGGCAAAACAAAATCTTGCAAAGTAAATTTCACATCCAAATCTTCACTGGAATAGCGGCCCAATAAACTGGCCAATAAATGACGATTTTCTGCCAGCTGCAATTGCAATGCAGGTAGCAATGCTTCTGCCTGAGCCAATAATACTTTCTGCTGGGCAACTTCCTCAATCCCAACACTCCCTAAGCGTTTTTCCTGAGTTAAAACATAGGTTAATTTCTTCAAAATTTTAATAATGTTTTCTGTGGTCTCAATTTGACCACGCAAAGAGGCTTCTTGAATCGCATTCAGAACGACATTTGAACTAAGGGTCAAATACACCGCTTCGTATTGATATAACGTCACTTCCTCTAAAGCTTTGGTAGACTCTACCTGCCGTCGCGTAGCTCCGAATACATCAGGCAAATAAGATACGGACAAACTTGCGGTCGTCAACGTATACAGATAAGCGTTCGAAGATAAATTACTCGCTAAACTCCCTGACGTCTGCTGACGTGTCGGATCAACATTCCCGTTCAACAAAGGCAAAAAGGCAGTGCGACTTATTTTGGTCGCCTCATGCGCCATTTGCAAACTTGCAGAAGCAGCCCGCATATCAGGATTGGCTTTTAAGGCATCGCGAATAAGCCGATCCAACGCCTTGGATTGAAATACAGTCCACCACTCAGCAGAGATTTTTTGATTGATTTTAAAATACTGTGTTCGCCCCCCTAGGGTAGGTGTCGCCACGGTAGACTTTGGGAGAGGGTGCTCTGCATAATGTTTGATTATAGGTGCCACAGGCCGATGAAAATTAGGGCCCACGGCGCATCCGGGTAAAAGCAAGCAAACACACAATGCAGTGGAGAGAGCGAATCCGCTATTGAGAAACCGAGGCTTAATTGGCTGCGTCATAATGATGATCTCCGCCGTAACAAATTGACCAATTTCTCTCGAACCTGCTCGCGATGCTCTTCAATCCAATAATATAATGCAGGGAGCAATAACAGAGTCAATGCCGTTGCAGTAATCAAACCGCCGACAATCACCGTCGCCAAAGGACGTTGCACATCTGAGCCCAAACCATGCTTCAGCGCTGCCGGAATCATCCCAATGGCTGCCACGGTTGCGGTCATTAACACCGGCCGTAACCGCTCTTGCGCCCCACCAATAATATTTTCTTTCAATGTGGCCGGTTTTTTCTTGCGTTGCCAACGGTTTAAATTTGCGATCATGATGATCGCATTTAAAATTACCACTCCAAATAATGCAATAAATCCCACCGCACTAGACACATTTAAGGTCATGCCACGCAACAATAAAGCAATTAAGCCGCCCAACATCGCCAAAGGTACCGTCAATAAGATCAACCCAGGATGGCGTAAATTGCCAAACTGCGCAAACAACAAAATAAACATCAAGCCTAGCAACATCGGAATAATCACCCTAAACCGAGCTTGCGCACGTTGTTGATTTTCCAACTGCCCCCCTAAAACCACTTGATATTCGGTGTGATTGTAAGGAATTTTTTCTACAATTTGTCGTTGCGCTTCTTGAGAAAAAGACAGCAAATCTCGGTCACGTAAATTCAAGCGCACAACCAACTGACGATGCATCATTTCATGCGAGATGGTCGTTTGGCCGATTGCGTAGTATATTTTTGCTAATTTGGATAGTGACACCAACGCACCGGTAGAACTTTTTAATAATAAGCCCCCAATTTCGGTTGGGTTAGATCGATTTTCTTTAGGAAAGCGTAGGGTCAAATCATAAACCCGTTCATTAATATAAATTTGAGAAACGGCTTCTCCGCCAATGCCTGTTTGAATCAAGTCCATAACTTCTGCAATATTAATCCCAAATCTAGCAATAGCATGACGATCTACTTCAATCCGTAACTCTGTAATTGGCGGCTCCTGGTCGATGATTACATCTTGAGCACCCCGCACTTGCTTAAGTAAACTGACTACTTTGGTAGCGATTTTCCTCATCTCTCTCATATCATTGCCATAAATCTTTACCACCAAATCGCTATGTGCCCCAGCAACTTTATCCAATACCCCGTCAATCATCGGTTGGGTAAAAGCCACATGCATGCCCGCTATTTTATGAAATCGCTCAGCCATCAAAGCAATCAATTTTTGTTTATTCATGCCCGCAGGCCAGGCTGTATAAGGCTGTAAGACCACAGCGCATTCAATATGTGAGGGCATAAAAGGGTCGGTACCATCATCGTTCCGCCCTAATTGAGATACAATATGCGTCACTTCCGGAAATTCGAGAGTCGCAGCGCGTAATTCATTCGCCATCGTGCCCGCCTTGTCCAAAGAAATGCCAGGTGGCAAAGTCACCTGTAACCACAAAGAACCTTCATCCAGATACGGCAAAAAATCGCGACCAATGAAAGTTCCCAAAATCACGACGACGGCCAATGCAGAAAAATACAGCGTAAACAGCAATTTGGTTCGTCCAATCAAATACTCTAACGCGGCCACATATCGCGGTTTTAACCAAGTCAGCAACGGATTAGCATAAATATGCACGGGATTATGATAAGCCTTGTAGGCCAATCCTGGGATCAAAAACAGTGCCACCAATAAAGCACCCAGCAAAGCAAAACCAACGGCAAACGCCATCGGAGCAAACAATTTATATTCAATGTCTTGAAATGCAAATAAGACAGAATACGCAGTAATAATCACTAAAATTCCAAAAAAGATTGGATGAGTAACTTGCAAAGAGGCGGTTAACACATCTGCCTCAGTCAACAATGCCTTAGCTTTTTCCTCACGCCGCCGCAGAATATTTTCAGTGATCACAATTGCGCCATCTACAATGATTCCAAAATCGATCGCGCCCAACGATAATAGATTCGCCGGAATATCAAAATTGTACATACAAATAAATGCCGTGACCAAAGCAATAGGAATGGTAATCGCCACAATCAAAGCGGCACGAATACTACCTAGGAAAAATAGCAATACCAGAGTCACCAAGCCCATCCCATACAACAGCGTATCACCCACTGTGTGCACCGTGGCATGAACTAATTCCGAGCGATCAATATAAGGGACAATGCTCACCCCTTTCGGTAAAATATTGTGATTCAAATCTTCAATAGCAAGATGAATCCCTTGGATCACCCTGGAGGGATTTTCGCCTTTTAACATTTGCACAATGCCCTCAATCACATCGGGTTGTGCGTCTTTCCCAACAATACCGCGCCGTTGTTTATGCCCAAAACGAACTTTGCCTAAATTTTTCACATAAACGGGGATACCCTCAAACTGACTTACTTGAATATTGCCAAAATCTTGCAAATTATGGACCAAACCCACACCCCGAATCACAATGCTTTGTTCCCCATGGGTTAAAATGGATCCACCCGCATTTTGATTATTTGCAGTAATGGCCGCTTTGATATCCGCAAGAGACAATTGGTATTTGCTGAGCTTTAATGGGTCAAGCTCCAATAAAAATTGCGTAGTCATACCGCCAAAATTGGTAATTTCCACCACGCCCGGCACTTGTTTTAACCTTGGAATCACTTTCCAAAATTGTAATTCGGATAATTCGCGCGGATTGTAAATATTAGAATCGATCGTATAGCGATAAATCTCACCAATAGGCGACGTTAAAGGATCCAAACCTGGTATCGCATTATAAGGTAAAGAAACCTGAGCAACTTTTTCTAATAATCGCTCGCGGGACCAATAATTATCCGTTCCTTCTCGAAATACTACCGTAATCAGAGATAAGCCAAATGTAGAGCGGGAACGGATCACACTCACACCGGGTGTCGCCAACAAAGCCCTTTCTAATGGAACGGTAATCTGTTGCTCTACTTCAGCAGCAGCCAAACCATTGACTTGCGTAATCACCTGCGACGTGACAGGCGCAATATCAGGATAAGCTTCAAGTGGAATTTTGCTCCAACAATACCACCCAAACAACAACAATAAAGTAAAAACCAACAGCATGATGCCGCGCCGCTTAAAACATTGCGTGACAATTTCTTCAATCATTGAGAATAATTCCCCCTGTCATCGCGACACGCTCTTGATCTGCCAAACCCGATTCTATCTCAATACGATCATCCAGTTGCAAACCAACAGTCACCACGCGGGGTTCAAATTGCCAAGGCGCTACTTCCACAAAAACAGTACTATCAAACCCTCGTTGAATCACTGCTGTCATCGGTAATACTATCCGTTGCCGTGGTTTACGTTTAAATTTCATGCGTGCAAACATATTAGGTCGAAAACTACCCTCGAGGCTTTTTAAAGTCAGACCCACATTCACTGTGCGCGTCTCTGCATTGAGGATGGGTTCAATAAATTCAACTGGCGCCTCAAACACTTTATCAGGCCGTTCAAAGATCACTTGCGCTTCTTGTCCCAAGAAAAAATCTGGCAAATCATGCTCTTGAGCACTCGCTACTGCGTAAACTGTAGATAAATCAGCAACTGTTATCACTGGTGAGGTCAAATCAGACCAATACATACCGACCCCCCCACTCACGGCCGTCACCACACCATTAATGGGAGAACGAATCAATAAATTTCCTAATACATCCCGATCTGCGGGGTCAATATGTAAGGCTTGCAATAAAGCGTTGCTACGCCGCAACTCAGCATCAGCCTGTTGCATATCACTTTCAGCCTGTTCTAAATCACGCATGGCATTAATTTCATAATGGGCCAATTCACGTTGTCGTTTTAAATTTTTCTCGGCCAACGTATACGCCGCCTCAGCAGAGGTTTTCGTCGCAAATGCCTGTGCCAAATCAGGTGACACGACAGAAAACAAAGGCTCACCCACCGCAACAGGTTCGCCTATTATTTTAAAAATTTTGGTAATTTGTCCACTCAAAGGTGGCAATACTGAAACCATATTTGCAGGAATTGCTTGAATAGTTGCCGGAACAATCACGTTGGTCACGATTGTTTGCAGATGCACCGGTTCCACACGAATCGCAGAACGCAACGCAGAATTTTCTGGAATCACTAGATGTGAACCCTGATAAAGAATAGCCGGCCCGAGAACAACAGGATGCTTTGTACGGCTGACACAGTGCACCATCACAACCGACATAAAAATCATCAGCACCGCTAACAACCCTCTGCGCTGCTTCGACTTCAAATACTGCCAAAAAAACACTAACATCCCTTTAAACATCGTTGTTTCTCAAAAATCCTCAGCAAGGTTCATGGTAGCAAGGTTCATTCTGAACGACAAACTTTCAAAGCATTTTTGCGTAATGAATACAAAACAGAGGAACACTCAATATATACTTGTCATCCCCGCGCAGGCAGGTATCTCTCCATCATTATGACTCGGTAGTTAATTTGAGGATGGATTCCCACCTTCGTAGGAATGACAAATTTATGAGATTAGGCTTATGGGTAATGATATGCCCCAGTGGAAATTTAACCCACATCTTCCTCTTTACTAATCACACAAAAACCAGATTTTTGCTTATGATCCACAAATCCCAAAACAATGGGCTGATTTTGAAGAACATCACTCAAATCAAATTGTAATTTGGAATGCGGTACGTTCACGCGCCACAAACCTGAATCTAATTGAGCAACACGAATAGATTTTGAAACGGCTGCCGCCATGCCTGCCGCATCATAAGATCCTGCATAAGTATTGTGCTTAATTTTTTTATCCAGCATCTGCATAGAATATAGACCGCTCCCATCGTTAAAATGACATAACAATCCATGCATAGCCGGCGATTTTGTAGAAGCTTCGCGCATGATTACTTCCCGAAACCAAGCATTTTTTCCACTGACAAATTGCGCCGAGACATCTTCCTTTAATTGAATATGACCATTCACCTGCCCTGTTTGCACTACAGTCATCAGGACACCCTTCCGGACCTGCTTTGTTTGCGGCGCATGTTCAGGTTGTTTCAACGTATCGACTTTAAAATTGAACCCAATTTGATTAACTTTTTTGAGACCAAAAACCCATGAGCGGTTGATGGTATTATAACGAAGAAAAATATCGCCAATGACCCATTGATCTGTTTCTGCATCCGTCAAATGGGTATCGGCAGTCTGCATAAAAATCACAGCTTTAGTCTGCGCATCTACCAAAGATACGGTCGCTTGGACTACATCCTGTTTGCGCTTTGCTTGAAAAAAATATTCATACGTTTCGCCATTTTCGCTGGATACCGATCCAGAAAAAATCCAATTCGCATTCGTCGCTGCCAACGGTATGGCTGGCTGCGGCGCAGCGATAACTTCAGTAGATAATACCGCGGCCTCTTCTGCTGCAAACCCTTGTAGACTGACAATCGCTAATAAACTAGATAAGGCCTTTAATATGACCCCATATTTGTGTCCAAAATTCATCACTCAGCTTAGCCTCCACTGGTAGATAATACATTGCATCCGTTGCAAAAACACAACACTTGACTGCATCCTTTTCTGTCATAATCACTGGTTTTTGCAAACATGCTAATTCATGGGGCAAAAATTCATGGTGATCTGCAAACTTATGGGGTTGAAACACGACTCCTAATCGCTTCAATAATGTAAAAAACCGTTCCGGATTTCCAATGCCTGCTATCGCAGAGCAAGGCATCTCAATATCCTGCCAGCTTACCGACTCTCCCGTAAAAGACCGTGGCGCCGCTGCTTGCAATTCCATTTGGTAAACACTCTCATATTGCAGAGACTGAGTATGCACACTCTGCTCACCATTGACAACTATAAAATTCACTTGCTGTAGGCGTTGCGCCGGTTCACGCAACGGACCTGCCGGCAAACACAAACCCGATCCCAAGCCTCGCATACCATCTATGACAACAATTTCCACAGCACGCGGCATGGCATAATGCTGTAACCCATCATCGCTGATAATGATTTGCGATTGATGATGCTGGAGCAAATATTTTACAGCCTGTAATCGATTAGGATCAATCACCACAGGACAACCTGTTTTCAATGCCAGTAATTTGGGCTCATCCCCTACTTGCTGCGCATCATCTTCCACGCGTACACAATGCGGAAATCTGCGAATATGTGCCCCATAACCGCGACTCACAATCCCAACTCGTAGCCCTTGAGCCGACAAATATTGCGCCAAAGCAATGACCAATGGCGTTTTGCCAACGCCCCCTACTGTCAGATTGCCTACCACAATCACCGGAACCGATAACGGCTTACGTCGCCATTCTAACCAGGCACGCCGGATTCGACTTACAACCTGAAAACCCACCGAGGCTGGCCATAAAAATAGACGCGCAGGATGGTTTCCGTACCACAGCTCTTCGACCCAAACCCTAATCCGCGAACTGAACATGAGGACTCTCAGTCACATGCGATTGCATTCTATATAATTGCGCATAATGCCCGCCTTGTTCTAGCAAAAAGTCATGCGTTCCCACTTCGACAATCCGCCCTTGATGCATCACCAAAATGCGGTCCGCGCGTTGAATCGTCGACAAGCGATGCGCAATAATCAAAGTGGTCCGAGATTGCATTACTTTTTCTAAAGCAATTTGAATATAACGCTCTGATTCATTGTCCAATGCCGACGTCGCTTCATCCAAAATTAATAAAGGAGCATCTTTCAAAATAGCACGCGCCAAAGCCAGACGTTGGCGCTGCCCTCCTGATAATAAAACACCATCTTCTCCAACCTGGGTATCATAGCCCAAAGGCAAATCTTGGATGAATTCGTCCGCGTAAGCCAAAGTTGCCGCCCGCATCACATCTGCTCGACTACTCTCGAAACGACCATAGGCAATATTCGCAGCAATGGTATCATTGAATAAAGTCACTTGTTGACTCACGATAGAGATACCTTCGCGTAAAGAAACCAAAGACAAATCCTCAATCCGCACGTCATTCAGATAAATAGCCCCGGACGACACATCATAAAATCTAGGTAATAAGCTCGCAATAGTCGATTTCCCACTTCCAGAATGCCCCACCAATGCAACCGTTTCACCCGCTTCAATCGTAAAACTGATGTTATGCAATACCGGATCTGCTTGACGATAAGCATAAGAAACCTGGTCAAAACGGATGCTACAAGGAGTGGATGGCAATAGAGCAGTGCCTTGATCGCGCTCTACAGGACAATCCAGCATTTGAAAAATCGATTCTGCTCCCGCTAAACCACGCTGAATAGAAGCATGGAGACTGGTGAGCGTCTTCATAGGCTTAATCAATTGAAGCATCGCAGCAATCACAGCTAAGAAAGAACCTGCTGTCACCGTAATAACATTAGATAATTGAATGGCAACCAAAATAATCAAAGCAATCCCCATTGCAACGATCATTTGTACTGAACACACATTAATGGCCTTAGCCATGGCAACTTTCATATCTTGGCTACGCGACAATTCTGTGGCGCGCTCAAACCGTTGATGCTCATAATCAGAACCACCAAACACCCTGACATCCCGATAACCATCAATGGCTTCAGCAGCAATTTCCGTCACTTGCCCCATTGAATGTTGAATTTTATGGCTAATCCGACGCACGCGTTTGTTGGTAAAATTCACCATCACTCCCACAAAAGGGATTGTGATTAAAAACAATAGCGATAATTGCCAACAAATGACCATCATCACCGTCAATAGCCCGATGATCAAACAGATGTTTTGCACAAAATCTGTCAACGCATCCGCGCTGACTTGTGCTACTTGTTCCACATCATATAATATTTTGGACAAAAATTGCCCTGAACTAGCTTCGTCATAATAATCCGCTGGTAAACGTAAAATATGCTGAAACACTTTTTGGCGTAATAAATTCACCACTGAACGCGCCACAGAGGTCATGCAATAACTACCTACGGCACTCACCAAGCCGCGCACTGAAATCCCTAACAATAAAATCAGCGGAATCCCTTTGACAAACTCCAAATCCGGATGAATAAAACTCTTATCTAAAAACGGGCGCAATAAATAAGTAAGTCCCGCATCAATCCCTGAATAGCAAATATTGGCCAGCAATCCCAGCAGCAAGATAACCCGAAACGGTTTAACATAGACCAGCAAACGCCGCAATAAATTAACGGGCTTAGGTACAATAGGACGACTCATACAGGTGGATTACTCACAAAAAAATACAAAGCGCTTCATTCTACTCTTAATCAGATGAAATGACCATATCATTGTAAAACATTTTGACAAAATGACAAACATTAGCCTGCTGCGATCTCTGGTTAGAAATCCTAAAACTCATCTGTTAAAGGTATATCATCATTGCACGTACATAAGAGGCAGTATATCATCTACCCTAATAGAGCCGCTGTTGTAACGTCAATAATAACAATAAGATTTGTACGGTACAATTTTAAAAATACCGTCTTTGCGAGCCGTGGCGAAGCAACCCAGTGACTTTAATGCCGGTGGATTACTTCGCTCTTCGCACCGACGGATCTAAAAATCGTATTGTACAAAAACAATAAGCCAGGACATCCATGAAACATTCAGTATTCGTAAATCGCACCATCAACATGAAAAAAATAAAATATATTGGCTTAGATATGGATCACACCTTGATCCGTTATCAAACACAAAAATTTGAAGCATTGGTTTATCAGTTTGTGATTGATTACCTTATCGAACATAAACAATATCCCGCCGAAATCAAACAATTCAAATTTGATTTTTCCTCCGCCATTCGTGGGGCGGTGATAGATAGCAAAAATGGGAATATCCTCAAACTCAATCGCTATGGAGCCATTCGCAAAAGCTTTCATGGTACACAATTAATTCGCTTTGATGAGCAAAGTCAAATCTATCGCAGTACCTATGTAGATTTGAATGATGACAATTACATTGCTGTGGACACTTCTTTTTCCATTGCTTTTTGTGCCTTATTAGGCCAAGTGATTGGCTTTAAAGACAAAAATCCAGGCATTTTGCCTGGTTATGAAACCGTCGCAGTCGATCTCCTTTCTTCTGTGGATACAGTCCATGCTGCGGGGCATTTGAAACGGTATATTGCACAGCATTTACCAGAGTATATCCACCAGGATCCTAATCTAGTAAAAGGCTTAAAGCAGTATATCCAACATGGAAAAAAAATTTTTATTGTCACCAACTCCGATTATGCTTACACCAAATTATTATTAGATTATGCTATCAATCCTTTTTTAGAACCTGGCGAACACTGGTCAGATCTATTCGAATACGTTATTACGCTGTCGGATAAACCCCGATTTTTTTATGATAAATTGCGTTTTCTTAAAATTGACCCAGAAACGGGAAATATGAGTAACCAGAACGGCCCCCTTAATCCAGGGATTTATCAAGGCGGCAGCGCCAATCAATTTACCCAGCATCTGCATTTACGAGGCGACGAAATCTTGTACATTGGCGATCATATTTATGGCGACATTTTACGCCTAAAGAAGGATTGCAATTGGCGTACTGGATTGGTGGTAGAAGAGCTCGGTTCAGAAATTCAAGCACAAGCCCAAACGCACCCACTTGAGCAAGAAATTCAGCAAAAGATGGCACAAAAAGAAAGTCTAGAGCAAGAGTTTGTGGCGTTACAATCCCCGATATCCCAATCAAACGCGGATAGCGACGCACGCTTACAAGCTATACATGACCAAATTATCGAAATCGATCGCCAAGTATCCCTTCTGATTGGCAAACAAGACGCTTTTTTCAATCCCAACTGGGGACGCATCTTTCGTGCGGGTGCAGAAGAAAGTTATTTTGCCTATCAAGTAGAGCGCTATGCTTGTATTTACATGGAAAAACTCAGTGATCTTCTCAATGTTTCGCCTTGTACTTACTTCCGAGCCCATAAGAGATTGTTAGCGCATGACATTGTCTAAAAAACATCCTGCGGATCATGACGCATTACATATTCAAGGATTATATAAAACCTATGCTACGGGCGTAGAAGCGTTGCGTGGCATTGATTTATCGGTAAAAAAAGGGGATTTTTTTGCCCTATTAGGCGCGAATGGGGCAGGTAAATCTACAACCATTGGTCTTATTAGCTCTCTTCTCAATAAAACAGCCGGCACGATTGCTATCAACGGTCATGATTTAGACAAACACCCCATCCTCGCCAAAAAATCATTGGGCTTAGTGCCACAAGAAATTAATTTAAATATTTTTGAAACATGCGCGCAGATCTTACGCTATCAAGCAGGGTATTTTGGCATTGGTCGTACCGAAGCCCAAAAACGCGCAGAAATGCTATTAAAACAAATGGGGTTATGGCACAAACGCGACAGCGTCGTGCGTAATTTATCCGGGGGCATGAAACGGCGCTTAATGATTGCTCGCGCATTGATCCATCAACCCAATGTCTTGTTGCTTGATGAGCCCACAGCAGGTGTAGATATCGAAATTCGCCACTCTATTTGGGAATTTTTGAAACAGATCAATTCAGAGGGGACCACAATTATTCTCACCACACATTACTTAGAAGAAGCAGAACAATTGTGTAATCAACTAGCTATTATCTCACAAGGAAAAATTGTTGAAAATAATACCATCAAAGACGTCCTCCACTCGTTGCAACATCAAACTTTTATCTTTGATACCGTAGAGCCTATTAAAAAACTACCTGACTTTAGTCCGTTTACCGCAATTCTGCTCGATCCTAACCAAATCGAATTGCGCTTAGAGAATCATTGTGCCCTCAATGACGTTTTTGCCATATTTGATCGGCATCAGATTCAGATTCATAGTATGCGGAATAAAACCAATCGCCTAGAAGAACTCTTTATGGATTTGATTCACCATGACACGTCAGCATAATATCCGCATCCAAGCCATCGCGCTGTATACCGTAATTCAGCATGAATTATCCCGTATGTTTCGCATTTCGGTGCAAAGCTTTCTACCGTCTATCATCACGACATTATTGTATTTTTCCATTTTTGGCGCAGTATTAGGCCAACAAATGCAATTGGTTGAAGGTTTGCAATACAGTACATTCATTGCACCGGGACTGGTGATGATTGCCGTCATCAATAACGCCTATTCTAATACCTCTTCCTCCCTATTTTCAGCGCGCTTTCAACGGAGTATTGAAGAAGTCTTAATCAGCCCACTTCGGCCCAGTCTCATGTTAATTGGCTATACTTTGGGAGGTGTACTGCGCGCACTTATAGTAGCAACATTGGTCTTAGGTGTCTCAACTGTATTTATTGATCTCTCCTTGATACATATCCCTGCAACATTAGGCATCGTGATTCTGATTGCTTGTTTATTTTCTTTAGCAGGATTCACCAATGGCATGTTGGCAAAAACATTTGATGATGTCATGGTGGTGCCCACATTTGCTCTCTCCCCCCTAACGTATTTAGGAGGCGTTTTTTACTCTATTTCTATGCTATCCCCCTTCTGGCAACATATCGTGCTTCTCAATCCTATTTTTTATATGGTTGAATTATTACGCTACGCCATGCTCCATCACCCTAGTCAACATATCAACTTAGCATTGATTGTATTGTGTCTTTTAAACGTAGGATTATTCAGATTGAACGTATGGCTAATCCACAAGGGAACGGGCATCCGAGACTAAGATTGACAGTCATACTAAGTTGGTTAAAATACACCAATCCACTTCCGGTGCACAAAAACCATCTCATTTTGATTCCAGTTAGCTCATTGTCAACAATCACATGAACATCAAACACCTAGTTTTATTACAGACTCCATTCGTTCAAAATTTTGCCTACCGTCACCCTGCTCACGAATTTTAAGAGCAGCTGGTCGCGCCGATGGCGATACCACGTCAACATTACTCTCACAACACTCAAAAAGCGTAAAACTTTTCCTTTTTTTTCTTAGGGTTGGAGTTTTCGTATCATCTAGCTCCCTACCCAGCTCCAATTGAGATACATCACTAGAATTATACCGAGGAAAACGGTAAACCTCCCCTGCTGACAGAGATACAGACGGACGAAATAAAGCAGAACCTAACCTTGGTTTATCGTCAGCGTAGTTTGCATCTGTAGCAAGAAACTGACATTGTATAGGACGAAACGTCAGAGAAATTGAGACAGTACGAGAAGAACTAGGGTCTATCGAATCAAAACTCGCCGACGGCTTAGACTTGGTAGCTATATCAAAAAGGGGGGGATACACTCTCACCACTAACTTCCCCTTCCTCCGATTGACAATCATATACATGATTGTGGCCTTCGTTACCTGCAGACAATAAGTGTTCATCTATTTTATGATTCTCTGCTTTATTTAGGCCTGAAGAAAAAGCTAGTACGGAATGTTTCTCAATTAAATGCCTGGCACTTTCTCCAGTCCATTTTTTATCAAAGGTGGCAATACGCGGAGGCAAGCAATTTAAAAGCATATCACCCAGCATGGAATGCAGCTTCTCAGTTTTTTTAACATCCAACTCTTCTACACTATAATAATTAGTTTCTGAAAAAAATTTTTCGCTTAGCTCCAGAGAGGGATAACGATGATATTCGCGCCAATAATTAATAAATTTACAACATTCGGGTGTGCCCGTGGGTAAAACAGCAGTACCAGGCTTGGTA
>CAIRCS010000108.1 GCA_903877115.1 uncultured Legionella sp.
AACGAATTTCATCAAATAGTATGATGTTCCATGTTTTGGAATTATTCACTTTTCAGTTTGTTTAGTGATTAACTTCATCATTCTTATCATCATTATTTCACTATCAAAAAGGTTATTTCATGGATAAAGCACTCGTTTGGTTAAGAAGGGATTTAAGAACCTTTGATCATGCTGCTTTATCAGCTGCGCTCAAAGAGGCTGATCAGGTTTATCTTTGCTTTATTTTTGATACGAACATCCTAGACCCACTACTTGCCAAAGGTTTCACCACAGATCGAAGAGTTGATTTTATATGGCAAAGTATTCAGCAAATCAATGATGAACTGACTGCTAATAATCCTCAGAGTGGTCTGATTGTGTTGCATGGCAATGCCCAAGAACTGATTCCACAGCTTGCCATGGAGTTAGCAGTAAACACTGTGTTGACGAATCATGACTATGAGCCCAGTAGTATTGCTAGAGACGCGAGCGTCGCAAAGCAATTACAAGACTTATCGATTGACTTTAAAACCTACAAAGACCAAGTAATTTTCGAACGCAAAGAAGTTTTAACTGGTGCAGGTGGTGTCTTTTCAGTATTCACCCCTTTTAAGAATGCTTGGCTCAAAAAATTAACGCCGCAAGGCTTAGACCCGCGAGATTGCTTTTCCTCTAAGGATGGTTATCAAAAACTAGGTCCACTACCAAGTACGGTTTTTGGTAAAGTAAGAGAGATTCCGACTTTAGAATCAATGGGTTTTGCCCCGTCCAATATTCAGGACTTAATCCCAATCGGTATGAACGGTGCAAGTCAATTACTCAGTGATTTTGAACATCGTATCCATCAATATCAGGCCACTCGAGATTTTCCGGCGATTAAGGGCCCAAGCTACTTATCCACGCATTTACGCTTTGGGACTGTATCGATTCGAGCACTCGTGCGAATTTCTCATCATTTGATGCTAGCGGGGAGTTCTGGTGCAACCACCTGGCTATCAGAACTGATTTGGCGTGACTTTTATTTTATGATTTTGGCAAATCATCCAAGACTAGCAAGTGGTGTTTCCTTTAAACCCGACTATGACAAAATCACTTGGGAACAAGGTTTGATTCAAGAAAAGTTTTTTAAAGCTTGGACTCAAGGTAAGACTGGCTACCCCTTAGTCGACGCAGCAATGCGTCAACTGAACACTTCTGGCTATATGCATAATCGCTTGCGGATGGTCGCTGCTTGCTTTTTAATTAAGGACTTAGGCGTTGATTGGCGCTTAGGAGAGGCGTATTTCGCAGACCAACTCAATGACTATGACTTTTCTGCCAATAATGGTGGTTGGCAATGGGCCTCCTCGAGTGGCTGTGACGCCCAACCCTACTTTCGGATTTTTAATCCCATCACGCAGTCACAAAAATTCGATAAAGAAGGTAAATTCATCCGAAAATATTGCCCTGAACTGGCAGGTTTATCAAACCAATCCATTCATGCACCTTGGCTTGTTGGCGAAATAGAACTGCAAGCAGCCAAACTTCAGCTCGGACGGGACTATCCATTTCCCGTCATCAAGCATGACGAGGCCAGAAAAACTACCTTATTGAGATACAGTGTAGTGAAAGCTGATGCAGTTTCAGAAACAAACGCATAAGTTCTTTTAAAAACCATTTAAAATTTAGTCTGAAGTTGAAAGATATTCATCAGTAATGTTTTCTTCAAACCTAAAATATTTCAAATAGATAAAATAAACGATAAAGATTTGCCTGAATTAAAGTGATTTACCAATATGACCTTTGAACCGCACCTAAGATGAATCAAATTTACGCCATTGGTGATATACAAGGTTGCTCTACCCAACTAGACAACTTGGTCAATGAACTGCCTTTAGGTTCAAAGATTATTTGCGTCGGGGATTTGGTCAATCGCGGTCCGGATTCATTGGGAACACTACGCAGACTCAAAGCATGGCAAGAACTAGGAGATTGTGAATGTATTCTAGGCAATCATGACTTACATTTACTAGCGCGTGATGCAGGCATCCGTGGACCCAAGTCCCTAGACACCCTCGATGATATTTTACGAGCACCCGATCGACGCGAACTAATTGATTGGTTACGTAAGCGCCCTCTTGCCTTATTCGATGGCTCCAATTTATTTATCCACGCTGG
>CAIRCS010000109.1 GCA_903877115.1 uncultured Legionella sp.
AAAAGCTGCTTAAATGTTTATTTTTGGGAGTTAAGAAAAATATTGCATTATTTTTTTATTGAGATATCATGCTTCGAGTAGAGCAACTCTGTTCTGCTTCAAGCGACAACTATCCTGAAAATTACCGGTGGCGCGACAATTTGATTATCACAATAATCTTCATAAAGTTTCTCGCATAAAGTAACGAAATAAAGCTTTTACAGATTCAGCTTACCAATTGAAGCTATTTTATCCTCATCATTCTAAAATAAGCGTAAAAATCAGGTGTAGCAAATTTGTAACAAAGTGATATGCTACTCCAGTTGTATCAAGCAGTTTCAGGCAGTACTTGGCAAATTCGTTACATCGCAAGTCACTGATTTTATTGATTAAAATACCTGATCAAACTGACTTCGAACCAAGGTGTCGGGGGTTCGAGTCCCTCCGAGCGCACCATTAAAAATCAATAAGTTAATCAGTTTTTACCACGGTTAAAGTACTTGGCATTTGATTAAAGGTGACGAAAACGTGCCGTAAAACAGCTGATTTTAGCGGAACAATCGTTAAAATAGCTCAATATGTGAGCGGTTTTCGATAGTTTTTTAAGGTAGAGGGCTTGGTTCTTTACCAAGAGCTTGCTTCCAATGGCTAGATTGCCCCCCTCACCAATATAAAATAATGATGCTCTGAAGGCTTGAACACAGCCAATCTTCAGAGTAAAATGCAGAGCTATGAATATAGTAGATTTGTTAAAACAATCCGAAGGAAAGACTCTCGAATTCAAAAGAGACTTATCTTCTCCAACAAATATTCTTCGAACTATTATTGCTTTCGCCAATACTGCGGGAGGCGTTTTGATAATAGGAGTCGAGGATTCAACTCATTACATTGTTGGTGTTAAAGAACCGCATGAGCTTGAAGAAAAAGTGGCTAACCTCATTAGCGATACAATTGCCCCGCATATTATTCCGGAAATAGATATTATTCCCTGGAGAGACAATTACCTTTTAGTGCTCCGCGTCTTCCCAAGCTCTAGCAGACCCCATTATTATAAGAAACAAGGTCCTGATACAGGAGTTTATATACGAGTCGGCTCAACAAATAGAAGAGCCGATGAGGAAATGATTGAAGAATTAAAGCGAATAGTTCGTAACGAAACTTTTGATGAGCAGCCTGTCCCTGATGTAAGCCCTGAAGCGATAGACTTCAGAGCTGCTTCAGAGCAGTTTGAAAAAATAAGAAAGCTCTCTGAAAAGGATTTGGAAACGCTTGAGATCATAGTAAATCATCAAGGTAAAAAGGTTCCCAGTGTCGCTGGCTTGTTATTATTTGGTAAAGAAAGAGAAAAAAAATTTCCTGATGCGTGGATTCAAGCAGGACGATTTCAAGGGTCAGATAAGAGCTATATTTTAGACGATGCTGCATTTCATAGTTATCCCATAATAGCGATTGGAGACGTTCTCGGATTTATCGAAAAACATGCTATGCAAAGTTTGAAAATTGACGGAATCAGGCATCAAAAAATATGGAGTATACCCCTTAAAGCAGTGCGAGAAGCGATTGTCAATGCTGTTGTACATGCTGACTATAGCCAGCATGGCTCTCCAATTCGGGTAGCTATTTTTGATGATCGTATAGAAATTGATAATCCAGGTTTATTGCGTTTTGGGCTAACCATTCCTGATATTAAGCAAGGTATATCTAAATTAAGAAATCGTATTATTGGGCGTATTTTTCATACTATCGGATTGATTGAGCGTTGGGGTAGCGGTATTCAGCGCATAATAAGCTCTTGTGAAGAAGGTGGTTTTCCTGAACCAAAATTTGAGGAATTAGCAACCCATTTCAGAGTAACAATTTTTACAACCCGTATTAAGACCTCGAATAAGCTTGATATTACCAATAAAGCTATTCTTGAAGTTCTTAACCAACATAATGAGGGGTTAGCTTCAAGCAAGATAGCCGAAGAGATAAAATTATCTGTTCGAGCGACTCGAACACGTTTATTAAAATTAATTGAATTGGGGCTTGTGACCGAAATAGCATCTAGTTCACAAGACCCTTATCGATTATATTTTTCAAGTGATGATTAGGTAAGGAATATAATGACAACTACAGACTCAGACCCACTTAAACAGGATCTGCTAGATAAGGCTGCCAAGGATGATAAAGCGCACCCTTGGCGAATCTGCCCATTAGGCAAGCATTTTGTCCGCACTCATCTTGAACATATACCACCATCCAAGACACATCCACAAGGTGAGGTCATCACCAGGCATGAACATTGCGCCCAGAATCCATCGCATAAAGATATGCTATCTTTAGATGAAATTCACGCAATCTCCAATCACTATTTTGAAAATCTTCCGGGTCCGCCGACAGCTGGTGTTTTAATTAAGTTTCACAATGCAGATAATTACGACGCACTAATACGTGGGTGGGTACGTTACTGGAATGAAATTTTTGATTTTGAAGTTCCACTTAACCCCAATTTAATTAAAGCTCTGATGGCTACAGAATCAAGTTTTGATGAACAAGCAATAAGCCCCAATCATAAAAATCGTGCCAGAGGATTACTACAGATTACTGAAGAAACGTTACATGTTTTAAATGATCATAATGGTGAGCTCAGTAATTATCTGATGTTTATTAGAGCGAAGGATCTTTTTGATCCATCCGTTAATGTTTGCAGTGGTGTACGTTGGTTGTTTAGAAAGCAAATAACGGCGTCTTCCAGATTAAAACGAAAAGCCACATGGGAAGAAGCCATTATTGAATACAAAGCTTATTGGAAGATAATAGATGCAGGGCAAATACCAAAAGCGATAGTAGAATTACGTGAATACTACAAGCAGTTGGAAGAGGGGAAGTAATATGCACCACCGTGCTTTTATTAGAGTGATGCTTCCAATGATTTTATTTTGTGTTTCACCTAATATTTATAGCCTCGTTGCTTATGTTCAACAAAAATATCCTAATGTGTTGCTGACAGAAGATTATGGGATACTCGACGAAAATGATTTGGCGGCCTATACATGGGATATTAAGCCAATTCCTTTTTCTGCAGAGCAAGGAACGGATTATAATTACTGGCAGTGTTTTCCTCGAGACCATGTTGCATTAACGCTTGAAGACTTTGGTTATTCATCCGAAGATATTGGGGGAATAGACAATTATGGGTATTTATATATTAAGGCCCGATCAAAAAATCTCATATCACACGAGTATTCTATGCGCAGACCGACGGCTGTTGATGATGAGCAAGAGACTTTTACTCGCTGGCAAAAACTCATGAAAAATGAAAAATATGTGTGTCTTGCTGGGCGAGTCGGTCATCATGAAGAAAAGACTACAGATAATAAAATATATGTAACCTATTTTTGGACATTTGATAGAATTAAAACAAAAAAAGGTTGTGATTCTTATTTTGCAAATCAATGCAATCGAATTTATCCTAAGGCGAAGACGGTAACAAGAACATGATATATAATTGACCTAATACTGCCTCGCGCTGCCTGACACAGCAGTGACGAAAACGTGCCGCAACTGTGGCCGATTGTAGTGTGTTTGTGGCAGTTTTAGGCAGTAATTCGATGATTTGATGCATCATAAGACGTTGATTTATAATATCTTTTATTGCTGAGCATCAGGCTTCGAACCAAGGTATCGGGGGTTCGAGTCCCTCCGAGCGCACCATACATATCAAGGCCTTATCTATAGTTTGTGCCATAAAAACCCATTTACTGTGGCAAAAACGTGTCATGAATTCGTTCCGCCGCTACCTTAAGGTGGTCACTTGAGATATGTGCGTAACGCAAAACCATCTCATAATTCGACCAACCACCCAGCTATTGCGTATTTCGGTCGGGACGAACAGCTAAAACGGTTTTACTCGAACACCTATTACGGTTTTGTCCGAACGGCGATTTCGGATTTATTCGAACGGTTTTATCAAGCTCATCAACATTATCTGTTAAGCATCTTCAGTCTGTAAAGATTTGTAAGCGGTTAATAAACCGCATCTTTCACAGGAAAGCATAGGTCAGGCAAACTGCGCATATTATCAAGTAATTTAGGATTGATATGATAGGGAAGAAGTTTCTCAAGCTGCTCAACGGTTTCTGCAAGGTGGATATTTGCA
>CAIRCS010000110.1 GCA_903877115.1 uncultured Legionella sp.
CAAAACCTCGATGCCTTTGATTTTTGCGATCTGAATGGCATTTTGATGATAAATTCTACAATCACCAAACAGGATAATCTTATTGATCTGATGCAACTCCATAAAATCATCTAAAAAATCAGCCCAGTCAGCAAGCTCACCACGATAAATCTTTGCACCGCGCCGGTAGAAAAGACAATCTCCTCCATTTAAATTAATTTTAAAAACATTCGCACCGTGATCAATTAAATCATCGGCCAGCCTTCTAAAAAATGGTCCCATTGGGCCTTGCAATAAAAGTACATTTTGATGCCGACATTGAGTTATAAAGTTCATTTATCAAATAACCACAGAATTAAAGGGATTGAAGATCTAAGCACACATTATTTATCATTTTAACAATAGCTTTGTCACAATCAATGATCTTTTTGAGGTTGCCGCAATTTCAAAGCAACACGTATGCCATTGTCTGATCGAATAGTAACTCTCCCCACCACTTTGGGAATATGCGCATCATCCCCCAAAATCTCATATCGTTTGATGATGTTAGCTAAAATCAATACCGCTTCTTGCATAGCAAACGCTGCGCCTATGCATACTCTAGCACCCTTACTAAATGGCAGATAACCACACTTAATTGAAGCTTTCCCTGATGTCGTTCGAAATCGTTCAGGCGAAAAGTGATCAGGCGCCTCCCATAACTCTCGATGACGATGAATGAGCCATGGAGAAATTAAAATCGGGGCATCCTGTTGCACGTTCTTATCACGAATGCACTCATCTTGCCCTGCCGACCTCACTAAAAAGCCAACTGGAGGATATAAACGTAGCGCTTCTCTAAAAGTATCCACGACCCAATCGAGTTTTTTAATATCATCATACTGAATTTCGGACTGCTGAACCTGTTGAACAATCTCTTGATAAATCTTGGATTGTAAATCTGGGCATTTAGAGACCAGATACAAAGACCAGCTTAATGCACTGGCTGACGTTTCATGACCGGCCAAGAACAGCATGCAGACCTGATCTACTAGCTCAGCACAAGAAAACTGCGAGCCGTCCACTGGATCTTTAGCCTCCATTAGCGCCGCTAAAATATCTTGGTGCTCTTGCGTTTCATGATTGAGAAATGACTGATAACGGCTTTCCACCATTTCACTGATAATGCTACGAATAATTTTTGCATGCCGAAGACTCGCTTTGACTGCAAAATAGGTGGGCAAATGGTAGAGCATAAGGACCATCGCTTTTTGCGCTTGTTGCTGGAATTGAATGAAGGCATCGTAAATGATATGGGCAGATTTCGCATCCAAACTCTTAGAGAAGATTGTTTTGAAAATAATATCTGCAGCCACATGAGTCATCTCCCGGTCGATATCGTGAGACTGACCATCGGAGATTCTGTCCAAACGCAATAGCATTTCATTTGCCGACTCACGCATTAATGGAAAAACCAATCGAAGCCTTGCCTGAGCGAAAGCCTGGTCTACCAGCTTACGCTGCCTTTCCCAAACCACTCCATTGGTCGTAAAAATGCTTTGACCAAG
>CAIRCS010000111.1 GCA_903877115.1 uncultured Legionella sp.
ATCTAGAGCACCGTTCTGAGTTGCTGCTTGTGCTAAACTCGAAAACCCTTGCATCGTATCAGTAATATCTTTGCGCAGATTTTTCATACTGTTACTAATACGCTTAGTTATTTCAGGATAGTCCTTCCCCATGTAATACTCCTTGATATTTTACCAAAAAACAAGATTAGGGCCTGTTGACAATTCAATTTTTAAAGCCCTACGTTCCGCGGCTTGTCCGCGGGATCCAGGGATCAAGGACTGGCTGCCTTGATAAAGATCGAACTGGACCCTGCGAACAAGCTGCAGGACGTAGACGTCTGAATTGTCGACAGACTCTAGTCAAAACCTGGTTTGCTTTTTTAGATTAACATAATAATTATATTGGTGTCCCAGGCAAGATTCGAGCTTGCGACCTGCCCCTTAGGAGGCGCAAGATGTTAAGTCCGGCGTTGTCCAACAAAACCCATTAATCCTTATAAAATATGGCTTAAAGGCTATTGCTTTGTCTATTTTCGTCCAATACAATACACCTGAATCCAGCGATTTGTAGTCACCTACGTAGGCACCAAAACAGTTACTTCCAACCTCACAACAAGGACATAGTATGAGCGAGCAACATCCAGAAAACAAACTGATAATGCGTAATAGTACCGCTGAATTTCTTATTTTTACAGTACAAGCAGGTGAGAGCGGTATTGAAGTACGTTACGAAGACGGCTCCATTTGGTTAACCCAAAAATTGATGGCTGAACTGTTTGATGTCGATAGGCGAACAATAGGTGAACACATGCAAAACATCTATTCTAGCGGCGAATTGCAGGAAGAAGCAGTTAGCCGGAAATTCCGGCTAACTGCCAGTGATGGTAGAAATTATAATACTCAGTTTTATAACTTGGATGCAATCATATCAGTTGGTTATCGCGTGAACTCCAAGCGTGCAACGCAATTTCGCCAATGGGCAACCAAAGTTTTGAAAGAGTTTGCCATCAAGGGTTTTGTTCTGGATAAAAAACGACTTGAGAATGGCAGCTTCCTTGGCGAAGACTATTTTGAACAGTTGTTAGCAGAAATCAGAGAAATCCGCCTCAGCGAACGCCGTTTTTACCAGAAAATTACGGACATTTACGCAACCAGTATGGATTACAATAAAAATGCGCCAACCACGAGAGACTTTTTCGCTAAAGTACAAAATAAGCTACATTATGCCATTCATGGCCACACGGCATCAGAGCTTGTGCTCGAACGCGCTGACAGCAACAAACCGCATATGGGGCTCACGAGTTGGGAACATAGCCCAAATGGAAAAATTCTTAAAACTGATGTGCCTGCTGCAAAAAACTACCTGACAGCAGAAGAATTAGAGTCTCTCGGCCGTATTGTCAATGCCTATTTAGAGTTAGCAGAAAATCGAGCCAAACGGAAAATTCCGATGACGATGGAAGACTGGGCCACACGCTTAGACAAATTTCTTGAGTTTGATGAACGCGATGTATTGAAAAACGCAGGAAAAATTAGCGCAAAAATCGCGAAAGATCATGCAGAGAGCGAGTTTGAGAAATATCGTATTGTTCAAGATCGTCTTTTTGAGTCTGATTTTGATAAAGAGATTAAGGCGATTACAGAGAAGATGGAATCTCATAATAAGCGTGATCAATGATGAACATGAGCCTTTCATTTCAAATTTTGGATTCACTGACTCCCAAATTCAAACTATTCAATTGTGCAGATGCCGTCTGCACTAATGATGCAATGCTACGTTACACAATGACCAAACCAGAAAAGAGTGTTCTTTTATGAGTAAACTCACTGCAAAGGCTATAGATAATGCGGCTCCACGTGATAAAGAGTACAGAATTCATGATGGGGGAGGGTTGTACTTTCGTGTGCGCCCAAGTGGTGCTAAAAGCTGGTTGTTTTCTTTCAGCTTACCAGGCGATCGTCAGTTATTTAGAATGCCGATTGGAACACTAAAGGACGTTAGCTTGAAGGAGGCTCGTAAGAAAGTCATTGAGTTGCGGAAATTGGTAGAAGAAGGAATTGACCCGCGTACTGCTAAAGCCGCTGCAATTGCCGCTAATGCGCAGGCCATCACTATGCAAGTGCTATTTGATACTTGGATTGAGTTTGAAAAGATTACTTGTAGAGTTACTCCCACATGGATTAAACGCCATGAGGACCGCTGGCGACTTCATTTGAAGACAATACTAGGAAACATACTCGCACGAGATATAACCCGAGCGCACTTAGCAACGGCCTTGGATGCCATGACTCGCAAGGGTATTAGAGAAGAAACGCGCAAAGCTCTGTCTACCCTTAATTTGATGATGGATTACGCATTAACCCGTCATTTTATTGAACTGAACCCGGCTCGTCTGTTAAAGCCAAAAGATTTTGCTGCAACCGCCAGTAGACCGCGCGACCGTGTATTGTCCTTACCTGAATTACGTAAGCTCTGGCTGGCATTAGATCAATCTAGTAATGCAATTCAATCTAACGAACAAATATCGTCGATGTCAATTGTGACCAGCAGTGCGATTAAGCTGTTGATTCTGACTGGCGCACGTCGAGGTGAGGTCGCTGCCATGCGTTGGGATGAAATAAATCTTGATGAAGGCGTTTGGTTATTACCCTCTGAGAGAACCAAAAATCGACACACACATACTATCTATCTCTCCTCTTTAGCAGTTGAAATCATCCAGTCACTATTACCTGTATCGGGTAATTCACAGTTTGTTTTTGATACCGGGCATTATAGAGATGGAGGTCATATTCATGCTGATACTCTCACCGGTGTAATCGCACGATTAAGAGGCATGGCGACAGGAACAAAAAAGAAATTGGTATCGGATGCTCCTTTGGTTGATATGCCATCTTTTAGTGTGCATGACCTCCGTAGATCAGCAGCTACAGTATGGGGAGATTATTTGAAAACAGAACCTCATGTGATTGAACGGATGTTAAATCATTAGCCCTTGAATAAGCTGGTTGCTACCTATCAACGAGCGATTTATGCAGACGAGCAAAAGACAGCTTGGATAAATTGGGGGGATTTGGTTGAGCATCAAATTGCACAAGAGCCTGATAATGTAACCCCAATCAGTCATGCAGTAATGATTAAGTTTAAATAATTTTAAGGAAGCTCAAGTGATAGACTTTGATAACTTAATGAAAAAAATTGATTATCTTGCAAGAATAAATCCAGCAATTATTCACCCTCCCTTAAGTCCATTAGGTAAGGCCGCATTGAAGCCATCCCACAAGCCCATGTCTAAAGAACAAGCTCGGAAAGCTTTGTTAAAGCTTAGTCCAGATGGAATTGAAAAACTTTATGACGAAGAAATATCAAGGCAAAGGGAACAACGTGACCAATTGCCGATCGATGGATAAACGTTTAGGAATAAATTCATATTGTCTTATTGTCTTATATGATGGATGTTGACAATTGGTGTGACTATAAGGATATAGCAATAATGCTTAAAAACAGCACAACCATCATGCATTACTACTGACTACATTGCTTTTTTTCAGCTCTACTGGATTTGCAGAGGGTCAAGCTGGTCCGCATGAACATGCGGCGTCTTTGCCTTCCAAATTACTTGAAACGTTCAAATCCTCAGGTGTCGCAACCTTAAGTCTTGGTCCGGTCTGGGAAAGTGCCGGGAATACACAAACGTTTTATTTAGCCCCGAATATTGAAAAAACCTATGCAGCCAATCATGCATCGCATACCCTGGTGGATGGCGAGATTTTTTTAGGCATTCAAAAATCACTGCGTGAAAAACTGGATGGTCAAATAGGCCTTGCAGTTGCCACAACAGGCAATGCATCGTTGTCAGGGAATATTTGGGATGATGCAACGTCTCAATTTAATAATTACACTTACAAGTATCAAGTCAGGCATACGCATGTAGCTATAAAAGGAAAGTTATTGGCCGACAGAGGTTATGTGGTAATCCCTTGGGTCAGTGGGAGTTTAGGGGTTGGATTCAACCAATCCCATGATTTTAGCAATACGCCGACCATTAGCGAGGCGGTTGTTATGCCTAATTTTGTAAGCAACACGACGACGACTTTTACGTACACGTTAGGTGTTGGTTTAGAGCGACATTTAAACCAACACTGGCAAGCGGGCATTGGTTATGAGTTTGCTGATTGGGGAAATAGTCAGTTGATTCGAGCATCAGGGCAAACATTAAACAATGGTTTGTCTTTCTCCCATTTATACACCAACGGATTGTTATTCAATCTCACGTATTTAGCCTAAGGATAGTGCAATGCCTACTAAATATCGTAAAACGTTAACCAGTTTACTGAGCCCCCTAATTTTCTCCCTCAGCGGACCCCTTCATGCAGGGAGTCCTGTATGGACATTTTCACCCTTGACGGCGACCACAATTTCGGTGTCAACGACGGATACAGCAACTGTTCAGTATCAAGTGACGAACCAATCGAGAAAAACGCACGTGCTTGAGATGCGTGGGATAACAGGCATTAGTCAAAACACCACCTTTGGGCATTGCGCAAATCCATTCACCTTAGGCTATCAGCAGTAATGTACCCTGACGTTAACGGTTCATGGTTCCTCTTTACAAGGTAGTGTAGCTGGCGGTCCTGTGGTTTTCCAGCAGGGTAACGCATTGCAATGTTATCAACCGAGCCGTTCAGACGCATTGAATATCACGTTAACGACAGCACCTGGTGCAACGACGCTGACCACTAGCGTAAGTCATTTGGCTTTAAGCAAAACGGGCTATACAGAATATGGCGTATCAGGAACACCGGACTCAGGCGTTCCAAGAGCCATTACGGTGAGCAATGCCGGCAGTGCTGCTTGCGGTGTTTCAGGTACGCCCACCTTACAAAACATGCGATCTGATTTGGTAGATACTTTGAGCTTATTGTCTGGCAATTACTGGAGTTCTACTGAGGCCGCAGGTAATCCTGTTTCCGGGGCGTGGTACCAGATTTTCTCGGCGACTACCAGTAATCAGATACCCTACTTTAAGCTCTTCTCTTATGGCGTCCGTTGCTCCCGGGCTTTAACACTTTAACCCCTTGTGACACGCGTAATTGGGAAAAACCTGCTAAGTTGAGAATGGTGTTTCATTAGCAAAAATAATTTCTAGTCACCCAGGTAGGCACCGGAAAATAAAATATGGAAGGTTTTTAAGGGCTTAATTTCTAACCCATTGATTTAATTGGTGTCCCAGGCAAGATTCGAACTTGCGACCTGCCCCTTAGGAGGGGGCCGCGCTATCCAGCTGCGCCACTGGGACAAAGCAAACTTAAAATTGTAGCATAGATTAGTGTGACAGGATGTGAGATGGGAAAAAAAAGAAAAAAAGTGGCATAATGATTGTTTCTGTTCTTGTGAGCAATCCTTGCATGCGAAGATTTGAATATAAATATATTGTGGCTGCTATTTATACGGTTGTCTTATTCTTAGATAGATTAGATTTAACTATCGTCAATATCGCTTTACCAAGTATTGCTGAACATTTTCATGTGCTGGTGACGGATACAGAATGGATTAATAATGCATTTCTTCTGGCTTTGTCGTTGAGCATTCCTCTCAGCTCTTGGTTAGGAGATCGGTTCGGCTGCAAACGTGTATTTATCTATGCGACGGTTGGGTTGGGGCTTACTTCGTTATTGTGTGCGCTGGCGCCTGATATGCAATTTTTGATTTGCATGCGGTTTATTCAAGGATTATCTAGTGGTCTCATTGTACCCATAGGGATGACGATGGTGTTTCGAGCCTTTGATCCTTCCGAGTATGCCAGCATCTCTAGCTATATTTTTATGCCCTCTCTTATCGCACCTGGTCTAGCGCCAATGCTGGGTGGCATGATGACTGATTATTTTAATTGGCGCTGGGTATTTTTATTCGTAACTCCAATATCGATCCTTATTGCCGGCTTTTCATTATGGCTGGTCAAAGAGTATCGCTCTGCAAATAAACTGCCTTTAGATGTTAGGGGGTTTGTCTTATCTGCGAGTACTTTGTTATTGGTATTTCATGTGTTATCTGCAATCGGCAAACAGGGCTTTAACTGGAGCATGTTGTGTGAGCTGCTGCTAGCGATGGTCGCGGGTTATTTTTTTGTGCTCCAAGAACGTAAATGCTTGGCGCCTTTGGTCGATTTGGCGTTGTTTCGTAAAAAACTATTTGTGCAAGCCAATTTAATCCTGACATTATTTCAAATTGGTCATTTTGGTTCAATATTTTTAATCGCGATTTATTTGCAAATGAATGTTGGCTACACAGCTATGTTGGCGGGAATGATTATGGGGATGCAAGCTTTTGGAGCGATTTGTTCAAGTCGTCTTTCGGTGCAATTATACGAAAGCTATTCTGCCAAATTACCCATCACTGTGGGGTTGATAGGTGTGGGTGTGATAACACCCATTATTTTGTGCTTAAACCCCTCGACGCCAGTATGGTTAGGATTTGTAGTCTTGTTTGTTCGGGGATTATTCAGTGGCTTATGCGGAGCGCCGATTCAAGCGATTGGAATAGGGGGCTTTTCCAACGAGCAAATTGGTCAAGCAGCAGCGGCTTTCAATATTGTGAGGCAATTGTCGATAAGCTTGGGTATTTCTTTATCTGCTTTGTTATTGAGTATCGCTATTCATGATTATGATTTGAGTATTTTGGTTAACCAAGAGAAATCTGTTTTCTATGCACCGTTTGTATTGATTTCATGTTCGGTATGGTGTGGCGCTTGGGTAACTTTGTATATGGATAAAAGCTCACTGCTTATGAAGCACAACAGCACTCTTTAATCTACCAACTCCTCTTTTTGCCATGCATCTTTAAAATAAGCTAATACATGATTAAAAGGGGGGACTCGTGCGCCTGTAATGCTCGCGGTCAACGTATTAATTGTACCCGAGCGTTTGCCCACTTTAACCCGGAATTTAGGAATATGAGATTGGCTCAGGAGCCCACTGATCCATACATCATCTTGTTTTGCACTATCAGTTGGTAAGGTATTAATGGTTTTCAATTGTGCTAAATCAAAATAGTTGGGCTGCATTATATAGCCTCCACAACCCTGAATAATACCCACTCGTACTGGGTCTTTGCCTGGTTTCTCGGACAATGGTGCCTGGCTGGAATCAAGATTACGCCAAATCTTATGCCCAGACGTGCAAAAAACGGCAGGTTTATTATAACTCCGATGCGCTTGAAGTAGATTAGATAAAAAATCTTGCGGGTAAATCATATCATCATCGACAACACATATTTTGCAATCTTCACCTGCATGGCGTTCTATGGTAGGAATAAATTTAGACGCAGGGCCATAGTCTTGATCTAACCAAAAAATTTTCACAGCGGATAATGCTGTCAACCATTGGGGGATTTCCCATGCCACATCTTGTTTAAGTGGGGTTTTGGCTAGATTGAGTTCGATCACATCTGGGCGTTGGCGTAATAGGCTGATCAGCGTTGGCTTCAACCAGCGAATGCGTGATGGAACCGTAGTTAACGAGATGATGACTTTGGTTTGACTAGGTTCAAAATCCCAGCGTTTCATATTCTGTATCTGGTAAATATACGTGCGTATATATTTGGAAAGCTTCATTTAAAATCCAATCTTCAAAATTGATATCCTTGTCATTCCCGCGCAAACGGGAGTGACAGGATACTTTCAAATAGCGCAGTATAACACCATTTTAGGACTTACTTTCCATATCTCCCGATTAAAACTGCTTGTCCAAGTATATGGGATTGCATGGCATCGAGCAGATCATGGTACCGGGGTGTGTCCAAAAGTGGCAATACCGTGTCTAAAGCATAGAGTCTAAAAAAATATCGATGTGTTCCGTTTGGAGGACAGGGCCCACTATACCCTAGTTTGTTCCCGGTGTTTAATCCGTTTGCGGCTTCAATGGGTAACGACGCATTTTGCTCCAGACCAGTGATGTTCGAAGGTAGATTATACACCAACCAATGGATCCGATTACCGGTTGGCGCGTCAGGGTCATTCATTATTAATGCAAACGACATGGTGTTCTGTGGGGCATTTTTCCAGCTTAAATTAGGTGAAATATTTTGACCTTGGCATGTATGTTTTTTGGGGATCATTTTATTTTTTTGAAAAGCTGTGCTGGTTAATTCAAATCCCATAGCAAAGCTCGTGACTGGCAAACATCCTATTAAGATTACATAAGCAATTATTTTTATGATTTTCATTGTACCTTCTCATTGAGATAGTCCAGCAGAATTATCAAGCTAACGTGGGGCATTTAGATTGTCAATATTTGGCAGGATGCATCCTAGCCGCGACATTAAGCGATCTGAGGACTATTCTTTGCGGCTTTTCCAATTTATGCTAGGCTAATCGGATAGGTAATACTCAATAGAGAGACTTATGCCCACTCAGTCCAAACGCTTACTGTCTTTAGATGTTTTTCGTGGCATCACCATTGCGGGTATGATTTTAGTCAATACGATTGTGTTATCTCCGTTTCAGATTTTGGATCATGCAGAATGGAACGGATGTACTTTCGCTGATCTGGTATTCCCAATTTTTTTAGTGGTCATGGGGATTTCCTTGGTTTTATCTATATCCAAACAACGCTCAGTAGGGATTAGCCAATCGCATATTGTTTATAAAGTTATTCAGCGAACCTTCATTATTTTTCTATTAGGAATGTTGTTAAATATATTTCCGTATCATATGACGAGCGATACATTCGTGACCGTACGGGTATATGGGGTTTTACAAAGGATTGCGCTGTGTTATTTTTTTGCAGCATTGACTTATTTGTACCTCAATACGGTCTTACAAATTGTTCTGACCGGCGCATTATTACTAGGTTATTGGATGCTCATGACTTATTATCCCGTCCCGCATTATGGCTTCGGAAATTTGAGTCCAGCGGGAAATCTGGGGGCTTATCTTGATCGGTTTATATTCAATTCTGCCAATTTATATGGCAAAGTTTTTGATCCAGAAGGTTTGTTGAGTACGTTGCCAGCCATTGCCAGTACTTTATTTGGCAATATCGTAGGTATTGGATTGCTAACGCGCAAAACAGCTACCCAAAAATGTCTAGGGATGTTGGCAGCCGGAACACTTTTAATGGCTTTGGGTTGGTTTTGGGGACAGTGGTTTCCCATTAATAAAGCGCTGTGGACCAGTTCCTATGCATTATGGACTGCAGGTATGGCCTTAATAAGTTTTGCCGTATGTTATGGCCTGATAGAAATCAAACATATTGTTCGCTGGTCTAAACCGTTTGAAATATTTGGCTTGAATGCGATTGTGGCCTATTTTTTGCATGTCTTGTTTTTTAAAATCCAACTTAAAATTCATTTGGGGTGTGGATGGGGTAAGACTTGCAATTTACGTCAAATCATCCTCAAGGATTTATTCGGATGGATGACCTTACCTTATGCGTCTTTAGCGTATGCGATTACGTCAGTGCTTTTTTGGTTGCTGGTGTTAACCATATTATATAAAAGGAAAATTTTTATCCGTGTATAGTACTGTTCGATCTAAAGACACATTGTTATAAGCGTGTCTCCCCAGGTACGTCATCCAGAGCGAAGCGAAGGATCTCTAATTGACTAGGTTTGTGCCTAATTCCGGAGATCCTTCGCTTCGCTCTTGATGACGTTGGATAAGTTTGAATCTATTGAAAACAAACTTATCCACAACCTGGGGAGTCACTTTTAAGCAAACCTACATTTGTGTCAAGCAGAACTCTATATTTCTGTAGGTTTCTTGGGTTTTGTGCGAAAAGGAGTAGGCGCTGTATTGGATTGATTGGTTTTTTCTATTGGTTTCGGTGCTCCTGAGGGAGCTGATGGATTAAAACCCTGGGTTGTGGTTTCGCCCATAGCAGTTAGATTTATTGGTGTCGCTACATGTGTGTGCTTGGCTTGGGCTGCTTTTAATTTTTGTTGGGTTTTTTTAGCGGTTGCCTGTTTTTTTCTGAAAGAAGCATCTGCTTCGGCCATCGTTTTTTGCACTTTTTCAGCAGCTTTTTTGATCTCATTTTGAGTTTTAGACCCCCCAAAAATAGGTCGGAAAAACTCTCTTTTTTCGGAACGATGAGCATTGAGTGTTTTATGCTCTTCCGGAGTGAACTGTGTCGCTGCCATGGAGCGTTGTAATCTATTTTCTAGTTGTGATTTAACTTTAAAATAATCTTGTTCAGTAAGTGTTTTTTGAGAAACATCGTGACGCAAGCTGTTCATTTCTGTTTGGACTGACTTAATCTTCTCTTGCACGGCCTTGAGTTTTTTGTCACTTGCGCCGTAACGCTTCTCTAATTGCTGTGCAGTGGCTTTTAAATCAGATTCAAAGATCGTTAAAGCTTGCTCGACTGCAGCTGCTTTATGTTGAAAAAAAGCAATGACATTCGCCCTACGTTCAGCCGATTGATTTAAATCTCCGGGTTGAAACTGTCGTTCTTTATATAAAGAAAGCTTGTGTTTGTCAGGATCCAATGATTCATAGCTATGCTGTATGCGTTTGGTCGCAGGATCCATATCACGCCCACTGATAAAGTTTTGTAGATTCTTCTGATAGTCTGATGCAGGGTATACTTTATTGGCCCATGGGTCGCAAAAAGCGGCATTTGACCCCCAAGTATCTGGATTAGATGGATTACTGTTTTTATCGCGGCCTAACACTAAAAAAACATGATCTCCTCCTTCAATATTAAAGACTTCTGCATGGGAAGTGGGATGATGTTCTCCAATATACTCCAAAGCAAGATCACTATATTCACTACAATTGCCAGAACGTTGTTGCTTAGAAAAGTAAGTGCTGGCATAAAAATCATCGATGCTTTTATCAAGGCTTAAGGAGATTTGAGGAGAGGATTGTGATGCGGCTGAAACTTCTTTGCGCATTGCTGCAATCTGGCTCTGTATCTCGAATTGGGTTGCTAGATTATGCTGATTAAAAGAGACAGAAGTACTGCAAGTGTCAATAAAGGCACGTGCATATGCATTCGCTTGTAGTCCAATTTCTTCATTAGAGTAAGTCATGCTTAACCCTTCTGTGAAGAAAAGGTTTTCAGGTCATATTTTATGTATAGCCTATAAAATTCTATAGAACAAGTTTAGAAAGGAGTCAGCGTATTGTTAACGCGCACGAACACAGACTCGTTTATGACAATGTGTCTGGCGTTGTCGAACATATTGATTGGTGTAGACGGTGCGCGTCCTTACGAAATAAGGTTCTTCATTATAGGAGTAATAATTAGAATACATGGGCTCTATAACTCGGACATAACGTGGATAGCCCATCTGCGCTAATTGCATGCGCATCATGCGGTTTTGCATCCTTCTTGCCCTTAATTGTTGCATTAACAGCCTGTCTTCATAACCATAATCGTCCATCATGCCAGGCATTCCCTGGTTCACAGAAAAGTTAATCGAAGTGTGGGCAAAAACGCTGGCGCTCATTAATAGTCCCAAAAGACAGATTAATATTTTTTTTTCATGATTTATGCTTCTCGTGAACATTGTGCGGACATTGTAGCCTAAGTAGGCAAAAAATACCATCCTGGTTCTTACGCAGAAAAGCTGTAAGCTGCCTTCGCCAGCTGGCGGGAGAAGGCAACTACAGTTTGTTGACAACTCATCTCTAAAGACCCTATGCTATCTTCCTCCATATACGTGGCTTTGCTCTCCCATGAATGATCCTATCGAAACAGAACGGCTAATTCTTAGACCTTTTCAACTACAGGATTTAGAGGGGTTGGCGTTGATATGCAGCGACCCGTTGGTCATGCAATATATTGGGGATGGTCGTGCGCTTGACTATGACACCACGCGACAACTTTTAGATCGGATTATGACCCAGCATGCAAAATCAGGGTTTGGTTTGTTGGCCATTACTCTAAAAGAATCGCAGCAGCTCTTGGGTTTTTGTGGCTTGATTGCACAAACCGTTGATGAGGCCAATCATATTGAGTTGGGATATCGTTTAGACCGAGCGTTTTGGGGTAGGGGAATCGCATCGGAAGCTGCCAAAATGGTGAAAGACTATAGTCATCAAACGTTACATATTCCCTATTTGATTTCTATTATTCATCAAAAAAATATGGCTTCAAAGAAAGTGGCGCAAAAAATTGGGATGAATTATTGGAAAAGCACGGTTTTTAAAGGGCAGGAAGTGGATGTCTTTCATTCGGCTTAGAACCGAGAGCTGAATAGCTTAAAAAAAGACGGTCTTATGTTAAAAACATTAAAAATAGGGCATGGTATTGTGCTGGCTGGTATTTCTTTATTGGTCTTTGCTGAACCGGAAGATAGATTGGATGCACCCAAAGACACTATTAAGATTACAGTCACAATTCAGGATGAGACAGCAGCGGGCTTGGGCTACCTTGTCGAAGGCAGAAAATATGGGGGTTCCGGAAAAGTTTTTTCAGGTGAGGGCCCCAAAGGCAAAGAGTATTCATTTGGCTTTAGAAAAAAGTATCGGACAAGCACGCATATTCAATGTGGCAAGTTGACTTTAGATAAAGATAGCAACATTTCTTTGATCACCAAAGGTGATACTTGCCACAGTAAAATTGAAGAAATTGACTAAAAACAATGTTTCATCTCATTAAATAGTCTGGCTATTCGCTTCGCTTAAACACAATTTTTAGTGTCACTCCCCAGGTACGTCCTGAGCCGAAGCGAAGGATCTTTAATTGACTAGATTTGTGCCTAATTCCGGAGATCCTTCGCTTCGCTCTGGATTTTAAAAGGCACCCTGTTTGATGAATTTCAGGTTCCTGATGTGATATTGCGTGGTACGACAATGGCGTTTACAGTAACGCAAGGCCGCGAAAAAAGAGAGTCGATGGGCGACGATTCGGAACTAATGCCTCGGCTATGGTGTATTTAAGCTATCAATGTGGAAACGACCAGAGCATTTCTATGTTGTCGCATTTACGTCCAGAAGTGTATTGCTCTATTGGTGGAGCGCCTTCTATTGCAGAAGGTTTTGTACTTAGTAAACAGAATCTTGATGCAAAGTTCAGCAAACTAAATCCAGCCATCTGTAGCGCTTGGAGCGAAACAAGACCAGCAAAAATCAATTGGGTGCTTGCTGATAGTTAATCCTCCACTTACGTTCGCGGGATCCAGCAGTCTTGTTTAAGAGCCAGATCTCTGGATCCCGCGGACAAGCCGCGGGACGTAGGCGAAAGCTGAAGCTCTTAACTTAATGGCAGTGAGGAAGATGGTGGGTTAAAAACGAGTTTCTCTTTTTTTGGCATGGCGCGATAAGGTCTGAAACAATTTTTCTAGGTCATGTTCGTGAGGCGCTGATTGATCTATCAGTGCGTTCTTGTACTCTTCACAATAGCGTTTTACTTCTGCATCTGGAAAGATATAAAAAATTTTCTGTGCAACGCCTTGCATAATGATCGCAGCGACGTCTTGCGAGCTTTGGGCATCTGCTAAGCTGCGATTGAGCAAGGTATGAAATAACGAAGGTTCGCCAGCAAATGAGTTAGAAATGAGGTTGGTATTGGTTAAGGTTGGACAGACCACAGAAACTTGTATTGGTTTTTCTAGGCGCCGCAAATCAAAATATAACGATTCGGAGAGGGCAACAACAGCGTGTTTTGACATGGTATAGGCCGCTAATTGTGAGCCACTACATAAACCATATACGCTGGCCATATTGACGATGTGCGCTGTTTGGTTATGCTCAAACCAATAGGGTAAAAAAGCTTTTATGCCGTATATTGTGCCATAAACATTCACGTCCATGACTTGGCGAATTTGAGCGGTGGATAATTCCCACAGGGGTGCAATGGGGCCGCTGACGCCCGCATTGTTGATCAATACATCCACGTGGCCAAATGTAGCAAATGCAGTTTTTGCCAATTGAAGCATCTGAACTTCGGAGCTGACATCACAAACTTCGGCATGAACGGTTGCGCTGGCCACGGCACGCAATTGATTGGCCTGTTGCATTAGTATTTCTTCGTTTCTATCGACCATCATCACAGCCAGGCCTTGAGAAACGCATTCTGCAGCCAAAGCTAACCCAATCCCACTTGCTGCACCGGTGATCACTACTACTGGGTGGTTCATAAACAGCCTTCTTAATATGGGTCAGGACTTATTTAAAGCCCCAATCTCTTCTCATCCAAGCAAAAATTTGAGCGACATCATCTCAATTTTCGCTTCCAGAATCTATTTGATGGCCCTAGTCTTGCGAGTAATTTTATAGGTTGTTACAATCATAACACTTAAGGATAAGGGATAACCATGACATTTTTTTTGCGTATTTTTCTCATTGCTAGTTTATTAAGCGGTTGTGTTGATTTTGCCGTGAATCATGATAAAACAAAACAATTACCTCAACGTACCTCAGTTAATCGTCATTCTCCTGGTGAAATCTACACTATGCGGGGTGGTTTGGGGGGGATTTTTAGCAAAGGTATGAACCGTTTGGAAAGCACTTTAGAAAATGACAATGACATTCCGGCCTTAAGTACGGTATGGTTCAAAGGTGGGCCATTATCTAAAGATATTATGCGGCATTACGACGATAATCGCAGTCACCGTCCAATTATATTGGCAGGCCATTCTTTGGGTGCGAATGAGCAAATCAATATTGCTCGTACTTTAAATAAAAAAAACATTCCAGTTGCATTGCTGATAACGGTTGATCCGG
Source organism: uncultured Legionella sp. (assembly GCA_903877115.1). Lineage (GTDB taxonomy): Bacteria > Pseudomonadota > Gammaproteobacteria > Legionellales > Legionellaceae. The sequence continues at coordinate 14,634 of CAIRCS010000111.1, forward strand.
TTATTCCAGCTACAATTCCGCCGAATGTGTGTCGTGCTATCAATTTTTACAAATCATCTTTTGTACCGTTACTGAGTGGATTGAGAGTTCGAGCTGATAATCCGCAAAGAACGCATCTTGAAAATATTGACGTCACAAGGTTGCCTGGTGTCAAAGTCAATCATTTTAATATCGATAGCAGTCCGGTGATTCAACAAAGAATGCTCAAAGAAGTGATTCAAGCTTTAAATCATCCTCGAGCGGATTGTGTGTCGCATGCCAAAATCAGCAAGTAGGGTTTGTGTGATTGGAGCAGGGCCTTGTGGTCTTGCTACGATTAAAAATTTGTTAGCCCAAGACATTCGAAACGTAGTTGTTTTTGAAAAAAACAACCAATTGGGTGGCAATTGGATCTATGATGAAAATAATCATCACTCCAGTGTTTATGAAACGACGCATCTTATCAGTTCTAAACACCTGTCCTCTTTTGAAGATTTTCCCATGCCTGATGATTATCCAGACTATCCTTCCCATCATCAGGTATTAAATTATTTTAAGGCCTATGCTGCTCATTTTGCTCTCGTACCCTATATTAAATTCAACACTGAAGTACTTGAAGTAAAATATAAACCGACCTTGTCTCACTGGGAACTAAGCTATGCTGATGAACATGGTCATCATACAGAAATTTTTGACTATGTGCTGGTAGCTAATGGCCACCATTGGAGTCCGTTCACTCCTCAGTACCCTGGTGAATTCCGAGGGGAAATATTGCATGCGCATAGCTATAAAAATGCTGCTCCTTTTAAGCATAAAAAGGTACTCATAGTAGGAGCCGGAAATTCAGCCTGTGATATTGCTGTAGACATTGCGCGCGTGGCATCTAGTACGACTGTCAGTACGCGTCAGGGACAGCATATTTTTCCCAAATTTATCTTTGGTAAACCGACCGATGTTTTGTATAGAAAAATTGCCTGGCTGCCGTTTCGGGTGCAACAACAGTTGGCTAAGTGGGTCTTAAGAATTGTTCAGGGGCGTTATGCTAAGTATCAATTACCGAATCCCATCAATAAGCCTCTGAGTACCCATCCTACGATTAACTCCGAATTACTCTATTTTATCCGGCACGGTAAAATAAAAATTCGGGGTAAAATACAAAGTTTTGATAAAGATACTGTGCATTTTTCAGATGGATCTTGTGAAGAATTTGATACTGTCATTTTTGCTACTGGATATATGATTGATTTCCCTTTTTTTGAAGCCACATTCTTGGATTATCGGCAAGCACAAGAAATTCCTTTATATCTAAAGATGATGCATCCTGAATTAGAAAATCTATATTTTATCGGTTTATTTCAACCTCAGGGCTGCATTTGGCCTTTAGCTGATCATCAAGCTCGACTTGCTGCACAGATTATCGCGGGCAAATTGCAACGACCTGCCAATGTATTGGCTAAAATTCAAAAAGAATCCGCGCGAAGCAAGCAGCGGTTTGATGGCAGCCCTCGTCATGTACCGGAAGTAGATTGCCGCAGATTTAGAAAACAACTGTTGCAAGAGTTAGGGCGTGTCATCAATTAGTATTTTCGGCTGTAAACCGAGCTAATTATCTCAATTTTCGCTTCGAAAAACTAATTGATGACACGCCCTAGCTAAATAAGGTTTTAACTCTCTAAATCTTATTCTATTTTATCCAATATGTTACACTGTAGACCTTTCTCAGGAGTGATGTCATGACAGATCGCATAAAAAAGCTCTATCGTTCACAGCAAGACCGGATGATTGGTGGTGTATGCATGGGTTTGGCCGAATACTTTAATATTGATCCTACTATTGTGCGCTTGGGCTTTGTGGGGTTTGCATTAGCAGGCGGATCAGCGTTGATAATTTATGCGTTGATGTGGTTAATTGTACCGTTGAAAAGGTAGATCCTTAAAGTCACGAAAGAGAAAAATGAATCCAAATACTAGTGCAACCGCCGTACCACTTGCCGAATTATTAAGACCTAGGGACTTATCTGAGGTCATTGGGCAAAAGCATTTATTAGGCCCAGGAAAACCTTTAAGAATCGCATTTGACTCAGGGAAGCTTCATTCCATGATTCTATGGGGTCCCCCAGGCGTTGGGAAAACCACACTTGCAAACCTTGCTGCAAAAGCATTTAACTATGAGTGGATTCCCTTATCAGCTGTATTTGCTGGGGTTAAAGATATTCGTGCCGCCATGGATTTGGCTAAAAAACATCAAGCTATGCAGCTCCAAACAATCTTATTTATTGATGAAATTCATCGTTTTAATAAAGCGCAACAAGATGCGTTATTACCTTATACCGAATCAGGTTTGGTAACGCTGATCGGTGCAACGACTGAAAATCCATCTTTTGAAGTCAATAATGCGTTGTTATCGCGAACCCAAGTCCATGTATTGCAATCTCTCAATCATGATGACCTTAAATGCATGATACACCGTGCCAAACTGAAAAAACTAGGGCATTTAGAGTTTGAAGCGGGTGTCATTGAATTACTGATTGATTATGCGGATGGCGATGCTCGACGTTTACTAAATGTACTAGAACAAATTGATGTATTTGCATCCCAGCAAGAGGTTTATAAGATTTCCAGCCAAGACATTGCACAAATAGTCAGTCAACATACGCGACGCTTTGATAAATCAGGTGATTATTTTTACGACCAAATTTCTGCTTTGCATAAATCAGTGCGTGGTTCGAATCCAGATGCTGCTCTGTATTGGCTGTGTCGTATGCTCGATGGTGGGGCAGATCCCAAATATCTTGCTAGGCGCATCGTGAGAATGGCATGGGAAGATATCGGATTGGCTGATCCACGCGCACAGCAGATCGTAAACGATGCCGCACAAACGTATGATAGATTAGGTTCTCCAGAAGGGGAGTTGGCTTTGGCTCAAGCAGTGATTTATTTGGCGGTAGCGCCAAAAAGTAATGCTGGGTACCAAGCTTATAATCAAGCCAAAGCTTTTGTGCGCCAAGATAAATCACGCGATGTGCCGAATCATCTACGTAATGCACCTACCGGATTAATGGAAAAATTAGGGCATGGCAAAGACTATCGTTATGCGCATAATGAACCGTATGGCTTTGCCGCTGGGGTACAGTATTTGCCTAATGGAATGACAGATCCGCATTGGTATCAACCTGTGGAGCGGGGTTTGGAAATCAAAATAGGTGCAAAATTGAAGGAATTACGAAATAGGGATAGCTTTGCAAAAAATGCTCATGATAAAAAATGAGTTTATGTTGCGACGGAGAGAGAATTAGGAACGAATGTATATTTTACGTTTGGTTATTGCAGGGGTGCTCAGTCTAATTTCCCAGTTGGTTTTTAGTGAAAGCTATACAAAACTATGGGGGTTGGCTAGTTATTTTGGTAAGCATGATGAATTGCTTTATGCGGTTGAACCGCAGATTCGATTGGTTGATAGTGCTGGCACCTATGAACAGTCTTTACTCAATGCAGGCATCGGTACAACCATTAAGCCTCAATTACAAATTTGGCTCGGGCAAACTTATACTAATTATTCAGATAACAGTAATGTTGCTGAGGACGTTGAAAATGTAGTCATAAATGAGTACCGTGTTTGGGAGCAGATCATGTGGCGTAGACCATTTTCGGATGAGTTTGCATCCAGATTACGAGTGGAGCAACGTCGTGCTTTTCAGACCTCGGAGTGGGCAGTGCGGCTTCGTGAGCGGTCTTATTGGACGATTCCAGTTAATGAAACGATTTCTTTTGCTTTAAATGATGAGATTTTTTTAAATGTGAAATCTGTACCATGGGTTGCAACCTCCACTTTCGACCAAAATCGTGTTTTTGTGGGTATATATTATAAATTTACGCCAAACATGGGTCTTAATGTCAGTTATATGAATCAGTATATTGCTAGAGATCCCGCAGAGGTTAATAGTGGGCTTGTGCTGAACTTGATTGCATACATGTATTAAGCAGATTGGGCCAAGGCCCAATCTCGGAGCGCGTTAAGCAAACGTATAATCCGTATATCCTTTTTCATTCCCACCATAAAATGTGCTCGGATCAGGTTGATTCAACGGCAGATGTTCAGCAAAGCGCTTTACCAAATCAGGATTAGCAATAAAAGGTTTACCAAATGCTATCAAATCAGCATAGCCACTTGAAACGGCTTCTGTCGCCAGCTGGTAGTCATAGCCGTTGTTCACCATCCAGGTGCTACGAAACAATGAACGGAGCTTATGAAAATCAAACTCTGCTGAAGTTTCACGCGAACCACCGGTGGTGCCTTCAATTACATGCACATAAGCAAGATGTAAACTATCTAACTCTCGAACCAACTGTGAGTACAGTTTGAAAGGGGTGCTGTCGATTGCGCCATTGGAGGAGCTGGTTGGCGATAGTCGTATTCCAGTTCTTTGAGCACCAATTTGGTCAATAACAGCCGTTACCACTTCAAAAGCAAAACGCAAACGATTTGAGATAGAGCCACCATATAGATCAGTACGTTGATTTGAAGCATCCGCCATAAATTGTTGAATCAAATAGCCATTCGCAGCATGGATTTCTACACCGTCAAATCCCGCGTCGATTGCCAGTTGTGCGGCTTGTTGATAATCACGAACAATCTGTTTGATTTCATCGACATGTAGCGCGCGTGGGGTGCCTAATTCTAAAAATTCACCTGTTTCAATAATAGTTTTAGATCCTTTTGGTGCTGCAATCGCAGATGGAGCGACCGGTGTTGCGCCATTTGGTTGTAATGACGGATGTGAAAAACGACCAACATGCCACAATTGCGCAAAAATACGTCCACCAGCAGCATGCACGGCATTGGTTACTAGTTTCCAACCCTC
>CAIRCS010000112.1 GCA_903877115.1 uncultured Legionella sp.
GCTTAAATGTTTATTTTTGGGAGTTAAGAAAAATATTGCATTATTTTTTTATTGAGATATCATGCTTCGAGTAGAGCAACTCTGTTCTGCTTCAAGCGACAACTATCCTGAAAATTACCGGTATGAGCATCGATGATATATGTAAAACACTCAATATTTCTCGTGCTAGTTTTTATCGGTATTTAACTTTAGATGAATCAATAAGTTCAAATTGATGAAATTTTGACATCGTACAAGTATAGTGGTACACTTATGAATAAAGGTATAGAGTATGTTGCTTATAGTGGTGATGCTTACACCATAGAATGGTATTTTGATGAGAAACATTACAGTGATGCATTGGAATATTACAATCAGTTGACTGTACAAGAGCGCATTCAACTTTTGAAATTGTTCAAACGAATAGGAGATTCTGGCGAAATTCATGACAAAACTAAATTTCGTTATGAAGAGGATAAGATATATGCTTTTAAACCTAAGCCAGATAGATTTCTCTGCTTCTTTTACATAACCCGATCTAAGAGAGGTAATTATTATGCCTAAACACACACTTTCGACATTCGAACGAGAGATGCAAAATGCAACCTTTAAAGAGGCGTTCGAAAAAGAATATAATGAATTTTTCCTTTCCGAAACTATCCATGCCATGATGGATGAGGCTCATAAGTCTGTGAGAAAATTAGCTGATGAATCGGGTTTATCACCAACAGTGATTCAAAACATTCGCTCAGGAATACAAGAAGATATAAAACTCAGCAATTTTATTAACATTTCACATGCTTGTGGGTATAAATTGATTTTGGAAAAAGATAATGAAAGAATTGCTTTGTAAGCAATATGACTCTTAATTCAATCGCAACATAATTTCGATAAGAATTTCGATAAGATCTTGTTATAAGGGCCTTATTGTAATATAATTGACACATTGTTTGATGTGTGAGTCATGTATGAAAGCTTCAGCAATATTACCTATTGCCAAACAATGGAAAAAAGTGTTTGAAAACCTGTTGGAAAACACTAGCAAACAAGAAGAATTGAAAAAGATTATATGAATAAATGCGCGTTTTATATCCATATTGAAAGCTGAGGATTTTCTGAATCAGGAGCAAACAACATTAACGAATAGACCCACAGAGACTAATCGTTCTTCTGCATATTTATATTTTTTACATATGAAAAACATTCTGGATCCATACCCTTCAACAATATCTAATGATAACCTTAGACGATGGTTTTATGCTACGCCATATCAAGCTTATAACCAGAGAAAATCTGCTCGGCAGGTACTTTTTATCATAGCTCTTATAATAGGAGTATGTAAAGATTTATATTTATTGTTGACTAGTTCCTTGACATTGCCGGCCTTGCTTACTTTATCACATCTGACTTTTTTGATCCTCCCTTTATTGGCTCTAGGCCTGTGGGTTTTATATGATAAATATGTTTATTTTCCTTTTGATAATCATTCTTTTAATCTTGCAAATATGGCTCCAGACCTCAAAAAAGAAATGCAAGAAATGATGCCTAATAATAGCTCTGGCTTATGTTTTTTTGACAAGGCAGAAAATCAGGAATTCATCACTCTTATAGATAGCAAATATCAAAATCTCCTATCCATTAGCTAAATGATATTGGATGTTTTGTGCAAAAAAACAAACACATAGACATTTTTAATCAATTAATGCTGATAAGGAAGTTGGTAAGTGACGGAAGTGTCTATTAATCACGCAAAAATATAGCTTACAATCTCACCTTAAGTCGGTTGATTGTTCTACAACTCCCTTAGAGGCTCATAAATTATGATATTAACTGTTCTAAAATAACATAAAAATGCTTAGAGTACCTTTTCGTGTGCGACACGAGGTCGCTCACTTGAGTTGTTCCCAAGGATGGAACTGCCTGTGCTACCGGGCAAACCTAGGGCCATGAATAAAGAGCTGGCCTGACAATGTAACAAAGCCTACCGGCGGGGCACTAATCGTAAGAAGCATGCCCTCCTGATAATCACAAATCGGGTAAGTGCTAGGTAGTTGGTATGGTGAACATATGTGAATCTGTATACAGACCGTCAGTACTGAGGTGCGTAAGTGATTGATACGCATTATCCAAACGGAACCGACAGCAGGAAGATGATGACGAAATGCACCTTCGTAGCCATTATTGCCGTCCGGTCAAAAGCAGGCACCTAACCCGACATCACTCAATGAGCGGAACGTGGTAACCCAGTATAGTTCCCTTTGGGTAAATTCACTGTGAGGTGAATGAATATTATGCTGGAATAGGATGCTGGAAAAAGCGAAGGCTTGATTGTAATGATCAAGATATAGGTTTAAACGTTACCTGACACGAAAGTGAGCCCACGTCCAGCAGGTCTTTTATTGCAAGAAAATTTAGAGAATCAACAGTATGAGGAAAAAGCAAATGACAGCAACCTGTTTGACTGGTGCATCCTCAGCGAATGATCAATGGTCATCTATAAAATGGAAAGAAATTGAATCACAAGTATGTCGACTCCAAATGCGTATTGCAAAAGCAATTCGTGAGAAGCGATACGGTAAAGCTAAAGCGCTGCAATGGCTACTAACACGCTCACATTCAGCAAAGCTGCTGGCGATCAAGAAGGTAACTTCTAATGCCGGCAGCAGGACATCTGGTGTAGATAAAGTTAGATGGACTAGTGCACAGCAGAAGCTAAATGCTGTTAATCAGTTAACTCGACGTGGATATGCTGTACAGCCACTGCGCCGTATTTATATCCCTAAAAGTAATGGTAAGAATCGTCCGCTAGGAATCCCTACAATGAGAGACAGAGCTATGCAGGCATTACACTTGCTTGCTCTGGAGCCTATATCGGAGATTACAGCGGATATAAATTCTTATGGTTTCAGACCTAAAAGATCATGCCATGATGCCATTAGTCAATGCTTTCTTGCGTTAGCAAGGAAAACATCGGCCAAATGGATATTAGAAGCTGATATAAAAGGATGCTTTGATAATATTAGCCATACATGGTTACTCAACCATATTCCAACGGACAAAACTATCCTTGGTAAATGGCTGAAATCTGGTGTCATCGATCAGGATATGTTTTACGATACTGAAGCAGGCACACCACAAGGGGGTATTATTTCTCCTGTGCTGGCTAATATGACACTTGATGGTCTTGAGAGGACTGTGAAATCCGCTGTCTCATCAAAAGACAAGCTTTGTGTGATCCGTTATGCTGATGACTTTATTGTTACTGCTCATTCGAAGGAACTGCTGGAACAAGTTGTTAAACCAGCAATTGAGCTGTTTCTGAGTGAAAGAGGCATCCAACTTTCAGAGGAGAAAACCAAAATCACTCATATTGATGATGGCTTTGATTTTCTTGGGTTCAATGTTCGGAAGTACAACGATAAGCTACTCATTAAACCCAGTCGCAAATCGTTGAAGAACTTGCTTCAAGATCTAAGAGAGATCATCAAATGTAACCAATCGTCAAAAACTAGCGATCTATTGTACAAATTAAATCCTAAAATATTAGGATGGTGCTACTACCAAAGGCATGTAGTGTCTAAAGCGACATTCGGCTATATCGATACAAAGCTGATTGAAACTCTAACGCAGTGGATCAGGCGTAGACATCCAAACAAAAGTGCTGAATGGCAAACGAAGAAATACTTTCGTAGTCAAGGCACAAGAAATTGGATATTTAGCTCAAAGGTAATTAACTCCAAAGGGCAACTGATCAATTATGACTTGGTTACAGCAGCTACTATCCCAATTCGACGACATTTGAAAATCAAAGCAGAGGCTACGCCATACCACTCTGAGTTTACGGAATACTTTGCTAAGCGCGAAAAACTGGGTCACTTAATGTGGCCTTAAAAAGGCTTGAGCCGTGTGCGGGGAAACCCGCATGCACGGTTCTTAGGAGAGTGGTGGCCGGCAACGGTCACTGCTTATCCGAC
>CAIRCS010000113.1 GCA_903877115.1 uncultured Legionella sp.
GGATCAATAATGTGCCCACTATGACTGGTGGTAATGGTTATGATGAGGTTTATCACTTTTATAAGCATCATTTTATTCCGTGTATTCCAGAGCAAACAGAAGTAACCACTATTTCGTGCACAGTTAGCATAATAAGAGCAAGGGCTATGGATTCATTAGAGAAGACAACAACACTGCTGAAATTTTTGTGCATTTTTCTGAGGTTGAAATGGCTGGATATAAAGAGTTAGAAATAGGGCAACGAATCAGCTATGAATGCAAAACAAGTGATCGCGGTCCATGTGCAACCAATGTGAAGATTATTGAGGACTAAATCTCAACTGCATGCTCACTCAAAGAACGGGTTTTTAATAGATTAGCTTATTTTAAATATAAGCGCACTATCCAGCGAACCCAACACAGATCACCCCAAGGCTAATTAAAATACTACCTATCACCGTTGCCATATTAAGATGATGTTCGTGAAATAATACCCACGTAAAGAGTATGGTAAATAATGGGTATGACAGCTCAATCAAACCTGCTGTTGTGGCATTTTTAGATTGTATCGATAACACAATAGCCACATTAGCCAGTATCATCACGACAAGCTCGATCAATGTTAAGCGCATCAATGGGGGGCTCGTCCACAATGCTGCCACATCCGTTTTCAGTGTTGTGAAATAGGCATAGATACCAATTAAAACAGCACCTAAAATCATTTCCAACGCCAACAACGTTATCAAAGAAATACGTTCCCCAATTTTTTCGGAAAGTGAATAATTCACCCCCCACAGAATGGCGGCAGCCATTGCATAGATAAACCACATATCATTTTCCCCATCAATTGTCATTCGACACAAGCCAGTGCCCAGGGCCTTTCCCTAAGGCAAACTTTTATGGACCAACTCCGATAGATCATTCGACATCGCGTGTTTATTCAATACATCCAATTGCGCTTGAATCAATATTTGACGCGGTTTATCTAGACGTTGCCACCGAGTCAAAGGCAGAGCCAAACGCCCACTTAGTTGAGGATTCATCGTATCGATATGCAACAATTGCTCCGTCAAAAATTGATACCCGCTCCCTGTCGTAGCATGGAAATGCCTATGATTGCCTTGGACAAAACAGCCAACCACAGAACGTACCCGATTTGGGTTCGTATACACAAAATCAGGGTGAGCCAGCAGCTTATGGACTTTGTCCAAAGCGCCTTCCACATCCGCCGTTGCTTGCACAGCGAACCATTTATCTAGAACCAGAGCATCGTGCGACCATTTTTTATAAAATGTTGCACAGGCTCGTTCTTGCAACACTGGGTCTTTACTATTCACCATCCCAACCAACCCGGCTAATTGATCCGTCATGGTCTTCGCTGTATTCAACAACATTTCACAAGCATTTAACCACTGTGCTTCATCTGCCTTGAGCAATAAATACAAACATTGTAGGCGCAATTTGCGTCGCCCAATAGCTACGCCATGTACCGCATCATCTGCGCGCGCAGATTCTTGCTCAAATTTCATAGCCAAATCTGCAGCCAAAGCCGTTCCTAACGCAGTCAAAAATGTCCTACGTGCATCCACCAAGCTGATAACATCAACCTCTGATTCGCTAGCAATCAAATCTTCAAAACTCGGTGGCATTAAAAGTTCTGCGCGTAACGCCGGATCCAACTGTTCATCCGCGAGCGCTTGCGTCAATGCAGAAAAAATATTAGCTAATTTAGGTTCCGCAGCCTGACTTTGCCCGCGATATAACAACAAAATCACATCCCGCATTAATTGCTGTGCGGCCTCCCATTTCGCATAGCCATTGGTTTCATGGCGTAATAATCCTAAAGTCTGCTCTTCACTGGCAGAGGTTTTTAAAGTAATAGGCGCTGAAAAATCCCGTAATAACGAAACTAATGGCTGCGCTGACAAGCCGTCAAAATGAAATGTTTGATTTTCTTCACGTAACTCTAGCAAAGGATTTTCTACAGGAATAGGTTGTCCTGCTGCATCAAACAAAGCCATAACGATAGGAATATGAAAAGGAAGTTTTTTAGCCGTTTCTGCAGTAGGCCGACAAGATTGACGGCAAGCCAGCGTCAAACGCCCCTGGTCAAAACTCATGTCGACAGAAACCGTTGGCGTGCCGGCCTGACAATACCAACGCTTAAATTGATTTAAATCAACCCCAGACGCATCCTCCATAGCTTTTACAAAATCATCAATCGTTACGGCCTGACCATCATGGCGCGCAAAATACAAATCCATGCCGCGCCGAAAAGCTGTTTCGCCTAATAATTGGTATTGCATACGAATGACTTCTGCGCCTTTGTTATAAATGGTCGCCGTATAAAAATTGGATATTTCTTGATAAGAGCTGGGCTGCACCGGATGAGCCATACTCCCCGCATCTTCCGGAAACTGACTATTGCGCAAAGCTTTGACATCTTCGATACGACATACATCTCGAGAATTCATATCCCGTGAAAACTCTTGATCTCGAAATACTGTCAGCCCTTCTTTTAAACTTAATTGAAACCAATCCCGACACGTCACCCGGTTACCAGTCCAATTATGAAAATACTCATGCGCAACCACAGATTCTATTTGGGCAAAATCGTCATCAGTCGCCGTATCTTGGCGGGCCAAAACGCATTTTGCGTTAAAAATATTGAGCCCTTTATTCTCCATCGCGCCCATATTAAAATCTTCTACCGCGACGACCATAAATAAGGATAAATCATATTCTCGACCATAACGCTCTTCATCCCAACGCATCGCATTTTTTAAAGACTGCAGTGCATGCGCACAGCGATCTTCATTGCCTGGATCCACATACAAATGCAAACCAACCACTTTGCCCGATTGGGTCTTAAACTCATCGCTACGACACGCCAAATTCCCAGCTACCAGGGCAAATAAATAAGAAGGCTTAGGAAAAGGGTCGTGCCATACAACCCAATGACGCCCCTCATCTCCGTCACCAGCATCCTGCAAATTGCCATTAGAGAGCAAAATAGGGTAAATGGCGCGATCTGCAGTAATTTTAGTGGTATACACCGCCAAGACATCCGGTCTATCTGGAAAAAAAGTGATGCGACGAAAACCATGGGCTTCGCATTGCGTACAAAATAATTGTTTAGAACGGTACAAACCCGATAGTGCTGTATTTTTTTGAGGAAAAATCCGGGTGACAATGGTTAATTTACAAACATCCGGCAAATTGGATACTAACAAATCAGCATTATTCTCCTGATAATCTGCTGTAGACAGCGGTTTATCATTTTGCCAAATCCCTTCTAGGATCAACTCATCTCCGTGTAATCGCAGAGGTCCAGGATGTTGGCGCTCCAAATGCATTTCATTGCGAACTAACGCATAATCTTCATATAAATCAAAAGCTAAAAAAACTTTGTGCACTGCGAAATTAGGCGGCTCATAATCCTTTAGGTAAATAGTGGCTGGCATCGTCATAACTACTCCATTGTGAACGAATGTGGCGCTTAAAAATCTTAAAACTTCCGTGCAATAAACCTTTGTAGTAGATTTAAACTTCTTTTTCAAGGATAACAGATTCCATTCTACTAAAAATTCGTTCTATACTGTAGTGGAAAAAATGAGAGAGGGAATTTGTCATGGATACTCAAGATTTTCTGAATAATTATGTGCGACGTTATGAAAATAACCAACAAGAAGAAATGAGCTTGGATGCTTATTTGGAATTATGTAAAACCGACCCTTCCGTTTACGCCAATCCTGCTGAGCGTCTCTTGATGGCAATTGGCGAACCCGAAGAGGTAGATACCCGCCATGACCCAGTACTCTCTCGTATCTTTTCCAATAAAGTCATTTCTCGCTATCCTGTCTTTAATGAATTTTATGGTATGGAAGAACCTATTGAACAAATCATTGGTTTTTTAAAACATTCGGCGCAAGGCCTAGAGGAAACCAAACAAGTATTATATCTCCTGGGTCCCGTAGGTGGTGGAAAATCTTCGTTAGCTGAGAAATTAAAAGATTTGATGGAAAAAACACCGATTTATGCCATCAAAGATTCTCCCATCAATGAATCACCCTTATGTTTATTTGATTACAATGAAGATGCCGACATTCTAATGGATCGCTACGGGATCCCCAAACGTCATTTACGCTATGTCATGTCTCCTTGGGCCATCAAACGACTCACTGAGTTCAATGGAGACATCCGACAATTTCGTGTAGTCAAAATCAAACCGTCACGCATGCATCAAGTAGCCATTGCTAAAACTGAGCCCGGAGATGAAAACAATCAAGACATTTCTTCTTTGGTAGGTAAAATTGATATTCGCAAACTCGAGGATTTTTCTCAAAATGACCCGGATGCTTATAGTTTTTCTGGAGGTCTGTGCCGTGCGAATCGTGGATTGCTTGAATTTGTTGAAATGTTCAAAGCACCGATTAAAGTTCTGCACCCCCTTTTGACCGCGACTCAAGAAGGTAATTACAACCCTACCGAAGGGCTTTCTTCTATTCCATTTGAAGGGATCATTCTCGCGCATTCCAATGAATCAGAATGGCAATCCTTTCGGAATAATAAAAACAATGAAGCCTTTATTGATCGGATCAATATCGTCAAAGTCCCTTATTGTTTGCGCGTATCTGAAGAAACTAAAATTTATCAAAAACTCTTGGACTCAAGCTCGCTCTCCAAAGCAGCCTGCGCACCAGGCAGCTTACATATGCTAGCCCAATTTTCGGTATTAACTCGTCTGAAAGAACCCCAAAATTCCAGTGTGTATTCTAAACTACGGGTTTACAATGGCGAGAGTCTCAAAGACACCGACCCCAAAGCCAAATCCTACCAAGAATATCGTGATTATTCTGGCGTAGATGAAGGCATGACAGGGATTTCCACCCGTTTTGCTTTTAAAATTTTGTCCAAAGTATTTAATTTCGACCAAAGTGAAATTGCTGCCAATCCGGTGCACCTGCTTTATGTCTTAGAACGCCAAATAGAGCAAGAACAATTTCCCCAAGAAATCCAAGAAAAATATATGGCTTTTATCAAAGAACATTTGTCCGCCAAATATGTAGAATTCATTGGTAAAGAAATTCAAACTGCTTATTTAGAATCTTATTCTGAATATGGACAAAATATTTTTGACCGCTATATCACCTACGCAGATTTTTGGATTCAAGATCAAGATTATCGCGATCCAGATACCGGCGAGATATTCGATCGCGCTTCCTTGAATGCAGATTTAGAAAAAATAGAAAAACCTGCCGGCATTTCTAATCCCAAAGATTTCCGTAATGAAGTGGTCAATTTTGTTCTGCGGGCGCGCGCCAATAATCACGGAGTGAACCCCAAATGGAATACTTATGAAAAATTGCGAGCTGTAATTGAAAAGAAAATGTTTTCGAATACCGAAGATTTGCTCCCAGTGATTTCATTTAATGCGAAATCATCTGAGGATGACAAGAAAAAGCATGAGGAATTTATCTCGCGCATGGTAGACAAAGGGTATACCAGAAAACAAGTACGTTTATTATGTGAATGGTATTTACGAGTACGAAAATCACAATAGAGCATATTAGCCACGCAACAACCCATAACTTGGCGGGAACCCCTCACCCGCTCTGTGGACACCCTCTACCCATGTCCGGGGAGAGGGGAATAATGAGGGAAGTTCTTTGGAAGGCCGTATGACTCAGTTCATTGATCGACGTTCTACTCGCCATAAGGGGACCGTAAATCGGCGGCGCTTTATGCTGCGGTATCAAGATCATCTTAAAAAAGCCGTCTTCGATGCCGTCGGTAAACGCAGTATCACCGGCATTGATCAAGGTGAACAAGTCATCATCCCCAAAAAAGACATTGCTGAACCCATGTTTCAGCATACTACTGGCGGCATGCGCCACATCGTCCTTCCGGGCAATGATCAATATATTACCGGCGACAAAATTGAACGCCCTGAGCAACAAAATGGGCAAGGATCAGGCGCAGGTGACCCTAGCAACGAAGGGGAAGGCAGCGATGATTTTATTTTTGAACTCACTCGCGAAGAATTTCTAGAGTATTATTTTGATGGATTGGAATTGCCTGACCTCGTCAAAAAAGAGCTCGCTCAAATCAATACATTTAAAACGATACGCGCAGGTTATAGTACGACAGGCATTCCTACCAATATCAATGTACAACGTTCTATGCGCCAAGCACTTGGACGCAAAATGGCGGTGAATGCCCTGTTCAAACGACGCTTGGAAGCAGCCGAACAAAATTATTTATATCTCAAAACCATCGACAGTGATCGGCTTACCTTAGAACAAGCTCTGAATGAGATCGAGTTGATTAAGAAAAAAATCGTAACCGTTCCTTTTATCGATACGATTGATTTACGCTATAATAATCGGATCAAAATACCCGCCCCCGCCACCAATGCGGTCATGTTTTGTGTCATGGACGTATCAGGCTCTATGGATGAAATCAAAAAAGACATTGCCAAGCGATTTTTCATTTTACTGTATCTATTTTTAAAGCGATCTTATAGCAAAATCGAATTGATTTTTATCCGCCACCATACGTCTGCGAAAGAAGTATCAGAACAAGATTTTTTTTATTCGCGCGAAACAGGCGGCACCGTTGTGTCGAGCGCGTTAGAGCTTTTACATCAAACCATAGAAACCCGATACAATCCCAGCGCTTGGAATGTGTATGTCGCGCAAGCCTCGGATGGAGACAATTGGAATGCAGACACCCCTCATTGCACGGATCTACTACGCCAAAAAATCATTCCTCTAGTCCAATATTTTTCCTATATTGAAATCATGCCTCGTCATCATCAAAGCTTGTGGGAAGGTTATGCGCAGTTAGCTGCCCAACATCCTAATTTTGCCATGCAAAATATTGATCAAATATCCGATATTTACCCCGTATTCCGAGAACTATTTAAAAGGAAAACGGCATGACAGATAAAATATTATCAACGGGCTCGGAATGGACATTTGATTTGATTGCAGACTATGACCGAGAAATTGGAAATTTAGCTCGCGATTACAAATTAGATACCTATCCCAATCAAATTGAAATGATTTCTGCAGAACAAATGATTGACGCCTATGCCTCAACAGGCATGCCAATTAATTACACCCATTGGTCTTTTGGAAAACGTTTCGTCTCTGTAGAAAAAAGCTATCAACGCGGTCATATGGGATTAGCTTACGAATTAGTCATCAACTCTAATCCTTGCGTCTCCTATTTGATGGAAGAAAATACAATGACCATGCAAGCATTGGTCATCGCACATGCTTGTTATGGACACAATTCTTTTTTTAAATCCAATTATTTATTTAAAATGTGGACATCCGCCGATGCCATCATTGATTATTTGATGTTTGCTAAACACTATATTAGTGAGTGCGAAGAACGCCATGGGATTGTAGCCGTTGAATCCATACTAGATGCGTGCCACGCGCTCATGAATTATGGTGTCGATCGCTATAAACATCCCGCTCCTTTGTCCCTGCAAGAAGAAAAAATTCGCCAACAAAATCGTGAAAATTATTTGCAATCGGAAGTCAATGAGTTGTGGCGTACCGTACCCAAAAGCAAAAATTTGGCTGAAACCAAACAGACACAACAATTTCCAGCAGAACCTCAAGAAAATATTTTATATTTCATCGAAAAACATGCCCCGCTCTTAGCCCCTTGGCAACGGGAAATCGTGCGCATCGTACGCAAAATTGCGCAATATTTTTATCCCCAAAAACAAACCAAAGTTATGAATGAGGGTTGGGCATGTTTTTGGCATTACCGATTATTACATGATCTCTACGATGCAAAATTGGTTACAGATGAATTCATGCTAGAGTTTCTCCAAACTCACACTTCGGTCATCGCACAACCCGCCTACAATAGCCCTCATTTTTCTGGGCTCAATCCTTACACATTGGGTTATCATATGATGCAAGATATCCGCCGCATCGCTGAAAATCCTACTGAAGAAGACAAACGCTGGTTTCCACAACATGCCAATACTGATTGGTTACCTACTTTAGATACCGCAATGCGTTGTTACAAAGATGAAAGTTTCATTGCACAATTCCTTTCTCCAAAACTCATTCGGGATCTCAAATTATTTCATATGCTGGATGATGAACGGCATCCCTCTTTGCATATTGGTGCCATTCATAATGAAGAAGGGTATCAACGCATTCGTGAAGCGTTGTCCAGTCAATATAATTTAAGTCATAACGAACCAGACATCCAGGTGTTTCTGGTAGATGTGAATGGGTCACGCGATTTAACGTTACATCATACACAATACCAAAATATGCCTTTACACCCCCATACTACGAATGAGGTTTTAAAGCATCTGCATACGCTATGGCAATTTCCTGTTAACCTGAAATCATTGACCAGTGATGGACAAACGGTTACAGAGTTTCACTGTCCGCCGAAGTGATCTATATTCTATGGATACAACTGGCAACAAATTTGCTAAAAGGCACAATATCTTGATTAACACTTACTTGTTCCAATGCCCCCATATATTCATTGCGTCTATCAACTGGAATGATGGTCCATGGATAGCAGCTAGTTTTTCTGAGAGCTTCATAAACTTTTCCTTAACATTTTGTTGCTTGCAGAAATCATAGTAAATTATGCTTTATCTGGACTTTGGCTTTTTTTAATCCCAAGACCCCAAGATCCGTTCGCCCTGAGGAGGCGCGAAATCGATCTTTATTATTATGCACTGAGACTCAACGCGCCGTCTCGAAGGGTTTCTCGCCATCATTATGCAGCTAATGCCAATTGATAAATCAATAAGTTAACATTTTTTTCGGTAATTTTTAAAGAGTCTGTGTTTTTTTCTTGATTTTTAGACGTTGAAAAATACATCTTCACCCATATTGACCTTCTTATGATCATAACGATATCACCCAAGGTTAGATCACATTTTTTATCATACAAAGAGGTGCAAATGAAGCTAAAACAGATATAATTTCATGTGTCATTACTGGTAAATCCTTGTACTTAATTGTCCTGAAGCTTTCGAAGGGTTGCAGACGTTACGATACTCGTTTCATCAGTTTTGACAACTCCTTTTAAAATGGAATAAAAGAGGTAAGTCCACATGTTTTGGGTGTATATTCTTCGATGTAACGATAGCAGTTATTATACTGGTCATACCGACAATTTAGAGGCGCGGTTGCACAATCATCACTACAGAGTATTTCCGAATTGTTATACCGCAACCAGATTACCTGTTGAGCTTTTGTATACAGCCCAATTTACTAGCAGAATGGAAGCCTTGTCTTGCGAGCAGCAAATCAAGGGATGGAGTAGAAAAAAGAAAGAGGCTTTGATAAGCGGTGATTGGGATGCAGTATCACATCACGCAAAACGAAAGGAAAAGTAGTTCAGTGCAACATCGAGAAACCCTTCGAGACGGCGCGTTGAGTTCCAGTGCATAATGATAAAGATCAATTTCGCGCCTCCTCAGGGCGAACGGATCTTGGAGTATTGGGATTAAAAAAGGCCAAAGTCCAGTTTATAAATTATAGTATATTGTGTTCAATAAATCATAGTGTTTTATGTATACCCTCACACCCCCATACGACGAATTCTGTAGGTTAGCGAGGGAGGGTGTTGCTTTCATTTCATAAACTGCGGTATTTTATTGAATATCATCCACTTAAGCACTTCAAATATGATGTCACTGTGGCGTTCCTCAAAACAAGTCAAACAAGAAGCACTGACACCTAAGGAAATGAGTGCAGTAAATTTGCACGGTCTCTTTGAAGTACAAGCTATCACTCATCCACAACGTATTGCCGTAGTCTGCGACTCAATCGAAATCACCTACGTTGAATTAAATCAGAAAGCCAATCAATTGGCGCATTATTTAAAAGACGCTGGCGTTGTATCGAATACATTGGTTGCGATCCAGCTTCCACGTTCTATTGAACTTATTATTGCTTTTTTAGCGGTGTTAAAAGCCGGTGGTACTTACGTACCGATTGATCCGTCTTATCCAGCTAGTCGGATCAATTTTGTTTTAGAAGACAGCCATGCAGCATTTCTGATTACGCACAGCGCTTTGTTGGGGGATTTTAAACAAGAAAATATTGCCGTTATTCCCCTGGTGCGTCATCCTGAACGCAGTGAAGGATCTCGTAAAACCGGCACTGTGCTTAAGTCGGAGATACTTCGTGCAAAAAAACGCGCTCAGGATGACGTACCTAGAGCGTTACCTATTTCAAAACACAACAGTATGAATCTTGATTTACCCCTCTCATCTCAGGATCTGGCTTATGTCATTTATACCTCAGGCTCCACTGGGCAAGCCAAAGGTGTCCTGGTAGAACACGGCAATGTCGTCAATGCGACCACAGCAAGTATCTCCGCCTTCTCATCCGAACCTATCGCCAATCTTCTATTGTTATTGTCGGTCGCTTTTGACGGATCTTTTGCTGGCATATATTGGACTCTGAGCCAAGGTGGCAAGCTGGTATTGCCGAATGAGACTCGTTTTGTAGAACACTCTTATATCAATGCATTAATTCGAGATCAAAAAATATCCGACATACTCTGCACACCAACCATCTATCGTTCTTATATGGCATTTATCCGTGATCCGGATCACAATTTATCACGGATCATGGTGGGCGGAGAGATCTGCACCGAGCAATTGGTAGTAGAGCATAGTCAATTATTCCCCGAAGTATCCTTAGTCAATATTTACGGTCCAACTGAAGCCACCATATGGGCCAGTTTCATGACCGTTTATGACAAAAAAACCCGCAAGAAGACCGATAAAATAGGCATCGGCCGCGCAATAGACCATGTAGAAATTTATATATTAGATCAGAATTTACAACTATGCGGTCCAGGCGTTGAAGGAGAAATTTATATAGGCGGCAAGGGTATAGCACGTGGCTATCTCAACCAACCCGAATTAACCGCCCAACATTTTATTACAGATCCATTTAATTCAACTTCACGTTTATACAAAACAGGAGATCGCGGTTGTTATGGTACAGATGGCCATATTGAATATTTGGGGCGTGTAGACAATCAAATTAAAATATTAGGACATAGAATTGAATTAGAGGAAATTGAAGCCGTTTTAAGCACCTATGCAACTGTTTCACAGGTAATCGTGGTGGCGCAAACAGAAGAAAACATTCCTTTGCATCTCGTCGCATATCTAAGTAATGAACATAAATTAGATGCATCACAGCAACAACAATGCGTTGCGGCATTGCAAGAATATGCACAAAAAAATCTGCCCAAATATATGGTACCGACAGCCTATCAATTTATTGATGAGCTCCCCTTAAGTCCCAATGGGAAAATAGATCGCAAACAATTATTGACCCTACCAAAAAATGCCCCACAAACTCATAGTGTCAGACCAAAAACCAATATAGAAACCCAAGTCCATGCGTTGTGGGTTGAAACCCTGCCTATTAAACAAATAGCACTGGGCGATAATTTTTTTGCATTGGGAGGCCACTCTCTTCTAGCTGCACGTATCGTGGCCAAAGTTTCGGCGCAATTAGGTAAAGCAACGACTGTGCACGCACTTTATCATGCCCCCACTCTTGAACAATTCGCCAAAATTGTGGAACAAGCGCCACCTGCAGAAACAACCAATACCCTATCTTTAGAATATCCGCATGTGCTCCCATTACATGAACTTCAATTCATCTATTGGGTGACCAAATTTGCAGAGCCCAAATTAAGAAAATATAATGTGGGGGACGCAAACGAATTCAAGGATCTGTGGACAAAGCCGCCTTGGACGCGGCCTTACAATGGGTTTTACATAAACAAGATGTTTTTTCTTACCATATCCATCATTTTTACCCTTTACAAACGCCTTGCACCAAACCATCTAA
>CAIRCS010000114.1 GCA_903877115.1 uncultured Legionella sp.
AGGTTTGTGCCTAATTCCTGAGATCCTTCGCTTCGCTCTGGATGACGTTGAGTCAGTTTGAATCTATAGAAAACAAACTTATCCACAACCTGGGGAGTCACAAATATTTTATGTTGGGATGCGCGTCGAATATAGTAATTTGTATCCAAACAGGCTCTCACCTTGGCTTTGACAATCACCATGCTTTTGTTTTATATTATAACACTTTGTTTTAAATGGTGATTATTTTGATCGCGCAAATTGAAAGAATAGAATCCGAAATAAATTTAATTGGGCGATCATATCAGGATGCTATCTCACAGCTTAGCACTAATCCCGAAAATGCACCTGCAGTGACGAAGAGTATTTTGACTCATACTTGGCACCTTCGTAGATTGGCCATTTATGCATCCAAATTATATGAGCTATATCCAGCTAATCTCAAAATAAAGAATTGGGTAAGTTCAACAATTCCTTATCTTTTAAAACAACTTCTTCAATCTCCTTCAGGGATATCTACAAGTTATTTTAAAGAATATAAAGCATTGCATAATAACGCCTGTTTGCTTGAGCACATGAATGCTTTGTTCACAGATTTTTACAGTGCCGAGCCTCTCTATGTAGCCTGTTATGCTGGTATTTATGAGGAGTTATGCAAATACAGTCGAATGCAGGATTATTATATAAATAAAGATGAGCCAACACGGAAGAGTTTATTAGGCAGATTGGATGAGGCTCACCTTTATATGTTTGATAGAGAACGGTTAACAGATGTGACGCATACAGACCCCCTCATTTCTACTCCAAGCCGTGCTTATAAATTGGTCGTATCAGATGTCAACCTATCCGCCGCTGTATGTTATATGGGAAAAAATCTGAGCAAGAAGACGCAGTCGTTTTTACCACGTTAGGGGATACATTTGGCACCTTGTCCTTTGAAGAAATAAAGAAACGCTTTTGGTCCTCATTCCATGTATTGAATAATGGCGTAAGTCATTTAAAAGACGGTGCTGTCGTCTCAACAACGCTTATTATAGAAGAACAATTCCTTACAGCTACCATAGGTGATTGTGTTGCTTTTGTCGTGTTTTATCGTGAAGATGGATACCCGCTTGATGTGTTTCGGTTAAATCGACGTACCCATAGTGTTCATTTACCGGAAGAAGAGAAAAGAGTTAGTGCAGCGGGTGGTAGGGTGGATTGTGGAGTAATCGTCGACCCGAGAGCGCGTAGCGCTATGGCAGGACGACTTACGCCATCAAGAGCGATTGGAGACAACATTTATGGTTCGCTTGTGGTGCCTGCGGATGCAGATATTGACACCACATCCATTGATGAAGTGGCTCATAAACGGGGTATTAACCGTCAAGATATTGCTAAAACCCAAATCATCACAACAAGCGACGGGTTTACGGAACCAGTTGATAAATTTACGGAAATCATTGATAAAAAAATCGGGCATGAGCAATTAATGCTTGCCTCCTTACGCGAGCTACACAAAAATGGAGCAGAAAATTTAACAGAACAAAAGATTGCACAACACTGCGTAGCATGGGTTAGCTTACCAAGAGGCCTAACAATCAATGGTCGCGAATTTTTTCTACTAAATTCATTAGATAATATTTCGGTCTGCGTCCAAACGGTTATTCGAAGTACACCAAGGTTTGTTAGTGTCATTGATGGGCATGGCGGTCCTGCAGTGGCTCATTATGTGGCGAATTTTATGTATGTCGAACTAGAGAAGCTCTGTAGGTTGACTCAAAGTGACTATGATGCTCATCCAGAAAGCGTGATGAAAAATCAAAAAGTCTATTATAGGGATAATCCAGCACCAGCAACAAGTATCTCGGCGAAAGCACCCTTGCAAATTGAGGGGCTCATTACGCAAGATGTAAATCCTCATCCGAAAGACGATACAACAGAGCAAGATACCCCTTATATAGCAGCAGCTCATAATCTGACGCAGCCGCCGTCTCCACCTGGGCCTGCTCCTTTAATCACTGGTGCGCAAAATGCAGCACCAAACAGAAGTTGGGATGGGGCATTTTTATGGCGATGCATGTCATCTCAAACGGCTTTCCAAAGCTATGGAGCCATCTTGATTCTAGCCGCCATCGCCGCCTCTATCATGTTAGGTGTTGGAAGCACAGGTGCAGCTGTTAGTATTTCAGGGATGGCATTAGGTGGTGCCGCGTGCTTTTTTTATGCGCGTTCAACTAGCTCTGACATTCACAGGACTGCAATCGCTCAGGTACCCGTCATCTTAAGCAAAAATCTAAACTCTTAGGACTGAAGGATCGGCATCTTTTTTCTGTCATCCCCGCGCAGGCGGGGATCCATCCAATATGTGGCAACAGTGCCACAAAAATGAATAGATCCCCGCCTGCGCGGGGATGAAAACTTAAGAAATAATATGCAAGATGGTTAAAATAATTTCATATAAAAAAGGTGACTATACCTCAGCCCTTAGGATTTGGATACAACTCATCCGTAAAAGGTATATTTGATTCTTTGTACTGGAATTTAAGGGAAAGCCAGTTCGTTCTGAGCTTTGATATATAGCTTTACAAGTTGGGCTATATTTTTAGCCTGCATTTTCGGCATTATATTTGCTCGGTGAGCCTCGATGGTTGACATAGAGACGCTTAATTCGTAAGCAATTTCTTTATTTAACTTGCCTTCTGATATGAGATGAATGACTTGACGCTCACGTTCTGTTAATAGTTTGAAGCGTTCAAGAATATATTCGTATTTTTGCTGGTTAACCGAAATATCGACGCATTGTTGAATAGTTTCAATCAAATGCTGATCGTTAAATGGTTTTAAAATAAAATCGTGAGCCCCGGATTTCATCGCTCGAATAGCCATCGACATATCACCATATCCTGCGATAATGATGACAGGTAACCGGTCTTTTGGGGTCATGAGGTGCTCGAGTAATTCGAGACCACTCATCCCTGGCATGCGAACGTCAATAATGACACATCCTTTTTATTGGAATTATAGTTATTCAGAAATGATTGAGCATCTAAATAGGTTTCTACTTTTAAATTAATTGACTCAAAAAGATGACGCAATGCATCACATAAATGGGGATCATCATCAATAATAAACACTGTGTGATCATTGGAGTCCTTTAATTTTATATTCATTTTCGATCCATCGATAAATTTGTCAACAATCTAACATGATACTTTGGTATTGTAACTATTGTGGTTTTCCTTGATTTTAGTTTTATTTTTGCAGATACTGGATATTGACAAGCTCTAGTATAGCGATCGGGGCTGACCTTGGATAACCACGGAAATCCTTAATCGCTTTATGAATGAAAAATTTTTATAGTCAGTCATATTTATTTACGCGTCTGAAGCTACTTAGAGTCATTTTTATCAATCCATTACCCGCGGAGAATAAGCAAAATCAAATCAATTAAGGATTAATTGATTTTATTTGGATTAACAGGAGTAACCAGCATGAATATTAGCATTTTTGGCTTAGGATATGTGGGGTCAGTGTCAGCAGCGTGCTTGGCCCATCAAGGCTATAACGTTATTGGCATTGATTCAAACCCAATGAAAGTCGATATGATTAATGCTGGAAAGGCAGTGATTGTTGAACCTGAGTTATCAGAATTAACGGCACAAGTGGTTGCCAAAGGTAATTTGAGAGCAACTCATGATATCTTTGATGCAGTATTAAATAGCGAGCTATCGTTTGTATGTGTTGGGACACCAAGTAAAAAAGATAATGGTTTGGATTTGCAATATATAGAGCGTTTCTGCGAGCACATTGGATGCGTTTTAAGAGACAAAAATGATTATCATATTCTTGCTTTTCGCAGCACGATGCTCCCGGGTTCCATCCGAAATGTCGTCATCCCTATCATAGAAAAGTGTTCGGGAAAAAAGGAAGGAGAAGCGTTTAGCGTTTGTATTAATCCTGAATTTATGAAGGAAGGCACTGCAATCCACGACTTTCATTTTCCTCCGCTTAGTGTTGTGGGAACCTCAGATCAAAGGGTGCGCGATGCGTTAAGTCAAATTAATACCGTATGCACCAATATGGAGACCATATTTTTGGATATTAATGAGGCTGAATTACTGAAATATATCAATAACATTTGGCATGCATTGAAAGTAGGATTTGGGAATGAAATAGGCAATGTATGTAAATCACTGAATATTGACAGTCATTTGGTGATGGATGTGTTCTGTCAGGATACCAAGCTGAATATCTCCTCACATTATTTGAAACCAGGCTTTGCATTTGGTGGTTCTTGTTTACCGAAAGATCTCCGTGCATTTCTGCATAAAAGTCAAAAACTCAATCTTAATTTACCCATTATTGGTTCTGTATTGGCCAGTAATCGCTCTCATATCGATACGACTTTGAATTTGATCATTGAACAGGGTAACAAACGAATAGGGGTGCTCGGCTTTTGTTTTAAGGCCAATACTGATGATTTAAGAGAAAGCCCTATAGTGGAGCTGATTGAGCGCTTGATTGGCAAAGGATATCAACTGACTTTATTTGATAAAAATGTGTCTGAGTCCAAATTGCATGGTGCAAATCGGGATTATTTATTAAATCATATTCCACATATTTCGGATTTAATGGTGGATAGTATTGAAGAGTTATTAGCTCGTTCGCAAACAATTATTATTGGTAATAAGGCGCCGGAGTTCGAGTCTGTTCTGGATAATGTCACTCATGATCAAGTGATTATTGATTTGGTGCGCATACGTGAAAATGTTCCAAAATCAGAGCAATACTTAGGAATTTGCTGGTAAGAAAAAATGTTGGCGATTAAGGAAAAAAAACCAAATAAGCTTGGTTTGGCTACCCTGGTAACCCTGTGTAGTGTGTTATTAGCCTCTGAGCTTGTATGGGCTGAGGCACCGGCCTCCTGCCATCCTCTATTGTGGCCGGTGACCAGTGCCGTGGCTAATCCGGCATTTCCAGCTCCTCAGGATACGCTAGAGGAGCTGCAACATTGGTCGAAAAAAGTCATGCATACGCCGGCGCATCCTATTCAAACTCTAGGTAGTGCGGGTAAAACGGATCTCAAAGATCCGGTGTTGATTGCATCAAGACTTGCATTGCAAGATGCGGGCAATATGGCAGTGTTAGCACTTACTTATCGTATCACCAAAAATAAAGCCTATTTTAATAAAATTAAAGAAGTGCTCTTGCTCTGGGCTACTGTCAATCACCCCACGGGCCATCCCATAGATGAAACCAAACTTGATGGGATGATTTGGGCTTATGATTTGATTGCATGCGATTTATCTCCCCATGACAAGGAACTAATCCTTAACTGGTTTGAACGCATGCGGTTACAAAAAATAGCTTGGAAATTTGAAAAACAGAGTAGTACGAATAATCATCGCATTCATCAAATAAAAATGTTGTTATTACTCGACAAAATATTGCAGCGTCAGGAGGACTGGTTGCGTGACCTGAAAAGTGCCGAAACCTATTCTCATATCAACCTAGATCCTCAATCAGGTATATCAGTCGATTATATTCAACGTTCTGCATTGTTTTATCATAATTATGCACTGCAACCTTGGTTAGAAATTTCTTTGCTGACGGATTGTTGTCATAAATCGACTAATCAAGCATTTATTTTTTTAGCTAATAAAATAGTCTCCCATCATATTGAGCATGAATTCGTGCATTCGAAGGTGAAAATAGATTCTATACGCGCAAAAACCGGGTTTTCCTATGCTAAGCGCGACGGAGAGTTTGATACAAGCAAAGCAGCCGCAACGATTCTGTCGTATTATACCCTTAACCGGGGTAGGCCTGATGCAAGGCTATGGAGCATTGTAGGTCGAACCAAGCCTTCAGCTTGGATGGCGTTTATCAGGGCACGTAGAGTATTATGGCAACCGTAAAATCTGAAAAAATAAACCAAGGACGTCGGGAAAAGAGCTTTCAGTGGTCATTCAGCGATATGTTTTGGTTCGCACTGTATTTACTTGTTTTGTTAGTGGCTGCCATTCATTTACCTAAGAGTGTGACCAAATATTATGACACACAATTGGCGTTGATCGGGTTTGGCGTCATTGGTACTTGGCGGTATTGTTGGTGGCTCAATCATATTATTCGCGCATTTATTTATGGGTATATTATCTTTCCTAGACGCAGACTAAAGGCTAATCATTTGTGGGCTTCTGGATGGCGACCCAAACGCTTGCTGTTTATGATGGCTACTTTTCAGGAGTTACAAACCACCACTGAGAGGGTCCTGCAATCTATTTTGAATGAATGTATGGGGTTGGCTGTTCCGATCACATTATTTATTGGAACAGGTGCTGACTCAGATGAAGCGAATATTGAGAGTTTTTTTGCTAAACAAAAAGTCAATTTTTCATTTGAAGTCGTTATTGTCAGACAAAAAAAACCTGGAAAACGCTATGCCATTGGAGAGACTCTGAGAGCCGTGGTGCGGCATGGTTTGAGTGTGGAAGATTTGGTGGTTTTTATGGATGGGGATACTTTTTTTGAGCCGGGTTGCTTACGCTTATGTTTGCCGTTTTTCCAGCTGTATCCGAAAATGCAAGCATTGACTACGCATGAGAAAGCCATTGTGAACGGGCCGCTATGGGTGAAAAAATGGCTCGATATGCGATTTTCACAACGTGACTTCACCATGCAATCTTATGCGCTTTCGAATAAAATTCTGACATTAACCGGAAGAATGTCTATGTTTCGAGGTAAGCACCTGTGCGAACCCGGCTTTATCCAAATCATAGAAAATGATCATTTGACCCATTGGTTGTGGGGCGAGTATCGCTTTCTTTCTGGGGATGACAAAAGTACTTGGTATTATTTGCTGAAGGAACGTGCGGATATGTTTTATATTCCGGATGCAGTCACGGTAACCATTGAATATATTCGAGGGAATGCGGTGGATCGCATGATAGAGAATTTACGTCGTTGGAACGGCAACACCTTACGTAATGGCGCGCGGGCCATGCAATTAGGCCCTAGAACAACCGGGTTTTTTATCTGGTGGTGTTTGGTTGATCAAAGATGCACCATATGGACGATGCTAGTTGGCCATATGATGATTATTATTTTGGCGCTGAGCAGTCGTGCTGAGTTCCTTTTGGTTGCGTTTTTGTGGATAGCTTTCTCACGTTTGTGTATGTCATGCATGTTATTTATCCATGCGCGGCGCATTGATATGAGCTTTCCTTTTTTGCTTTATATTAATCAATTTATGAGTACGATTATTAAACTTTACATCGTATTTCGCTTGCCCCAACAACGTTGGAAAAATAGAGGCGATCAACATGCCGGGTTTGCGGTGGCGCAAGGAAATAAACTCAAGTCATGGGTAGCCACTTATTTGACTATTTTTTATTGTACTTGCTGTCTGGTTCTCATTTTAATCCGTCTTAAATTGATTGGATTACCGTCGATGGGAGATATTCGAGCGTTGTTTTAGGCTTTTTTTGAGACGGCCAATCAGTCTAGCTGGCCGGTTCTTAAGCAATGTCTGATGTGGAGTGGGTGTCAAATGGATCAATCACATTTAATTCGCAATCAAAAAAATCACGTGTATTTCGTGTAGCCAAACTCATCTGATTCGTTTTAGCAATTGCAGCAATTTGACCATCGAGGACGCTCAATGGACGTCCGGTAATTTTTCTGCGTCCC
This sequence comes from uncultured Legionella sp., assembly GCA_903877115.1. Classification (GTDB taxonomy): domain Bacteria; phylum Pseudomonadota; class Gammaproteobacteria; order Legionellales; family Legionellaceae. The sequence goes on from CAIRCS010000114.1 coordinate 7,651, forward strand.
ATCAATTTCCCGTAAACGTGTGCAGCATGCTCATCAAACATCAGAATACGATGCTTGAATGCGTCAATGAGTACTTGGTTAAACGCAACCTCAAGATAGTCTCGGCGTTTTCCTGTGGGCAACACATCAAGACCATAAATTATTTCTGCAATCGAGATTGATGTCGTAAACAATGTCATGGGATCTTGTTGGTCAAGCCAGGTGATAACATGCTGATTAGGTGAGGTTTTCATCAATTCAGATATGATGTTTGTATCCAGAATGATCATGAATTAAAATCCATTGGATTATGTGGAGCACCTCGATGGTTGGCTATATCTAAATCAACACCATGCGCATGGCCAAAGTGCTTTCTAAATACATCGCTCATACGCTCAGGAATGGAGACAACTTTAGAAATAATTTGTCGGGCTTCCTCTTCCATCGAAACACCATGCTCAGCCGCCCTGATCCGAAGTTGATTATAAACTTGATTATCTAATTTTCTGACGCTAATGTTTGCCATGAGTTTACTCACAATTTATGCTCCATGCCAAAA
>CAIRCS010000115.1 GCA_903877115.1 uncultured Legionella sp.
GTTAATTTTGATTCTTCCTCAAATGACGAACCAAATGCTTCGGGGTGTTGCGTTAACGCCTCTAAGCGCAAACTTTTGAATGCTTGCCAGTCTTCTTCTGTGAGCAGTCTAATTTTCATGCCTTCATCTCGTCTATTAATTTCATTATGTTTTGTACCAGGTTGTACATATGTTTTCAATGTGATGATGCCATTAGCTCGGGTATACCATGCTGCGCTCATGACGAGGTGGGCCAATGAACAGATAGTGAAGGCAAGGTATTCAAATCATATAAGGCATAAATAAGCGTATCACTCGGTGCTTGGGTTTGTTGGTTGATACGGTTTTTCTTAAGTGTTGCTTCTAAATGGAACCCTAATCGCTCAGGTATTTTTTTGCTGCGTATATTGGTAATGTCGCAACGGATTTCAAGACGTTTGGCATGTAGTTCTAAAAAGGCATAACGGGCAATAGCATTCACAGTCTCTGTCATCAGACCCTGATTTTGATGTCGGACATGCAACCAATAACCTGTTTCAAAAGCGGGGACATCCCAGTTCAGGTGGTGAAAGCCTGTGCCACCTATATATTCCATAGTATCTAAACGAAAAATAGACAAAGGAAGATAAGGCTCTGCGTTGTTCTTCAAAATCCAGTTAGCTGCGGCAAGTCTTACAAATTCTTCAGAGTCTTCGACACTGGGTAAAGTTTGTGCCCATGGCATGATTAATTTCAGTACATCATATGATTCAACAACAGCTGCATTAATGATACTGCCGTCACCTAATTGGGGTGGGCGTATCAGTAGGCGTTCTGTTTGAATGGGCATTGGGAAGTCGAGTAATATCGGTTTCATTGTCTATTCCAAAGAGCCATCATGTGGGCCTCAACAAGACATTTTAGGATATGATTTTAATGCGGGAAACAATTCTCGAAAAAGACTGCATGATTGCTCATAGATGCCAGGACTATTAGATTCTCGAGGGCCGGCAATGTTAAGCTTTTCAATATGATGATCTTTCACCCATTGCTGCACATCATCAATAACACCGCTTTGTTCTGCCAAATTAATAATGAAAAAAGGTTTGCTCTGTTCTTGTGCGTAATTGATTGTTAGATTTGTGCCATCTTTGATGCGAGAAGGTAGTGGCCAACTTGGGACAACAATTAATGTTCCATCAGAGTGGTCTATATTTAGGCGAGTTCTCTCATCTGGATTAGGCGTGCTTGCTTCAAGTAAGGAGGGATAGTGATCGAGAATACATTTACCTTCTTCATCTAAACCGCCTTTTGGGCAGTAGCCTCCAATAGCAATTCCTAATTCGTGTGCAACCAAAAGCCCGGCTTGGTCGGTGCCAGTTTGGCCTCCAGAAACAATTTCTTTAATCATATGATGGACTCTTCTGTATTTTGGGAATATTTGAATGGAGTAAACTTTTTAGGAAAGTCATAAACATCAATTCCAGTAATTTTTTTCAGGTAGTTTACCAAAATATTGGCAGGTACTGCTAACAAAATGCTATAAATTGCTTTGATAGAAAAGCTAATTGCTGCTACTTGTAGGATATTTGTTATTGAGATGGATGTGATTTCCATCATTGCGATGGCTATTAACGAATAAAATGCTTCTGAAAACATGGATGATCCAATACTTCTGAGCCAGAAATGACGGCCTTTTATTAGAATTTTCCATCTAGATAAAATACGTGAATTCGCCAAATTTGCGAGGACGTACGCAACACATCCGCTAAAACTTATCCAAAGCAGCGAAGACCCTAATACGGAATTATATGCTGATTGCTGATTAAAAAAAGATGGGTGGGGGGCTATGAGTGCTAATTGGCAAACAACCACAAAAAGCATTTGAGCCAGATACCCTGTTAATATAACGGAGCGGGTTATTTTGTATCCATAAATTTCAGCAATAATATCATCTAAAATAAATACTAATGGCGAGGTAAACGTTCCCCCCAGAACAAATAAAGTATCGTTGCCAATATAGCGATTAGTTAAAATGGCATTACATAGCATGATGCTCATATAAAACATGCTGATATATACCAGTACTTTATAACCCTTCGGATTTTCAATCAGTTCTTTTGTCTGCGAATCTTTAATCATGCCAGGCTCATTCCACTAATCGAAGATAAGAAATTTTTGCTTTTTTATGCGCATTTTCATGCTGAATTTTGGGGTTTTCAAATTTAAGCCCCGCTAGTACCCCAATTTGAAAAGCATGTGCAGTATCAAATTTTTCTATGGATTCCTTAGATAAAGCGATATCTCTGGGATCCATAACAAACTGTTCTCCTGTTTGCTTGCATTCAAAGCCTAAAAATCCTTTGCGGTCTTGGTAGAGCAAACTATATTCACAGGCTCGACAAATAGCATAAGTTGTTGTGATTTTTTGGTATTGCTCACTAAATTGAGGATTATGTGCATTTACTTTAAGAATTTTTGCAAACTCAATGCCCACAAAGCATCCTTGGATAGGATGTAGGCCGTGCAAAATATCTAAGTCAAAAACAATCTCTTGAATACTCAGGTCGAGGATGGTTTTTGTGTAGGTACACTGTAATTTATAGCGCTCTTCACCATTTTCAGTACTCGAATCAACAATTCTGTATAAAATAAAATTATTATCAGAAGCCGTTTTTTTAAACGTTTTGTCGAATAGATCCGAAAAAGTCCTTTTCAGTGGCTCTATCAACACTTTTATTTACCTCTCTGTGTGTACGGGACGCATTTTCCTATTATGAAAAAGAGTCAAAAAAACAATTGCTATGATTTCATGGCTTTCCTTGGAGTAATTCAATGTAGCTGTACTTTGAGTAACGGGATGTAGTCGCCAATCTGGTGGATCTATTGATAATTCCCTCAGAGTTAACTCATTATTGTCACGTAAATTAACTAATACCAGATCACCATCCATCGGTGTTAAATCTGGATCCAAAATAAAAATAGTTCCCGGGAGGAATCGAGGGTACATAGAAGGTCGGCTGTCTAAAGCAAAGGCATTAGGGCTAATTTTCTCGTTTTTTCCAATGGTAACAGGTATCCAAGTTTGCCATTGTGTTAAATCAAGTTTGTCTTTGTTCTTCGCGGATTCCCAATCAAACACTGGAAGAAAGACAAGTTTAGATTGGTTAATAAATTCATTTGGAGCCATCGTATTTGGTTCAATCAATGCATCAATTGATACATTAAAGTAATCAGAAATACTTTTTAACGTCGATATTCTGGGATCAGAGGTTTCTCCATTTTTCATCAGAGCTGCAATTGGTGAAACTATATCATGCGATTCTTGAATTAAAATTACCTGGATTACATAACCCAAGAGGTTTCTGATGAAAACATTCAATATTGAGGAAGCTGCAGAATTTCTGGGGGCTCATAAAGAAACTGTTAGAAGATTAGTGATGGTTGGCAAACTTCCTGGTGTAAAAGTTGGTCGTAGTTGGCGATTTATCGAGCAAGATCTTGTGTTGTATATGCGTTCTCAGTATCCTGAGCGTGTTACATCGCAAGGCGCTGTTATTAGGAGAAAGGAACAATGGCGCTTTACAAAAGGAATAAGGTCTGGTGGGTCAGTTTCTCCCATAATGGACAAAGAGTACAACGAAGCACTGGGACTGCCAACAAGGTAGAAGCTCAAGAATTTCATGATAAATTTAAAGCCGAACTTTGGAGTGTAACCAAACTTGATAATAAGCTGGTTTACTCATGGCGAGATGGTGTGGTGAGATGGTTACGTGAAAATCAACATAAACGTAGTATTGAATCAGATAAAGTGCATCTTAGATGGTTGGACCTGCATCTTCGGCATGTTCACTTGCATGAGATGACTCGAGATCTGATTGAAGATATTGCGTGTAGAAGAGAAGCAGATGGTGTCAGTCTTACTACGGTAAACCGTATGCTTGAGATTGTGCGGGCTTTACTGAGGAAAGCTCATAATGAATGGGAGTGGCTTGATAAACTCCCTGTCATTCGTATGCGGTATGTCGAAAAGCAGCGTATACGCTGGCTAACTTTGGAGGAGGCGAACCGGCTACTTAAAGAATTGCCGCCTCATCTAAAAGATATGGCAGCATTTTCTTTGGCAACTGGATTGCGTGCATCCAATGTAACCGAATTACAATGGCAAGATGTAGATTTAAAAAAATGTCATGCTTGGATACAACCAGATCAGGCTAAAACTAAAAAAGCTATTGCTGTCCCGCTTAATGACAACGCCATGGCTGTGCTAAATGCGCGTGCTAGCATGCATCCACGTTTTGTTTTTACCTATAAAAACAACTCGATAGGACAATGCAATACTAAAGCATGGCGAAATGCTTTAGAGAGGGCTGAAATAGAGAATTTTCGTTGGCATGATCTGCGGCATACCTGGGCAAGTTGGCATGTACAAAATGGAACGAGTTTGCAAGAACTGCAGATGTTAGGTGGGTGGTCAAGTTTTGAAATGGTGCTACGTTATGCGCATCTTTCCAGTGAACATTTACGTGACGCTGCTGATCGAATTAGTTTCATGAAATTAAGAGGTGATTTTGGTGCGGCTTAAAAATGTGGGTGAAAAATTGTGACAAATTTGCTACACCCACTTTTTTAACTTTTCGAAAACACGCTTTAGGCCTTGATAAATTGGTGCGCCCGGAAGGATTCGAACCTCCGACCCTTTGGTTCGTAGCCAAATACTCTATCCAACTGAGCTACGGGCGCATTTTTTTGTGGCGGAGAGAGAGGGATTCGAACCCTCGATGAGATTTTGTCCCATACTCCCTTAGCAGGGGAGCGCCTTCGACCACTCGGCCATCTCTCCAGTTACTCAGACAAATAATCTTGTCTTCGTATATCTGAGTTGCGAAGTATATCAGGAAATGTTTGCGGATCAAATAAGAATACTGTTATCTTATAAAGATTATTCGGAGTGGCAAGGAGGTCCTACCATGAAGCATTCTTCAAATCTGAGTGGCAAAGCGGTTTATGTGGTAGATGGCTTGCGTACTCCGTTTTTAAAAGCCAAAGGTATTGGGCCTTTTTATGCTTCAGATTTGGCTGTTCAAGCAGGGCGTTCTTTATTGAAGCGCCAGACTTTTTTACCCAAAGATCTCGACCAAGTCGTGATCGGTTGTGTGATGGCAGGTCCTGACGAAGTCAATATTGCTCGAATCATTGCATTACGCTTGGGATGTGGAGACGCTGTACCTGCCTATACCGTGATGCGTAATTGCGCTTCTGGGATGCAAGCATTAGACAGCGCAGCTATGCAAATTGCCAGTGGGCGGAGCCATCTTATTTTGGCGGGTGGCACGGAAGCGATGAGCCATGCCCCTGTGCTACTTAATCAACAAATGGTTGCATGGCTCGGATTTTGGTCGGCCGCTAAAACTTTTGCGCAAAAAGCTAAATTATTGACACAATTACGTCCAGCCTATTTTGCACCAGTGATAGGGCTATTGCGCGGCCTCAATGATCCCATAGTGAGTCTCAGCATGGGACAAACAGCAGAAAATCTTGCTTATCAATTTCAAATTACGCGGCAACAAATGGATGAGTTTGCAAATACCAGTCATCAACGTGTGACACAAGCCTATGCTGCCGGTCATATGGAAGAAGTTGTCCCTATTATTGATAACAAAGGGCGTGTTTATCAGGAGGATGATGGGTACCGAAAAGACAGTACCATTGAGGGTCTCGGTAAATTAAAACCATTTTTTGATCGTCCTTATGGGATGGTAACGGCGGGGAATAGTTCGCAAATTACCGATGGGGCTTGTTTATTAGTTTTGGCCAGCGCAGAGGCAGTAAAAAAATATCGTTTACCTGTCATAGGGCGGATTATCGATTCGCAATGGGCTGGATTAGACCCCGCGGTTATGGGGCTAGGGCCTGTGTATGCCGCGACGCCTATATTAGAAAGACAACATCTCAAACCTAAAGATATTGATGCATGGGAAATCAATGAAGCGTTTGCTGCCCAAGTACTGGCTTGCCTTGATGCGTGGGACGATCCGGATTTTTGTTTGCAAGAATTGGGGGCCAAAAAGCCCTACGGCTCGCCTTCAAGATCTGTTGTGAATGCCAATGGTGGTGCGATTGCATTGGGGCACCCGGTTGGCGCCAGTGGTGCGCGCATTGTGTTACATCTATTAACTCATTTGGCCCAGACGGGTGGTCAGCGTGGTATGGCGTCAATTTGTATTGGTGGGGGCCAGGGTGGGGCAATGTACGTGGAAAGAATAACCGAGGTGACTGAATCATGAGCCAATTTAAGCATTGGGAAACGAAATGCGATGCACAACATATCATATGGTTAGGATTGAATCGGCAGCATGCAGCGGTTAATACAATCAATCATGAGGTTTTGGATGAATTGAATGTCATTCTACAAGATTTGAGTCATAAAAAAGAGTGTACTGGCTTAGTCATTTACTCTCTTAAAGCACATGGGTTTATTGCTGGCGCGGATATCCATGAATTTGCCTATTTTCAGACGCATAAACAAATTGTCGATTTTTTACGTAAAGGTCAAACGGTTTTTGCTCGTTTGGAAGGATTGAAAATCCCAACCCTTGCCATGATTGATGGTTTTTGTATGGGTGGGGGATTGGAGTTGGCTTTGGCTTGTGATTATAGGCTCGCCACAGAAGAGTCTCGTCTTGGTTTGCCTGAAATAAAATTAGGTATTCACCCCGGATGGGGTGGGACAGTGCGGTTGCCGAAGTTGATCGGTGGATTTCAAGCGTTGTCAGAAGTTATTTTGACTGGGTCAGCGCTACCTGCGAAACGTGCCAAATATTTAGGTGTTATTGATGATATGGTGCCAAAACGCCAACTAAAACGAGCAGCAGAGCATATTATGCGGACGCAACCAAAACGTCATCAGCCTACTTTGTTGCATGCTTTGAGTAAAATTTCTTGGATGCGAGCGCTGATGGCGAAAGGCTTGCGTCATATGGTGGCCACAAAAGTTGCCAAAGCGCATTATCCAGCACCATTTTCTGTGATTGATTTATGGCAAAAAGAGGGTGGATTTGATGAGCGTGCTTATTTGAAAGAGGCGGATTCAGTTGAAAAATTGATTACGGGTTCTGATACGGCTCATAATTTAATTCGAGTCTTTTTGTTACGCGAGCGGTTAAAAGGTTTTGCAAAAGAAACACAAGGTGCTGTTGAGAGAGTGCATGTAATTGGGGCGGGTATCATGGGTGGGGACATTGCCGCCTGGTGTGCTTTGCGCGGATTGCAAGTGACGTTACAAGATCAGAATGTAGAGCGGATTGCGCCCGCGATTGCACGTGCTCATACTTTATATACCAAACAATTACGTAAACCCAGGTTGATTCAAGCCGCGATGGATCGCTTGATCCCTGATCCGGAGGGTGCTGGTCTCAAACGTGCTGATCTGGTGATTGAAGCTGTTTTTGAGCAATTAGATGTGAAGCAAGCGTTGATGAAAGAAATAGAAGCCAAAGCACCCGCCGATGCAATTATAGCGACCAACACGTCCAGTATTCCACTGCATGAAATCAATCGTGTCATGCAAAAACCGCAACGTTTGATCGGAATTCATTTTTTTAATCCTGTGGCTAAAATGGAATTGGTAGAAGTCGTTTATGATCAAAAAACATCTGGAGACATGATTCAACGCGCTTGCGGTTTTGTGAATCAAATCGGGCGCTTGCCGTTGCCAGTGACATCGAGTCCAGGGTTTTTGATTAATCGAGTGTTAATGCCTTATTTGTTAGAGGCCGTCCAACTTTTGGAAGAAGGGTATTTGCCGGAGGTGATCGATGATGCGGCATGTGCATTTGGGATGATGATGGGCCCCATAGAATTAGCCGACACGGTGGGTTTAGATATTTGTTTGGCTGTAGCAAAAAATTTGACAGCGCATTTCGGCGGCATAGTCCCCGCAACATTACAAAAGAAAGTGGCAGATGGGCATCTTGGACGTAAATCGAAAACTGGAGGATTCTATCGCTATGCCAAAGGAAAAATTGTCAAAAAGCATGTGGCGCTGGGTCAAAAACATCCTGAATTGGCAGATCGTTTAATTGCTACGATGATAAAAGAATCACGAATGTGTTTGGATGAAGGTGTGGTGGCCGATGCAGATTTATTGGATGCAGGCATGATTTTCGCTACGGGTTTCGCTCCGTTTCGCGGTGGCCCTATGCATTACGCAGAATCCATGTGCGCAGATAAGCACCACCAAACTGCCGAAAATATCCGACACGTAGTGCCAGCCAAGCATCACGCAGGAGAAAACGATCAACATATTGTAGGGCAATAAGATCCAAAATAATAAACGAAAAGAGCGAATGGCATATAGATTTAGCCATGACCAAATCACATGAAATGACGGAAATGAGACCAATCCGCCTTCAATAGTGCTAGGCGGGATGTGATTGTGAATCTCGTGAAATTTGATACCGGTTGCGCGCTGATAAGAGGCAAAATATTCAGAGTGCAGATTAGATGCGGGAGCTGTAGTAGGAAAAAAATAATAAAACCCGAAACCAATGAGTGCTGTAAATAGAATTAAAATCAAATACTCATATAAATGTGCGCGTCTTAAACTCACGATTAGCAAACAGGGGATGATGATTAATTCTAAACTAAGAGAGTTATAAATTTCAGCCAATATGTTTTTTAAGCCCTCGTGTTGTCTAGTCCAAGCAATGATGGGTACGATGTCGAACGGTTCCAATTTTACAATGCTCTCATCAATGGGTGTAAAGGGCGTATATTGGACTGCATCTGTAGCCAATATTACGACTGCTAAGACTCCAAAATAAATGAGCATCAAAATGAATGTCTTTGTCAATCGGCTGTCTAAGCCGCCGCGACTATAAGCACCTAAAAAGAGCAAAACCAATAAAACACTGGTTTCATAAATCTCAGGTGGGCAATAATTGTTCCCAGTAAAATGAAAAACTTGCGAATTCAGCCCTATGGTTATTGTTGATAAAACAATAGAAAGAGTGGCCAAAATAGCGATGAGATGAATTTGTTTTACAGGTCTAATCATTTTGACCTTTTTTTTGTTTAATCGCTTGGTATATTTCTTCTCGATGGACTTGTACCGTTCTTGGTGCATCAATTCCAAATTTTATATTGCCGGCTTCGGGTGTTTTAAACGCAACCAATTGAATTTTTTGTCCCGCAATCAATAACGTCAAAGGTTCTTCAAAATCTAGGTTAATAATATCCATGCACAACACCTTGTATTAATTTCTTGTTTAATGTGAATAGTAGCAGGATTCATGCTAAACCTCGATCCTTCACGTAAATTTTTTTTACACAATTTTGCTAGGGGTGTGATAGTGGTTGTGGCATGGATATGGTAAATTTGAGCTGCTTTTAATAATATGCATAAGGAACAACACCATGAAAAAATTAGTATTAAGCTCGATTTTATTTGCCAGTCTGCAAACCTCTTATGCATACTCATCTGATGTCACGCTTTCAAATCCATTGCTTGCAGAGGCTTTTTCTTCTGTTACGGTCCACCAGGATTCAGAACAAGAACCTTGGGATATTGCGGCTATACATAGCGTTGTAAGGGATAGTGATCTGTATAAACTCTTGATGACGATGAATATAACAGTACCCAGTATGGTGAAACCCGCAGAATATGTGTTGATGTACAATGAAGCGCACCGTATGAATCAGAATTTGGAATCGATCCTGCAGGAATTACAGAAAATTAATGAGAAACTTTCTTAATTGATTGGATCTGTTCGAGTTGAGGAAGCGCGAGATCGCTGTCTCTAAGCTTGGGATTATTGAAAAATCTTCGAGACGTCGCAAGCGACTCCTCAGCCCGAATGGTTGTGACGTGAGCCCCGCTTAAACTGCTATTAATTTGACAGTTTTTGAAATTATGGTAGAATATCGGTTTTATTGTACAATTTTTGTATAAATAAGGTGTGGGATTTTATGTGTGTTCCGAGTAAGCAGAAAAAAACCTTATCTATGAGTACACCATTTATTTATCTATTAATGGTGGGCCTCGGGATTTTTGCCGGGATGTCGGATATTGCGCTATTCAAATCGTTGGGTTTGGTGATCGCTGATGTCTTTATTCGCGTGTTTAAATGTATGAGCTTGCCGATTATTGCTCTGTCCATCATTGTGACATTATCTAGTTACTGCTCGCAAGGCATGATGAAAACGGTTTGGCGGCGCACACTCTGTTATACGTTGGCAACCACCTTTATTGCTGCCGCTGTTAGTTTTGTTTTATATCTATTGATTTCTCCTGAACCCATGACGACTAGTGTGCATGCAGCAGTGTCGACGCCTGTTCAACAAATGAATTATTTTGAACATTTGGGCACTTTGATTCCGACTAATATTTTTTCTCCCTTCTTGGAGAGTAAGGTTATCTCTGTCCTCTTATTGGGTATTGTATTTGGGATTGCCATTCGCTTTATTCCCGATGAAGACGCGAAACAGACAATTACCCAGTTTTTTAAAGGCGCGCATGGTTTATTTATGGTATTAACGCGTTGGGTTATTGCCGTGATTCCTATTGGTTTGTTTGGTTTTATTACGACAACGGTGATCCAATTCCGCCAAGGCGCGGAACTGAAAGGCTTAGGACAATATTTATTAGTGGTGGTTCTTGCTAATGTTGTGCAAGGCCTGGTTATTTTACCGCTGTGGTTGAAATGGAAGGGCATTGCGCCATTTACTATGATGAAGCGCATGATGCCGGCCTTGTCGTTGGCCTTTTTTTCGAAATCGTCAATTGGGACTTTGCCTGTGACGATGAGTACCGCGGAAACGAAGTTGAATGTTAGGCCTGAAATTAGCCGTTTTGTGTTGCCTTTGTGTACCAGTTTAAATATGAATGGATGCGCTGCATTTATTTTCGCAACTGTAGTGTATTTACTCCAAAATCATGGTGTGCATCTGTCCTTTACTACCATGGCGATGTGGGTGGTGATTGCCACTATTTCGGCTATTGGTAATGCAGGGGTTCCTATGGGTTGCTTTTTCTTAAGCATGAGCTTATTAGCTAGCATGTCGGTACCGATTACCTTGATGGGTTTGATTTTACCTTTCTATAGCGTGATCGATATGATTGAAACCGCTTTGAATGTGTGGTCAGACGCATGCGTAGTGAAGGTTGTGGATGAGTCGATTAAGGATCCTATTCGAGTTGAGACGGTTGAAGAGAGTGTAATAGCCGGTTGATTGCCTAGGTTGGGCTTTGGCTCAACGAAGCTCTGGTGTTGGGCCTACTCGGTCTTTAATAGCGCGCAAGCAATATCGTAATATAGATTAGCCAATATAACCAAATCACCCAAAGCGACCGATTCATTGATTTGATGGATGGTTTGGTTGCTGGGCCCTAACTCAACGACTTCTACTCCGTACGGTGCAATAAAGCGACCATCAGATGTTCCGCCACTTGTTGAGCATTCGGGAGTTTGCATAGTATGTTTGCGAATGACGTTCTGACAAGCTTCCAATAACTTTCCTGTCCGAGTTAAAAATGGGTTGCCACTTAAGGTCCATTCAATGGTTGGTTCAAGCTGATGTCGTGCAAAACAGTCCATAATCTGTTTTTTTAAATTCTCTGCGGTATGATTGGGCGAAAAGCGCACATTAAAATGCACGTGGAGATCTTGGGGAATGATATTTCCTGCTTGGCCACCAGCGTGGACATGCGTAATTTGTAAAGAGGTAGGCGGAAAATGCTCTGAACCTTGATCCCAAATAATAGTGCTCAATTCTGCCAAAGCTGGGGCTGCCATGTGAATGGGATTTTTGGCCAAATGCGGATAAGCAACATGTCCTTGCTTACCTTGCAATTGAAGTTTACCAGACAGAGAACCACGCCGACCAATTTTGATCATATCGCCCACATAGCGGGTACTAGACGGTTCTCCCACAATACAAAAATCGATTTTATTGCCTTGTTTGTATAAGTGCTCCATGACGTAGGGCGTACCGCAAGCATAATCGTCACCTTCTTCACCAGAAGTGATTAGAAAACCCAAACGTCCGCAATTAGGGTGTTGTTCGACCCAACGTTGAGCAGTGACTAACATGGCGGCTAGACTACCTTTCATATCTGCTACGCCTCGCCCATATACGTAATCATCTTTTAAAGTTAGGGTAAAAGGATTGGTATGCCATAGACTGGGTTCACCGATGGGCACCACATCTGTATGTCCGGCAAATACTAATAATGTATCGCCTTCTCCATATTCTGCATAAAAATTAGCGACGGGAGGACAATTGAATATTTGACAGCGAAAACCTAATTTTTGCAGAAAATCAAGCATCAGAGCTTGGCAGCCAGCATCTTCAGGCGTAAGGGAGGGGCAAGCAATCAATGATTCTAAGATTGCTGTTATGTGCTCAGCGATTTGTCCCAATCGACGTCTCGTAATAATTCGTTGATATTCGTTTTTGAGCGGGTTTGTTCATCCACTTGTTTTACAATAACAGCACAGTAAAGATTTACATTTTTGCCGGGTAAACTTCCTGGTACTACGACGGATCCGGCGGGAACGCGGCCATAAGTGATTTCTTCAGTCATACGATTATAAATCTTTGTGCTTTGGCCAATAAAAACACCCATAGATAAAACGGAGTTTTTTTCAACGATAACGCCCTCAACCACTTCAGAGCGTGCACCAATAAAACAATTGTCCTCAATAATCGTGGGATTGGCTTGTAATGGCTCTAGAACACCGCCAATTCCTACGCCGCCTGAGAGATGTACATTTTTACCGATTTGCGCGCAAGAGCCCACGGTAGCCCAGGTATCAATCATGGCACCATCGTCAATATAAGCACCAATGTTAACAAAACACGGCATTAATACGGCAGATTGACCTATATACGCACCATAACGCACAATGGCACCTGGCACTATTCGTGAGTTTTGGTCGTGAAATTCTTGTTTGGTAACGTGTTCGTATTTTAAGGGAATTTTATCGTAGCAAGAAGAGTTACCGCCCATCGTAATGACTTGATTGGGATAGAGTCTAAAGGCCAGTAAGATAGCTTTTTTTAGCCATTGGTCTACTACCCATTCGTTTTCAATATGGGCTGCAACGCGTAATTTACCGCTATCTAGTAAAGATAATGTTTCGTCAATGGCATGGCGCAATTCGGGTGGCGCACCATCTCCGGGACTCAAAGTAAGGCGCTCTTCGAAATAATGTTCAATGATGGCTTGCATAGAGTTCCATGCTAGTATGCATATCTTATAATGATCTATTTCAGCATAAAATACTACTGAAAAGCAAATTTTATTAGTACGACAAACTGACGTGTTACGATTTGTCTATGGAAGTGGATTAATGTTACTATCCGCTTTTGTCTCCTGTGACTTCTAGAATATATCTGTTGAATGCATGAATAAACATATCTTGTTGATAACGCGCTTGTTGCATTATGTTATGACTTCTCCTCATATGCGTATTGTACGCTATTTAATGGTTGGGCTGACTAATATGAGTGTGTGTTTTACATTCATGTATATCGGTGCAGCTTTGGGTTTGCATTATTTGCAATACACAGTTTTGGGCTATGGCGTAGCGATTGTATACAGTTTTTATATGAATTTGAAGTTCACGTTTCGGGTGTCTGGCAATATTACTAAGCGCTTAATCCTATTTTTTCTAATCAATTTTTCTAATTTAGGCATTGTGGAACTAATTGAGTATGAGATGATCAGTGTCTATCATTTTAATCATTATTTTGCCATTTTTTGCGCGATGCTTTGGTACTCTGCTGCTGGGTTTACCATCAACGCGTTACTGGTATATCGTCGTTAGGATAAGGTTTGCTTAATTTTTTTGGAAAAATTATCAGAGCTGCGCGCGTCAGCAAGCGGAACTCTTTATCTTTAACTGATCAAAAATAAATTCGAACGATAGCAATGCTTATTTTAAAGCATACTCTAAATCAGCTTTTAGATCTTCTGCATGTTCGATGCCTACTGATAAACGCAGCAAGCCATCTTCGATGCCTAATTTGATCCGATCTTCAATTGGGATAGAAGCATGGGTCATCAAAGCAGGGTGCTCAATTAAGCTTTCTACTCCGCCCAAACTTTCGGCTAACGTAAATAATTCACATCGCGACAAGCATCGTTTGGCTTGTTCTAAACCTTCTTTGAGTACAATCGTGATCATGCCTCCAAAACCGTGCATTTGTTTTTGGGCCAAAGCATGCTGAGGGTGTGAAGTCAAACCAGGATAAATGATGGTTTTGACCGCAGGGTGGTGTTCTAGCCATTCGGCAAGATACGCTGCCGATTCGCAATGTTGCTGCATCCGTAAAGCCAATGTTTTTAACCCACGTAATACTAAAAATGAATCAAAAGGTCCTGCAATAGCGCCGCAAGAATTTTGGAGAAAAGCAATTTGTTCAGCAAGGTCAGCGCGGTCTCCTACTATAGTGATCCCAGAAATCACATCAGAATGACCGTTTAAGTACTTTGTAGCAGAATGAACAACCACATCAAATCCAAATTCTATTGGACGTTGAATCCATGGAGAAGCGAAAGTATTGTCTGCGACCGTAATGATATTATGCCGTTTACCTAATTCTGCTATTTTTTGCAGATCGGAAAGATGTAACATGGGGTTGGAGGGTGTTTCTATCCAGATCATTTTGGTTTTGGGGGTGATGGCGGCTTCGATATTGGCGACGTCTCTGGCGTCTACATAAGAAAACATCAAATTGCTATTCCGTTTTTTCACTTTTTCAAATAAGCGGAACGTGCCTCCGTACAGATTGCTTGTTGCAATCACATGATCTTCGGGGGCCAACAATTCAATTACGGTATGAATGGCAGCCATGCCTGAAGCAAAGGCATAAGCATGTTTGCCTGACTCTAGATTGGCCATGCAGGATTCTAAGGCAGTCCGGGTGGGATTTTTCGTGCGAGAGTATTCATAGTCTTGATGAACGCCGGGTCCTGATTGTCGATAGGTTGAGGTGGCATAAATAGGGGTTATCACGGCGCCAGTACTTTTGTCTTCTTGTGATCCCGCATGAATCACTCGCGTGTTAAAATGCCCTTTATCCATCATCGCTCCTGTCAAAAAACTTTAAAACCCTTTATGATATAGCCTAATGATATACCATAAGCAGGTGACAAGAGGCAATTATGTTTTCGTTGACTGACATAGAAGATAAGTTATTGCCTGAATATGAATGAGTTGATGGTGTAGATTTAGAATTAAGTCCTGTGATAATACATTCCAACTCTGTGTATCCTGCTGCATCAATAATTCCACGTAGTTCAGATTCAGTAAGTGTGCCAACATGATTTACTTGTCTCTTCGTCCAGATTTTTATCCATATTTTATGTATAGTACAAAATCCTTGATATTCTTTTTTTAAATCACAATCTGGAAATTGACATAACGACTGATCTTCTTTTGAGCGATTAAGATATATTTTCAAAATAGATAAATCTTCACTATGATTTTTAATATAATGGACTAATAATGCATAATTATAAGCCATGACAACGTATTCTGTCCAAGTTAGAATACCTTCACCTCTGTTGCCTAGCATATAATTTGCTCGGCACGAAAGTAATAATAAGTATCCCTTGTGTGCTAACTGAGTCTTCATTGCGTCA
>CAIRCS010000116.1 GCA_903877115.1 uncultured Legionella sp.
ACACCTGAAGGACTCCTTCTTCTACACATTAAAACGGCGTTTACTGGGCAATCCTTTAAATAGACACTCTTTAGGCCACCAGCGATTGAAAAAACGATAGGTCTAGAGCTATTTGTATTCAAAATTTCACTCATCTCAAGCAGCCGACAGGGTAATAATGAATCGTCAGAATCCAGAAACACCACCCATGCGCCACTCGCATGATTAAACCCTTCGTTTTTAGCACCAGTAACCCCGCGATTTTTTTTAAGCAAAATAACTTTAACTAACTTCTGTTTTATATGGCCCTCATATTTAGAAAGTATATACTCTCTACTATTATCGAGAGAAGCATCATCAACAATGATAACTTCAGCCAAACTTTCAGATTGAGGCTGATTAAGTATAGAATCAATGGCCACTGCAATTTGTTGGCGCCGATTGTAAGAAGTAACCACAAAACTAATCAACATAGATATTTTCCCTATACGGCACTCATTGCGTGATATAACAATCGAGATCCTCTGGCGTTCCAAGTCCGTGCATCGCTTTAGCATCGATGTTATAAACCCCAATCTTATAGCCTGCCTTTATCAGGTAATTATATACAGGGCAGGTATAAAATTCATTATTGACTCGATCATTTTGGATAATCATATCAATCGCAGCATTTACAAAATATTGCCCTTGAGAAAAAAAATAGATACCAACAGTTGCAAACTCCGAGATAGGTTTTTTCTCCTGGACCTCTATCACTAGGCTTTGCGAATTTATTTTAGCAAATGACCACTTTGGATCTTTATCCTGATCAATAAACGTCAATATGGAACCATCCAAGGAGCGCTGTAAACAATCATCAACATATTTTGCAATCTCTAAATCTACCACTTGATCCGAATTAGCAATTAACAGAGGAACATCATTATTAATATACTGTCTCGCGAACAAAACGGTACACACCGTACCTTCCGTTAGCTTGTCAATAGAGATAAATGTTACATTGTAAGTCCTTTCTATTTCTTTGACGAGTTCTCTTTCTTGCTCTAAGTGCTCCTTTCTCCCAATCAAATAGTAAGTAGCCCCGGGATAATGCAAGTTTTCCAAGATACGTATGATCATCGGTTTGCCGGCAACATCAATAAACGGTTTTGGTTTTTGATATCCTGCTTTTACAAATCTACTCCCCACACCCGCCATCGGAATCACAACATTTAACATACAAACTCTCCTGGATACTTGTCATCATTTGCTCCCGGAAGTTTAACAACCACTGTCACCGTCTCTTCTAATGCTAAAAAATCTGTAGACTGCAAAGGTTCTATAGCAATAATATCTCCCGCACTGTATTGAGTCTGATTCATTTTCACAGCACCAGACACGATAACAGTGATCTCCGTTGCAATTTTATGATAGTGCCTATCCTCTCGCTCTCCCTTCTGGTATCGCTTAACAGCGACTTCAACATCATTGGTTTTAAATAAAGAAGGAGCGAAGTTACCCACAAACCACCCCTTAACCATATCGTTTAGATGCGCTTTTTTCATCTCTAATCCCCGAGCATGTGTTTCCTTTCAAACTCCTGTATTTTTTGAGGAGAATAAAAGGTGTGATACTGCTCATTTTTAATTTTATACGCAAGAATTTGCTTATTTTGTAAAACAAGCTCATTTATGGAGGGTGAAACATAATACAACCCATCTATGCAAGAATCTTTTTTAATCATGCGTTGTGCTGCGGATATAAATGACTCTCCTCGCTTGTAATAATAAAATCCAGCAATAGCTTCTTTGCTAATCGGCTTTTTTTCAGCCGCCTCTACAACTTTATTGCTATCGTCTTCCAAGCGAACATAGGACCATCGTGGATGTACTGACTCAAATGTAACAACACCAGCATCTGCATTGGAAAATGCTTCGATCACACTCTGTAAATTTATATCAAAATACTGATCCGCATTTGCAATCACTAAAGGAGAATTATTGTTAATATATTCAACGGCCAACATAGCACTGCAGGCAGCCCCCTTGGTTTCCCCACGAACCTTTATTACCTTGCAAGAATGGTTCGTTAACATGCTCAAGACATTATCCAGATAGTATTTCTTACAGTCGTCTTCATTCACGACAAAGATATATTGCTTCGAACACCTAATCGCTTCAAAATTTGCAATAACATGTTCAATCATGGATTTTCCACAAAACTCTATCAACGGCTTTGGGAAAGGATAATCAGATTGGGGGAAAAATTGGTTTTTGCCCGCCAAGGGCATCAAGATATTCATGATATTTGCTCACTTTCAACTTTTTTTATATTGTTTCTAATATTCTGGTAGTTAACATCATAAACGTTTTCTACAATCATAACATGCGCACCACTCGCACGCCCCGCTATAATTCCATGTTCATTATCTTCTACAACCATGCATTCGTCAGGCTGAAGGCCTAATCTGCTCATTGCCGTAAGATAAATTTCAGGATCAGGTTTACTCATGGTAACATCTTGATTGGAAAGGAAAAGCTCCAGGTACCCTTGAAGCGCCGCCTTTTCCATCATTAAAGAAACGGTATTTTTTATAGAGTTTGAGCAAACTGCCAACTTATAACCCTCATCCTTAAGCCTTGCTAAAGCGTATTCATGATGAAAGAGTGGTTTACAACGTTGATGCACAATTTCAATCGTATATTGCTGCTTCATCTCATTAATAAAGGAGTGTAAACTTTTGGGCAACCCCCGCTCAATCGTAAGAATTTCAAGCTTTTTCTTAGTAGGCAGCCCATCATATGTAACCAGATGGTCATAACGACTAATTTCCATGCCAAACAAAGCCAGTGCTTTATTCAAAGCCTCATAATGCCAATCCAGTACTCATCATCTCCGCCATTAATAAAGTGATAAATGCGTGAGTGTTCAAGAAAACGTCCCAGAATTGA
>CAIRCS010000117.1 GCA_903877115.1 uncultured Legionella sp.
CAATGCGTTATCATTGCTGTATTTTGGTATCATGCCAGGTGCGTTGGTGGCTGCTTGTATCAAAGCATTTGCCTAGTAGAATTTCCTAATTAGCTGAGTAGCCGTGTGACAGTTGTATGTTAGATTTTGCGTGTTTCAATCGGCACCTAAACCCCATGAAAGATGTTTTCAATAATCATGGAGTCGTATGTGTTATATACAATAATGTTTACATGCATCCTTTTAGTATTAGGTCGGTAAAAAATCAGGGCCATTTTCTGGCCGTATGAATAACTCTCACTATATATAACTCGACTTTATGAAAAATTCCCACCGCCGAATCCCCGCGGCGCAGACCGCGGGGCCCATTCACTGAGTTATGCTGTGGTATAAATCCTGCCAATCAGGGTTCATTTTTTGAATAAGGTCTATTTTCCATTGTCTTTTCCATTCCTTCAATCGTTTCTCTCGAGCAGCAGCCAGCTGAATATTATTGAAAATCTCATAATAAACCAGTTTGGTGACGTTATATTGTGCGGTGAATCCAGAAACAAACTTGTTTTTGTGTTCCCAAACACGTTTCACCAAGTCTGAAGTCATACCGAATCTTGGTATGATAAAAATGGTTAACTAACCTTTGCTGATATTATTGTTGCAATCAGGCGATCAATAGGGACAAAACAACATTTTTCAAAATCCGCAACTAACGATGACTTTGTTAAATTCTCTGCTCAGGAAATATCGTATTTGATTAGTCAGCGTTCATTAGCCGCTTAAACACCAGATTGAGTCTGGTTGTTGTCATAAATTAGAACTCCGTACATGGGCCCCGCGGTCTGCGCCGCGGGGATTCGGCGGTGGGAATTTTTCATAAAGTCGAGTATAAGGTATCTTGCTTTATCTGGTAGACGATAATGAAAGGCGTTGCGCTAACGACCAACACTTTCGTGAGAGGAACTCGCCCTGCCCGACCCATGCTTGGAAATGTCAGTATATTTTCGATTGTCTCAACAACTCGCTTGATAACCGCAAGTGCCGCATTAGGCTTTACATCCTTTGGGTGAGCATTTTGACATCAACTCTCTTACCGCATGGTTGGCATTTTACTACCAGGTTCACGTGAAAGGTGCTCCGATGAAAACTGAGCAAGCCAAGAAAAAAGACATGGAGAAGTTTATAAATTTCTTCGAATTGGAAGTAGGGCACGACCATGTCGATAATTGGACACTGGCAGTGAGCAAGCAATTTCAAAAAATGTTATGTAAAATGATTTCTGAAAAATCTGGCAAGGTCTACAAAGCAACCACAGTAAATAGGGTTATGGCCACCATTCGTCATGTTGGTCGATGGCTGCATCAAAAACGCCCATTATTAGCGGGTGATCCGATGACTCAAGTGAAGGACATGCAGACGGATGCGCCTGACTGGAATGGACTTACGTCTAAACAATTGATGCGATTGAAATCAGCGTGTGAGCAACGAATTAAAAGTTGTGATCGTAAAAATCAAAATCCGTTATTAGAAACAGCAGTTTTTTATACTTTATTGGGGACAGGATTGCGAGCATCGGAGTTGGTTACATTAAATGTGTATCAATATCAGAATAAAGGATTGCATGACGTTGTTCGCCATAAAAGCAAAAGAGTTATAAGCAAGGCACCTATTCCGCAAGAAGCCAGGGATTTTCTGGATCAATATATTGAATCTAAGAGCCCAGATGCTGAGGAGCCATTATTTATCAGTCGTTATGGGACACGTTTAAAGGGATTAGATATATATAGAATATGTCAGCGTGTATTAATACAAGCATTGGCATTTTTGCCGGAAAGTGAAAAATTTGATTTTACTCCACATAAGCTTAGGCACACTTTTTTAAAAAAGGTGACAGACAAGCACGGAGTACATTTTGCTCAGGTAATGAGTGGGAATCTCGGAAAAACTTTAGGGACGTGTGTGCCGCAGTAAGATGAAAGGTCGATAGATGTAGGGATGATTATTTACAGGCTTGGCGAATATACCCAAGAAACTTCAAAATGCTATGTTTCTAACATCTGAAAGTTGTCATTAATTCTACCATTCAGGTCTTTTCCAATTCTTGGTAATATTTCATCAAAAAAGTTATTGATCGCTTCCTTGAAATCTTTCGCGCTTTTAAAAAATCGGTTATTTCTAGCTTTTTCATTCATAACCTTCCACAGTCGCTCTATGGGATTAAGATTAGGGCTGTATGGTGGCAGAAAATGCAGTTTTATGTTGAGTGCAGCAGCTTTTTCAGCAACTAATGATGCTCGATGGTATCCAGACCTATCTAAAATCACGTGAATTGTTTTTGAGTCGTATTGAGAACGAATTTTACTCATAAAATCGATAATTGATTTGGCATTAATCGTTTCATATTGTGAAGTGATTGCTTCCGCAATACATCCCAGTCTAATGGCCCCAACAATGTTTAATCTTGTACGACTAGCCGTTGTTCCAACGTATTTGGTTTTGCCAGTTCTGATCCATCCGTATGATAGTTTTGTAGCTTGTGTTGGATGCACCGAGTCTATGAAAAGAATGGGTTCATCTGAATCAATTTCTTTTTTAAGTTGTTCATATTCTGCCACAAACTGCTTTTGTAATTCTGGATCTGCTTTGTGAGGAAGGCCTTTGGGCTGCTTGTAACTAAATCCATTACGATGAAGCCACTTATGCATCCCTGGAATCGTATATGTAATGCCAAAATGCTCTTTCACATACAAAACAATTTCATGATTATGATGGAAAGTGTGCGCTTCTAAGTGAGTAATAAGTTCTTGCGTTTGAACTTCTGTTAATTGCCCTGATGAACCGCCACTTTCATTCTTTAGCTTGCCTGATTGGTACTCTTGAATATGACGAATAATTGTTGACTGATGAATACGAAGTGCTTCTGCTTATCAATGGAACAGTCCAGCCTTCAGTTCGCAGCAAAATAGCTTTAATGCGATCGCCTTCTTTCCTGTTTTCACAAGATTGGTGACGAAGCTCAAGTTGCGCTTTTTCTTCTGGCGTTAAATAGAATCTTTTCATAACGCATATCATGATCCCACTTTTTGTACAATGCAAGCATTTTCAAAGATCACGGGTATAAGTGTTAACACAGGTTTTTTTTCCGACAAAAAATCTAAGCCAACTGGCAATTGAATTGCTTTTGCTATGCGTTGCAAACAAAATTGACCTAATTTTTGTAAAGCTTCAGTCTGACTGAGGGCATAGCTTTTAATGGTTGTATCATTTTCTTGCGTTCCAAACGAATAAACCACACGGTATTTCTCAAAAAAAGATGGAATTGCGATCCCTGTTTTAAGGTTAGGTACGTCTTGTTTGTAGTACTGCAATTCCTTTCGATAGTCAGCATGATAAAGAGATGTCCACAATTGAGCTCTGTTCTGCAAGAAAAACTCCTGTTGAAAGCTTAAATCATACTGCCATAGCTGGTTTTCAATAAGATTATGTTCCAAGGAGGGTTTCGAAGATAAAAACAATAATTCATTTTTAACTGTCAGCAAATTAATAGAGATATAA
>CAIRCS010000118.1 GCA_903877115.1 uncultured Legionella sp.
CAGCGATATGCGGGAAATCGCTTACAAGATTATCATAAATATGTTGGATCAATCGTTCTTTAGGCATGATTCTTATTATTATTTGAGTAAAAAAAGGGCATCATACCAAACTATGAGCACAGTAGGAATATAATAGTCATTTAGATGTTGTAATCGCACCCGTCATCCTGAGGAGCTTGCGACGAAGGATCTCTTCACTGACGGGCGTAAATAGCAATGGATAGAAGTACCAGCGACAAACCGAGCGTTTCGTGAGTATTCAAACCGTTGTGCAATAGCCACCAAGCTAATAACACAGTGGCAATGGGCATGATGGCTGTAGAAAGGGAGGCCATCATGCCATCTACTTGTTGACTGCCAAATAACCAAAAAACGTAAAACAATCCGGCACTGATGCCAAGCATAATCAGGATAAGCCAGTGCCCAGAAATCAAAGCTAAAGGGTTTCCATGTTGTAGTAATACAACGGGTAATAGAATGAGCGTATTGATACCATTCAGTAAGGAAGAGGTGAGAAAAACCGGTAATTTGCTGGTATGGATTTTAGTTAAAATATAATAAGCTGCTTCGGGAATCAAAGATAGGAATACAATGGCATCTCCTAAAAACGAATGCTCGTCTCCAACGGTGGTAAATTTGTCGCAAGCAATGACTAAAAGTCCTGCTGTAGCCAAAAGAATACACAAACCTTTTTTGAATGAAATGATTTCTTTTAGAAATAGCCAAGAAAATAGTGCAATCATTGCGGGCAGTGCACTGGTGATAATCCCCGCGACGTTGGCATCGGTATGATCGAGACCGGTTAACATCAGACAATTAAACAACACCCCGGCACACAGCGCTTGTGTAAATAAAAATATCCAATCTTTCCGTGTGAGGGCGGTAAAATATTGCTTCAAAGGTGTGTGACGCTGGGGGCTTAACCAATGTAAGGGCAATAAAACCAAGGTAGCAATGCCAAAACGAATAGTCATGAGGGCAATGACCGGAATGGTGGTGAGGAGTGATTTGGACACTACAATATTGAGTGCAACCATGATCTGAGCTAAAACCAGCCAAAGCACTCCGTAAGATAAGAGTTTTGTGCGCATAGGAAAATTAAGCATACTTATAAAGGCAAGAATGATACAATAAATCCATAAAATTAACCATCGAGCAGTATGATTGATTTGCATTGTCACAGTAATTATTCCGATGGGTTGTTGTCACCTGCTTTGTTGTTGGCACGAGCAAAACAGGCTGGGATTAGCTTATTAGCTTTGACAGACCATGATACCGTTGCAGGTGTGTTGGCTTTACAACAAATGGAACCAGATCCTAAGATCCGGATTATTCCTGGGATAGAATTGAGCGCGCGGTGGAAAAAATATGATGTGCATATTTTGGGTCTGAACATTAATGTCCACGCACCGGAACTCCAAGCCATTATCATAGAGCAGCAAGAACGCCGTGTTTTGCGGGCGCAAGCTATTGGTGAAGCTTTGCAGCGTTGCGGGATAACGGACGCTTATGTGAAGACATGTGAATTGGCTGGTGATGCCAAAGTGGGACGTGCGCATTATGCACAGCTCCTGATAAAAGAAGGGTATGTGCGGGACATCAAAGCTGCGTTTAAAACGTATTTGGGAAAAGGAAAAGTTGCGTATATCCCGGTAACTTGGATAGACTTAAAGACGTCTGTGCAGGTGATTCAAGCAGCGGGAGGGCAGGCTGTGATTGCTCATCCCTTGAAATATAAGCTGACTCGTACGAAATTACATGAATTTCTGCAAGAATTTAAAGATCTGGGTGGTGCAGGCATCGAAGTGGTATCTGGAGAAAGTATGCCGGATGATATCAATAAAATGTCCAAACTTTGTGAAAAATTTTCGTTATTAGCTTCATCTGGTTCAGATTATCACGGTGAAGGACTATCACGCATTGCATTGGGTCGCCAAAAATCGTTACCAAATGACTGCGTGCCAATTTGGAGCGCTTGGGGTGCGGTTGGAGGGACAGGGAATGAGTCAAATTTTTGCAGTGCATCCTGATAATCCGCAAGCTCGTCTGTTGCGTCAAGCGGTCTCTATTATTGCTGAGGGCGGTTTGATTGTGTATCCCACGGATTCTGGCTATGCGTTTGGTTGTCGGTTGGGATGTAAATCTGCTTTGGATCGCATTAAGGCATTACGACAGTTAGATAAAAATCATAATATGACGATGGTTACACATGATTTATCGCAATTAGGGATCTATGCGCAAGTGAGTAAACCCATTTATCGGATGCTGAAAGCCTTTACACCGGGTGCATATACCTTTATTTTAAATGCAACGCGAGAGGTCCCGCGTTTAATGCTGCATCCAAAGCGTAAAACATTGGGGCTACGTGTGCCTGAGCATACGATTACCTTGGCGCTTTTGGAGTGTAACGCTGCGCCATTAATGAGTACGAGTCTTATTTTACCCGGTGCTGATGCACCGATGAGTGAGCCAGAAGCCATTTATGATGTATTAGGACATCGTGTGGATTTGGTGATCAACGGCGGAATATGCAGCCAGGAACCCACGACTGTAGTGGATTTTACAACGGATGTGCCGGTCGTTTTGCGGACAGGTAAGGGAGATCCCAGTCCCTTTTTAGGATTGGGGTAGATTAGGGTATGTTGATAATTCAGAGTTCTTTGAATAATTTTGGGTTTCGTGAGATGTGCATGGTTGGTTTGATAGATAATTTAGTGAGGATTCATGTCAGTGTTTAGTCATAATAAGCGAGTGATTTCAGGCATGCGCGCTAGTGGGCAATTACATTTAGGTCATTATCATGGTGTGATTAAAAACTGGGTCAAACTGCAACATCAGTATGATTGTTTGTTTTTTGTAGCGGATTGGCATGGTTTGACCACGCATTATGAAGATCCAAAGCTGATTCAGCGTTCGATTTGGGACATGGTGGTGGATTGGTTAGCTTGTGGTGTCAATCCGGGCTTGTGTCGTTTGTTCATTCAATCATGGGTGCCTGAGCATGCTGAATTACATTTGCTGCTTTCTATGATTACGCCATTGGGTTGGTTAGAACGCGTCCCTTCTTATAAAGATCAGCAAGAAAAATTGCGTGAAAAAGATTTGTCTACGTACGGATTTTTAGGTTATCCCTTATTGCAAAGTGCTGACGTGTTACTTTATCGCGCTGATTTTGTGCCGGTTGGTGAAGATCAGGTGGCGCATATTGAATTGATTCGCGAAGTGGCACGGCGCTTTAATTTTTTGTATGGTCGGGAACGTAACTTTGAAGCCTTGGCGCAAGAAGCCATTAAAAAAATGGGCAAGAAAAACAGCAAATTATATTCTGAATTTCGCATGGAGTACCAACAAAATGGCTGTCATGAGTCGTTGACGACTGCTAAGGCGTTGATTGATTCACAACCTAATTTGTCGATTGGTGATAAAGAACGTTTGTACGGATTTTTGGATGGGTCGGGCAAAATTATTTTGTCTGAGCCACAGGCATTGTTGACTGAAAATGCAAAAATGCCTGGGTTGGATGGGCAAAAGATGTCCAAGTCGTATCATAATACCATTAATCTTCGCGACGAGCCCAGCGTGGTAGAAAAAAAGATCCGTACTATGCCTACGGATCCGGCGCGGGTTAAACGGACGGATCCGGGGGAACCCACTGTTTGTCCGGTCTGGCAATTGCACGGCATTTATTCTGATGACAGCGTTAAAAAATGGGTGGAAAATGGCTGTCGTTCGGCAAGTATTGGTTGTTTGGATTGTAAGCAGCCAGTGATCGAGGCAGTCCAAAAAGAACTGGCTCCGATTCAAAGCTTGATTCAAGATTATGATTCGGATTTGGGGATGGTGAAACGCATTGTATCAGAAGGCAGTGAGCAAGCACGCGATGAAGCCACCAAAACCATGACGGATATTCGCGCTGCGATGTCTTTAGACTACTAAAGCAATTTGATTGTGTCTCAGGTGGGTCATACCCAAACGAGCATAAAATGTGATTTTGTGCCTCGGGGTCCTGTCATCGCGGGTATCCCAGCGTGCTCGCAAGCTGCGCGCGCCGGGAGCCCTCCCACAATGCCACCCCTCGATTAGGTGTATTTTGGGGAGACAAAATCAAGTCGATAGCGTACTAGAGCTAATAGACTTCTTTCGAAACCGAGTATTTTGTTCTAATGCTAGGCATGTACGTTTCGAGGAGCGGAGTTTACACATGTAAATGAGCACCGCAGAAACGTACATAACGACGCAGTAGAACAAAAGACGAAGGTTTCGAAAGAAGTCTAATTTGAGGGTTGGAAAAATGAGTACTGAACGGTTACAAAAAATTTTGAGTCAGGCTGGATTAGGTTCAAGACGAGAAATGGAAACGTGGATTGAGCAAGGTTTGATCCAGGTCAATGGTGCGACAGCAACTTTGGGTTCTTCTGCGGGACCCGAGGATAAAATTAGTGTTCGGGGGCGCGTGATTGCTAATCCGCTCAAATTACAATCTAAAACTAGAATATTACTTTACCATAAACCCATTGGTGAAATTTCCAGCCGTTCCGATCCGAAGTTTTCTAAAACAGTGTTTGACCATTTGCCGCATTTGAAGCAAGGGCGTTGGATTCAGGTTGGGCGGTTGGATTTGAATACGTCTGGTTTGTTGATTTTTACCAATAATGGCGAGTTGGCCAATCGGTTGATGCATCCCAGATATGGTTTAGAACGCGAGTATGCGGTGCGTGTGTATGGAGAAGTCAAACCGGAAGTGATTAAGGCTTTGCTCAAAGGCGTGATGCTGGATGATGGCCTGGCCAAATTTAAAAAAGTGGACTTCCGCGGTGGTGAAGGCACGAATGCTTGGTATCACGTGGTCCTCAGCGAAGGGCGTAACCGTGAAGTGCGCCGTATGTGGCAAACTCAAGGCGTAGAAGTCAGTCGTTTGATTCGGATTCGCTATGGTGATTTCACGATGCCACGCTTTTTAGGTCGGGGTGAGCATATCGAATTGTCTACGGAAGAAGTGGATGCGTTGATTAATAAATTGTAGGTTTTTAGTTTTACTTTTGTAAAATATATTGTTATATTATTGTATAACAATATAGATGAAAGAGGTGTTTATGTCGCATTTGGTGATTAGACAATCTGGCGGTGCCAATATTGTAAGTATTCCTAAAGCCATTTTAAAAACCCTCGAACTTCATGTGGGTTCAAAATTAGATTTATCGGTTGTGAATAATAAAATTGTATTAACACCGGTGATAAAAAAGCAGACTTTAGAAGATCTATTAGAAGGGAGTCCTAAAGACAAACTCGCTTTTAACAAAGAAGATAAGGAATGGCTCGACGATTCTGCGGTTGGTAGAGAGCGAGAATGACTTACGTACCAGAGCAAGGCGATATTATCTGGCTAGATTTTGATCCCAGTAGTGGTAAAGAAATTATGAAGCGGCGTCCCGCATGTGTTCTGTCCAAAAAATCTTTTAATGCGCATACAAAAAGGGCTGTTGTTGCACCGGTTACTAGCACTATCCGAGGCATTAAATTGGAAGTAGTATTACCAAAAACCATTCACACGCGAGGTGCTATCCTTGTGTATCAACTAAAATCTATTGATTTTA
The DNA here is from genome assembly GCA_903877115.1 of uncultured Legionella sp. GTDB lineage: Bacteria > Pseudomonadota > Gammaproteobacteria > Legionellales > Legionellaceae. Next base: position 5,595 of record CAIRCS010000118.1, read on the forward strand.
CTCAGCGGCATGCTGAGTTTATTGAAAAACTTCCACCCAAGATTATTGAACAGGTGTTAGAAATTGCTCAGTTGATTGTGGCGTAATTACTCGAACGTAATCCTGAGTATAGCGAGGGATCTCCTAGTTTATGGCGCGGTGCTTTGTGCCGGATCCCTCGCACAGTCGGGATGACGTGGGTCGGTACACAAAAATCTTATTGAAAAAACATTGACTACAAAGAATATCAATTATACAATGTGCGCTTTATAGGCAAGTCTTAACTTTATGGGACTTTCCTTTTTTACACTATTTATGCAAAGTGAGGATCATTATGCCAAGTCAAGCGTTAACTGAATTGTCGGCTAAAATTGAGAGTCAAAAGACAGATAGTTTTGGTAAATTTTATCTGTACGCGACTTTGTTGAATAAGATCACAATTAGAGACCGTCAAAAATCATTTTTTGATACGATGCCAGTTTATTCAAATAAGTTGACTGTATGTTTTACGACTACTCCTATCAAAGCAGGTACATTGGATGGTAGTTTCAATGCGATGGTAACCAATTACCAATCCCAGTTTGATGTGAAAGTACCTAATTTTATTTTGAGTATTCAACGGATTTTCTTATCTTTTGTGCGTAAAGGTCAATTAAGTGATTTGGCTTTTATCATTGATAAAATGAATGATCATTTGAGTTCGGAGCCGATGGCTGAAGCAAGTTATAATGCTTCTATTTACTCTAACTCTTCTTTTGATTCTCGTAAAACTGATCTTCAGCGTCTTTTGCGATCTGCGCAAGAAGTTAGCAAACTTGCTCAGGATACCGTGGACAATACCATGTATGCGGTTATTACCATTATTGCTGCAATACTGTCTCTCAAGATTACTATGCTTTTGGGCGGTCTGCTCTTAACGGTTGCAATGCTGGCTGCTAGTGGTTTTGCTTCGTACACCTTTTTGCAAGCCGCGTACGTTTGCGTTAACAGTATTGAGGGAGCAGTACAGCGTTGCTCTTCTGTTGGGGAAGCGCTTTATGATAAGCAAGCTGGCAATATATTGACCCCTGATAATTTAAGTTTTATTATTAATGGTGTTTTGAAACCGATTGCTTTTGCGAGTGTGACAGTTCAAGAACAAATGGCAGTAGACATGGACGAATTTGGACAAACTCAGCGCTCCCGTGAGACGCTAGTTACAACATTTGCATCATTGGGTTCATAAAAACTCTCCTTGCTTCCCGCTCCTACGATTTATTTGTGGGAGCGGAACGTATACTGCGTGCAGTATAGACTACATCCTAAGCCCACCACTCTTTCCTAACTCAACCATTTCATGGTTAAATGCGTACCCCAATCCTCTTTAGAATGGCTGTACAACATGCGTCGCTCGAAATCCAAAATACCTTCTATTCCACAAACTGCTGTGATTGAAAAATTCTCTCATGATGGACGCGGTATTGCGCGGATTGAGGGGAAAACTACGTTTATCGCAGGTGCCTTACCGACTGAAACGGTGCAATTTATCTATACGCGGCGTAAAGCAGATTTTGATGAAGGCTATGTGGTGGCGGTGAACAGTCCGTCTACGCAGCGTGTTGAACCGCATTGTCCGCATTATGCATTGTGTGGGGGTTGTTCGTTACAACATTTGTCGGCTGAAGCGCAAATTGATGTGAAGCAATCTTTGTTGCTCGATGTTTTAGCGCGGGTTGGACATTGCCAGCCGCAGGCAATATTGCCGCCTTTGACGGCGGATGTTTGGCATTACCGCAATAAAGCACGCTTATCAGTGCGTTATGTAGAAAAAAAGTCAGCTACCTTGCTGGGTTTTCGTGAAAAAAATAATCCAAGGTTTATCACCGATATTCATCAATGCCCCGTTCTCCATGCAGAAGTCGATGCCAATATCGATACGCTACGTGCAGTATTAGATGAATTGCCTGACAAACGCAGTATCGCCCAAATTGAAGTGGCGGCAGGGGAGGATGCGGTAGCATTGATTATCCGCAATTTGGAGCCTTTGACGGAAGCGTCACAAATACAATTGCGCAATTTTGCTGAGCAAACCGGCTTTCGTTTGTATCTACAACCAGCAGGGCCCGATTCGGTGCAATTGTTCTATCCTTTGGATGCCGATGAGTATTTACAGTATTCCCTACCTGAATTTTCGATAGTCTATCGCTTTCATCCCAACGATTTCACCCAAATCAATCGGGGTATTAATCGGCAAATGGTGAGTTTGGCTTTGCGTTTATTGGCATTACAGCCAACTGATGTGGTTTTAGATTTGTTTTGTGGGTTGGGTAATTTTTCTTTGCCGCTTGCGAAAAATTGTGCGCGAGTCGTCGGGTTAGAAGGCTCTGCACAGATGATTGAGCGTGCGTATATGAATGCGAGCGCTAATTATGTCACCAATGCAGAATTTGCTTGTCGTAATCTAGAAGACTGGGCGGTTTCGGATCCTTTGGTCACAGGGGTGAATAAACTCTTGTTAGATCCGCCACGTTCTGGGGCATTGGCGGTAGTCAAACAAATGGACCTCTTAAAGCCCGAGCTTATCGTCTATGTTTCTTGCAATCCCGTGACCTTGGCTCGCGACGCTGATATATTGGTAAATACCCATGGTTATGAATTGCAGGCGGCAGGTGTGATGGATATGTTTCCGCATACCGCACATGTGGAGTCTATTGCGGTTTTTAAGGCCCCCTAATTCAAAGAGAGAACGGTATGGTCAAAGTCAACGATGGCATCCCTATGCACTCCGATGGGAGTTTTGATGTCGAGCGCTGGATAGAAAAAATCGCAGAAAAAGGCCATTTTCAGGATCTTAATTTATTGCGTGCAGCTTGTGATTTGGGACATTTGGCCGGACAAGATCATGCGATTGAAACCGGAGAATCTTGCTTCCAACATGGCTTGGCCATGGCGAATGTGCTGGTTGCATTAGAGGTTGATCAAGAAACCCTAGCAGCAGCTGTTTTGTATAGCAGTGCGCATGATGCAGAATTGGCGATAGATGATATCGCTGAACATCTGAACCCAGATATTGCGCATTTGATCAGCGGTGTCGGAAAAATGAGTTCGCTGTCGCAAATGGGCTATGATTTTTCTGATCCCCATAGCAAGCTACAAATCGATAATATGCGTAAAATGTTGCTGGCGATGGTGGATGATGTGCGCATCGTTTTGATTAAATTGGCGGATCGCCTCTGTGTGTTACGTTCTACTGCTCCGATTTCTATGTCGTTACGCCAAAAATTGGCGTCCGAAGTGATGTCGATTTATGCGCCATTGGCCAATCGCTTGGGGATCGGAAGCCTTAAATGGGAAATGGAGGATTTGGCATTTCGCTATTTACAGCCTGAAACCTATCAATCTATTGCTAAGGAATTGAAGGCGAAACGTCTAGAGCGTGATCACTACGTGCAAATGATTGTGGCGACTCTGAACACGGCATTAGCCGGCCTGTCTTTGACCCGTTTTTCTGTGTGTGGGCGATCTAAGCATATTCATAGTATTTATCGGAAAATGACGCGTAAAAACGTGCCTTTGTCTCAAATTTATGATGTGACTGCAGTACGGATCTTAGTCGAGACAGAAGCACAATGTTATGAAGTTTTAGATTGTGTGCATAGTCTGTGGTCACGTGTTGCACAAGAGTATGATGATTACATCGTAAAACCCAAATCGAATGGGTATCAATCGCTGCATACGGCAGTACATGGACCCGAAAATCTCATATTTGAGGTACAAATTCGAACTTTTCACATGCATGATCTGGCTGAAATTGGGGTGGCAGCGCATTGGAAGTATAAAGAAGGGGTTGGCAAATTCAAAGCCAGCCATGAGCGTAAAATCGAATGGCTCCGTCAGGTTTTGGCGTGGCATAAAGACGTGGCAGCGCATCATGGCGGGGCATTGATGGAAGCTTCTGGTATCGAAGATCGGGTCTATGTGTTTACGCCCGATGGGGATATTTTAGATCTGCCACAAGGGGCTACTGTCCTGGATTTTGCCTACCATCTGCATACGGATTTGGGACATCGCTGTCGGGGTGCAAAAGTCAGTGGTCATATTGTGCCATTGACGACCATTTTGCAGACGGGAGATAAAATAGAAATTTTGGCTGGCAAAGAAAGCAAGCCATCGCGCGATTGGATCAATCCGCATTTGCATTATTTACACTCTTCACGTGCAAAAGCCAAAGTCTTGCATTGGTTTAAACTGCAAAATTTTGATAAAAATTGTGCAGAGGGGCGCGAACTTTTAGAGAAAGAGCTTAAAGCGTTGGGGCTTAAAACCCAGCAAGTCCAAGAAGCCTTGCCTATGAATCATGCTCGTACTTTAGAGGATTTGTATGCGGCCTTGGGCCGTGGGGATTTGAAGTTAACTCAGGTGCTGAATCGTTTGACCCCTGGTGAGCGGGTAGAACCTAGCCTGCATATGATCAATTACAGCATCGTGCCCCAGGTCGCCACACGTAAAACCAATTTACGCATTGAAGGCGTGGGTAATTTGCTTACCCATATGGCGCGTTGTTGCCAACCTTTACCCGGTGAACAAGTGATCGGTTATATTACTTTAGGGCGTGGTGTTTCGATTCATAAGCAAAACTGTCCGAATGTGACGCGAGCGAATGCAAAACAGCAAGAGCGCTTTCTGTCCGTGAATTGGGGAGAAGGCTATCAGGATATGTACAAAGTAGAAATTGTGATCAAAGCCTTCAATCGTCCCCATTTACTCCAAGATGTGACCAATTTATTAGCCAATGAATCGGCCCAAATTATATCCTTTAAAACGGATGCTGATCCCAAAGATAATCAGGTTCGGATGCAAGTGGTGATTGAAATTGATGGCATGGCGAGTTTGTCACGTTTATTGAATCGGTTGGAGTTGGTGCCAAATATATTTGAGGCGAGACGGATTGTGTAGCGAGGTGTACGTCATTGTGCCAAAATAATCCCTAAAACCACCGCACGATGTTCACTGAGTAATACATTGAACGTACGACAGGCTGCGCCAATGGGCATGCATTCTATGCCGATTTTTTGTTTGGATAATTCGCTAGCAATATGCCGCAAAAGGGTGGGCTTGCCTGTATGCCCAAGAATGATCACATCCGGTTTATCTTGTAATAATGCAGCTAAATGATCGACCGTTAGTTCTTCAATGGTGTGAATCGGCCAGGTGGTTTGGATCGACTGTCTGCTGATGATACAGGAGTGATATAAAGTGCTTTCAGAAACAAGAATACTGTGGTCGCTGTAAGATCGAATAGTATGGGGTTCTGTTGATTCTAATTGGATTTCCATGGTTTTGCACAAATGGTAGATTTGCTTTGAAGTATATAGTAATTTAGTGCATAAATCATTTTAGGATTTTTATGGTCATTAAACGTCGTCAATTAAGCACAGTAAACAGTTTAGAGCATTTGCACCCTGTATTACAGCGTATCTATTCTGCACGGGGTATCACAGATGCCGCCGAATTAAATCGAGATTTACAGTCTTTATTGCCTTTTGATACGTTGTTGGATATGGACAAAGCTTGTGAGCGCCTTGCCCTTGCTTTGGAGCAGCAACAACGTATTTTAGTGATTGGGGATTTTGATGCGGATGGTGCGACTTCTACGGCGCTGGCAGTGACCGCTTTGCGTGCCTTGGGCGCGCAATATGTTGATTTTTTAGTACCCAATCGCTTTGAGTTTGGTTATGGTTTGACCCCAGGTATTGTAGCAGTGGCTCAGTCAAAAAATCCTCAATTAATCGTTACTGTAGACAATGGCATTTCGAGTTTTGAAGGCGTGGATGCGGCGAATGCAGCTGGAATTGACGTGCTGATTACGGACCATCATTTGCCTGCTGACACGTTACCCGCAGCTTGTGCGATTGTAGATCCGAACCGCAATGATGATCCGTTTCCAAGTAAATCTATTGCAGGTGTAGGGGTCATTTTTTATGTGATGATTGCGTTACGACGTCATTTACAAACGCGGGGATGGTTTGAAGCGCAACAAATGGCTGTACCCAATATGAGTCAATTCCTAGATTTGGTTGCGTTGGGTACGGTGGCGGATGTTGTGGGTCTGGATCAAAATAACCGTATTCTCGTTAGCCAAGGGTTACAACGGATCCGCAAAGGCATGGCGCGTCCTGGAATTGGAGCTTTGATTACAGTAGCAGGGCGTGTTGCAGATCGACTGCGTGAAAGTGATTTAGGATTTGCGATTGCGCCTCGTTTGAATGCGGCGGGCCGCTTGGATAATATGGCGCTTGGGATTGAATGTTTACTTAGCGAGTCGTCGGAACAAGCGCTGGGTTTGGCGCAACGTTTGGATACTTTGAATACAGAACGGCGTAAAATAGAAACAGAAATGAAGGGGCAAGCGCTTGCAGCATTAGAGCAACTGGTATTAACAGTAGAAAGCGGGGGGTTACCTTCTGGTTTATGTTTGTTTGATCCCAGCTGGCATCAAGGTGTGATTGGTGTATTGGCCGGTCGTTTAAAAGAGCGGTATCATCGGCCAGTCATTGTGTTCGCGCAAGTCAGTGCTACGGAATTGAAAGGATCTGCGCGCTCGGTAGTTGGTTTGAATATTCGGGATGTTTTGGCCACTATTGATAAATCTAATCCAGGCTTGATAGATAAATTTGGCGGTCATGCGATGGCAGCGGGTTTAAGTCTCCATATTGATGCATTGCCAGCTTTCAAAGCCGCGTTTTCGGCACAGATAGCGGCACTTCTCAGCCGCGAGAGTTTGGATGCCAATATTACGTTAACGGATGGTGCTTTAGATCAAAAAGATCTGACTCAAGATTTGGCAAAACTATTACATGAAGCAGGGCCGTGGGGCCAATTATTTCCCGAACCTCTGTTTGATAATGTTTTTGAAGTATTGGATCAACGCTTGGTAGGACAACATCATTTAAAATTAACTTTGAGTTTCCCGCCTAATGGTGCGCCATTGGATGCGATTGCATTTCAAGTTGATACCAAAATGTGGCCGAATCATCGTGCGAAATGGATCCATGCCGTATACAAAATGGATATGAATACTTATCAGGGTCGCAGCAGATTGCAATTGATTTTAGTGGATTTTCAGGCGACTGAGACGGCTGGAGTTGAGGCTGCGGGTGCGTAAGGTCCTAGGTCTTGCTCTGTCCTGCTTTCTATCCACAGGCGCAAGCGCAGCTCATCATCATCCCCAAGCATTTTTAGATGAGATTCGCGGTACCCAAAGTGAAGGACAAGAGATTGTGAAGCATTTTTGCAGCACTTGCCACGCGGCACATCCCTTAATTCCTTTAGGCGCGCCACGCATGGGTCATCCTGAAGATTGGCGTGCACGTCTCAAACAAGATCCTAAATTACTCTGGCAGCATACCACCGAAGGCTTTCATGCGATGCCTGCGCGCGGTGGTTGTTTTGAATGTAGTGATGAACAATTAAAAAAAGCGATTTTGGTGTTGACAGGTGAAGCGGGTAAGTAAAACTGTGAACGAAGAGAAACGCCACTGGATTGCTTCGCTAACGCTCGCAACGACGCTGATCTTTGTCCTTACGGCTAACGTTGAGGTAAAAGCTCCAGATCACTGTGAACTAAGAAAACGTCACTGGATTGCTTCGCTAACGCTCGCAACGACGCTGATATCTTTGTC
>CAIRCS010000119.1 GCA_903877115.1 uncultured Legionella sp.
AACCATTCTTGCTGCCGATTGAAGACGTATTCTCGATTTCTGGACGTGGAACAGTAGTAACTGGCCGTATAGAGTCTGGTATTGTCAAAGTAGGTGAAGAGGTTGAGATAATAGGGATTGTCGACACCATCAAAACAACTTGTACTGGCGTTGAAATGTTCCGCAAATTGTTGGATGAAGGACGTGCTGGAGACAACGTGGGTGTTCTATTGCGCGGTACGAAGCGTGAAGAAGTGCAACGGGGTCAAGTTTTGGCGAAACCAGGTTCGATCAAACCACATACGCAGTTTGAAGCCGAAGTATATGTGTTGTCAAAGGAAGAAGGTGGTCGACATACGCCATTTTTCAATGGCTACCGTCCACAGTTTTATTTCAGAACAACGGACGTGACAGGCACTTGTGATTTACCTGAAGGGATTGAAATGGTTATGCCAGGAGACAACGTCCTATTGAAAATCAATCTGCATACACATATTGCGATGACTGAAGGTTTGCGCTTTGCGATCCGTGAAGGTGGCCGTACAGTAGGAGCAGGTGTGGTTGCAAAAATCATAAAATAAGGATAGTGCTTTCGTATCCTTATTTATCTATAATAGCCTGTTGCTTAATGAGAGCAGCAGGTTAAACGAAATACTTCAAACGAAGTATAAATTAGGCCAGTAGCTCAATTGGCAGAGCGGCGGTCTCCAAAACCGCAGGTTGGGGGTTCGATTCCCTCCTGGCCTGCCAACCAGTTGTAAGATGAGTAATATGCAAGATTCAAAATTGACTATGAATGATTTATTGTTATGGGTTAGCGTCGCTGGATTGACTGCAGCAGCTTTTTTTGGAACCTATTCTTTCCAATTTACCAAACCAATTATTGCAATTATTTGGTTGGTTTGGTTTGTAGCAACACTAGGATTGGCGTATTTTACGCAACCAGGACAAGCCGTTTTTGCTTTTGCAAAAGAAGCAAAGCTTGAATTAGAAAAAGTTGTTTGGCCGAGTCGTCAGGAAACAACTCAAACAACATTGATTGTTATGACCATGGTGATGGTTGCAGGCTTTGTTTTGTGGGGGATAGATTCCAGCATGATGTGGGCTATCGGTAAACTAACACATTTGAGTTGATATGAGCGTGGAAGAACAAAAGAAACAGTGGTTTGTAGTGCATGCCTTTTCTGGGTATGAAGGGTACGTAATGCGTGAAATCAAAGCGCGCGCGGACCATCATCAATTGGCCGATTTGATTGGTGAAGTGGTTGTGCCTGCTGAAGAAGTGATAGAAATGCGTGCTGGCCAAAAGCGAAAATCAACCAGAAAATTCTTTCCGGGCTATGTTTTGGTCAATATGGTTATGAACGACGAAACCTGGCACATGATTCGAGCAATTCCCCGAGTACTAGGATTTATTGGAGGCACAAGCCAAACACCTACACCTATTTCAGATAAAGAAGCGCTGGCAATTATGCGACGTGTGGAAGAGGGTGTGAGCAAACCGAGACCTAAAGTTTTGTTTGAAGCAGGTGAAGTGGTTCGTGTCAAGGAAGGTCCCTTTGTTGACTTTAATGGTGTGGTTGAAGAAGTTAATTATGAAAAAAACAAGCTGAGAGTGGCTGTTTTGATTTTCGGACGCTCGACTCCAGTTGAACTGGAATTTGGGCAAGTTGAAAAAACCTAAAATTAGTGAGATAATTTCACGCGTTTTTGATTACTTCCGATTAATTCTGGTTTTCGAACAAAGATGTGTTGTTTTTTACGCAGGGGAGCCGATTGATAGTAGATCTGCGATATACCCAAAATAGGAGTTGAAATGGCTAAAAAAGTAGAAGCATATATTAAGTTACAAATTCAAGCAGCAAAAGCAAATCCAAGTCCTCCAGTTGGTCCTGCATTGGGTCAGCGTGGGGTTAATATTATGGAATTTTGTAAAGCCTTTAATGCCGCTACTCAGCATTTAGAGCCTGGTTTGCCTACCCCAGTTGTGATTACCGTATATTCGGATCGCAGCTTCACCTTCATTATTAAAACACCTCCTGCCTCGGTTTTACTGAAAAAAGCAGCCGGATTGAAGAGCGGTAGTGCGACACCTCATACTGTGAAAGTTGCGAAGTTGACTAAAGAACAACTTGCAGACATCGCCAAATTGAAAGAACCTGATTTGACAGCTGGCAGTTTAGAAGCGGCCATCCGTACAATTGCAGGCACGGCGCGCAGCATGGGGATTGAAGTTGAAGATTTAGAGTAAGGGGCAAGAACATGGCAAGATTAACGAAAAAGAAAGCAAGTATACGTGAAGTAATTACCGGAAATAAATTGTATGCGGTCAAAGAGGCTGTTGAGATATTGAAGCAGTTTGCTTGCACAAAATTCAATGAAGGTGTTGATATTAGTATTAACCTTGGAGTTGATCCTAAAAAATCTGATCAAGCAGTCCGATCATCTACTACACTACCCAAAGGTACAGGCAAAGTTGTGCGGGTCGCTGTTTTTGCACAGGGAGACAATGCTATTAAGGCTAAAGCTGCTGGAGCGGATCTTGTTGGCTTTGAAGATTTGGCTGAACAAATTAAAGCTGGCGAAATGAATTTTGACGTGGTGATTGCAACGCCTGATGCAATGCGCATTGTGGGGCAATTGGGGCAAGTTTTGGGGCCACGCGGTTTGATGCCTAATCCTAAAGTAGGAACTGTGACCACGAATGTGGAAGCGGCTGTCAATGCTGCGAAAGGCGGCCAAGTACGTTATCGTACCGACAAAAACGGGATTGTACATTGCTCAGTTGGCAAGCTGGATTTCAAACCTGAGGATTTGCTGGAAAATATTGTTGCGCTGCTGTCAGATATCAGAAAGGTCAAACCTACTGCTGCAAAAGGCATTTATATTAAGAAAGTTACTTTGTCCTCGACACAGGGACCTGGATTGGCTATTGACCTGGCATCAATTTCTGGCTAGAATAGCAACCCACTTTTAGTATTTCGATTTCACGGCATAGACTCAAGTTTATTGCTGTCGAAGACCGCAGGAGCTTAAGCTTAATTCACTTTTCAACTTTTAGGATGAGAAAACGTGATCCTGCGCAGACGGTGAACCGACTCTGAAACTCTTCTGAGACGGCCACCATAACGGTACAAATTCTTGTGATTTGTACATTTTAGGAGGTCAGTAACGTGACATTAAGTTTAGCTGCAAAAAAGGAAGTCGTAGAAGAAGTTAGTGAAGTAGCTTCTACCGCGATTTCGGCAGTAGTTGCTGATTACCGTGGCTTAACAGTCAATCAAATGACGAAACTGCGAGCAGAAGCACGTAAAAACAAAGTGTATTTACGTGTTGTTCCAAATAATCTTGCACGTCGCGCATTTGAAAAAACAGACTTTGCTTGCCTGAGTGAACGTTTAGTCGGTCCCTTGTTTATTGCCTTATCAACTGAAGCACCAAGCGACGCTGCACGTTTATTAAAGGATTTTGCTAAGACGTTTGACAAGCTTGAAATAAAAGCAATTTCACTCAGTGGAAAAGTACTTGAGGCAAATCAATTGGATTTTGTCGCCAGTTTACCTACTCGTGATGAAGCTATATCCAAGCTAATGTACATGATGAAAGCACCTGCTGAGAAGTTTGTGCGTACGCTTAATGAGGTACCAACCAAACTAGTTCGTGCAGTGGCTGCAGTCAAAGACAAAAAAGCTGCGAGTTAAATCAGTTATCTTGATCAATTAACAGAGGAATTTACAAATGGCAACAACAATGAGTCAAAATGATGTGCTAGAAGCAATCGCAAAGATGACCGTGATGGACATCGTAGAATTAGTAGAAAAAATGGAAGAAAAATTTGGCGTTTCTGCTGCAGCTGTTGCTGTTGCTGCGCCAGCCGGCGCAGTTGCTGGTGCCGTTGCTGCTGAAGAGCAAACAGAGTTTGACGTTAACATGACTAGCTTCGGCGAAAACAAAGTTGGCGTGATCAAAGCAATTCGAACTATTACTGGTTTGGGCTTGAAAGAAGCTAAAGACCTAGTTGAAAGCGCGCCTGCGATAGTCAAAGCAGCCGTTTCTAAAGCTGAAGCAGCAGATATCAAGAAACAACTTGAAGAAGCTGGTGCTGCAGTAGAAATTAAATAAGACTAGTGTAATGTGTACGGAAACCCGGCCATGTATTCATGGCTGGGTTTACTTGTTTCAAATCAATTATACAGAGGAAATACCATGGCTAAAGCAGTTGTTAATGCTCAATATTCGCATGCCGAGAAAAAACGCTTTCGCAAAAGCTTTGGTAGACAGTCTGACAAAATGGAGATTCCGAATCTCCTAGAGATTCAGCTGAAATCCTATCAAGATTTTTTACGCACTGACTCGTATGCTCCAGGCAATCAAGAGCATAATGGCTTACATGCCGCATTTCTGTCAGTGTTTCCTATCCAGAGTTTCTCTGGCAATGCACGTTTAGAGTATGTTGGGTACAGCTTGGGCGAATCAGCCTTTGATGTGCGGGAATGTAAACTACGTGGGTTGACTTATTCTGCTCCTCTGAGAGTCAAAATTCGTTTGGTTGTTTTAGATAAAGAAGCTTCAGGCGATCCGAAGCCTGTAAAAGATATTCGCGAACAAGATGTTTTCATGGGCGAAATTCCTCTGATGACTGACGTTGGCACCTTTGTAATAAATGGTACTGAGCGTGTTGTTGTGTCGCAGTTGCACCGTTCTCCTGGCGTTATTTTTGAACATGATCGAGGTAAAACCCATTCTTCTGGAAAATTACTTTATTCAGCCCGCATTATTCCTTACCGTGGTTCATGGTTGGATTTTGAATTCGATCCTAAAGATTGTTTGTTTGTAAGAATCGACAGAAGACGTAAATTGCCCGTGAGTATTTTGTTGCGTTCTTTGGGCCTAGATACCGAAGAAATTTTAACGGAATTTTTTGACCTCACTACTTGCCATTTGAAAAATGGCGAATTCCATATTGATCTAATTCCAGCGCGCTTGAGGGGTGAAATTGCTTCGTTTGATATCATTGTCCCTAAAACAGGTGAAATGATTGTTGAGATAGGCAGACGCATTACAGCAAGACACATCAAGGCAATGGAAAAAAACAATATGCGCGATTTGATTGTGCCGCGCGAGTATCTTTTAGGAAAGGTGTTAGCTAAAAACATTATAAATACAGAAACTGGTGAGATTGTTGGTAAGGCCAATGATGAATTGACTGCTGAAGTATTAGATGCATTGCCGAATTTAGGCATACATCATTTTGATGTGATTTACACCAATGATTTAGATCATGGATCTTATATTTCTGACACGTTGCGGATTGATCCAACAGCGTCACAACTAGAAGCTTTGGTTGAAATTTATCGCATGATGCGTCCTGGAGAGCCACCAACGAAAGAAGCTGCAGAAGCTTTGTTTAAAAACTTATTTTTCAGCGACGAGCGATATGATCTATCTGCAGTAGGTCGTATGAAATTTAACCGTCGTGTAGGTCGTAAAAATGATGATGGTACTGGTACGCTCACCAAAGAAGACATTTTGTCAGTGATCACAACTTTAATTGATATACGAAATGGTATCGGCATGGTTGATGATATCGATCACCTTGGCAATCGGCGGGTACGTAGCGTTGGTGAAATGACTGAAAATCAATTTAGGGTTGGTTTGGTACGAGTTGAGCGCGCTGTGAAAGAACGACTGAGTTTGGCGGAGTCAGAAAATTTGATGCCGCAAGATTTAATTAACGCGAAACCTGTTTCTGCTGCTATCAAAGAATTTTTTGGTTCAAGCCAGCTCTCACAGTTCATGGACCAAGTGAATCCACTCTCCGGTGTGACTCATAAACGCCGTGTATCTGCATTAGGACCAGGTGGTTTGACACGTGAGCGCGCAGGCTTTGAAGTTCGCGACGTTCACACTACTCACTATGGCCGTGTTTGCCCGATTGAAACACCAGAAGGTCCGAATATCGGATTGATCAATTCGTTGTCTGTTTATGCACGGACCAATGAATACGGTTTTATTGAAACGCCATGCAGAAAAGTTGTGAACGGACGTGCAACAGAGGAAATCGAGTATTTGTCTGCCATTGAAGAGGTCGATCAGTACATTGCACAATCCAATATAGAAATGGATGACAAAGGAAATATTACTGCAGATCTCGTACCTTGTCGGCATGAGAATGAGTTTTCTTTGACAACGCCAGATAAAATTAATTACATGGATATTTCTCCAAAGCAGATCGTATCGGTTGCGGCCTCGCTGATCCCGTTCCTAGAACACGATGACGCGAACCGCGCATTGATGGGATCGAACATGCAACGTCAGGCTGTACCTACATTGCGCGCACAAAAACCATTGGTTGGTACCGGAATGGAGCGTACTGTAGCTTCTGATTCAGGGGTTTCCGTGGTTGCCAAGCGTGGCGGAGTGATTGATTTGGTTGATGCGTCACGAATTGTAGTGCGTATCAATGATAAAGAAACCGTTGCGGGAGAAACTGGGGTAGATATTTATAATCTCACCAAGTATTTCCGTTCAAATCAGGATACGTGTATTAACCAAGTTCCCATTGTAAAAACAGGTGATATCGTCGCGCGCGGTGATATTTTGGCTGACGGTCCTTGCACTGATATGGGGGAGCTGGCTTTAGGGCAAAATCTATTAGTAGCCTTTATGCCATGGAATGGATACAACTTTGAAGATTCGATCCTTATTTCTAAACGTATTGTGGAAGATGATCGCTTTACAACGATTCACATCGAAGAACTGACGTGTATTGCACGCGATACTAAATTAGGGTTAGAAGAAATTACACCGGACATTCCTTCTGTCGCTGAATCTGCTTTGTCTAGTTTGGATGAGTCGGGTGTAGTGTACATCGGAGCAGAGGTTTGTGCGGGCGATATTCTGGTGGGTAAAGTAACGCCCAAAGGTGAAACACAATTAACACCGGAAGAAAAATTATTGCGCGCCATCTTTGGTGAAAAAGCATCTGATGTAAAAGATTCGTCGTTGCGTGTGCCTTCTGGCATGAATGGAACAGTCATCGATGTGCAAATATTTACGCGTGATGGCCTGGAAAAAGATGTTAGAGCCAAAGCCATTGAAGAAGAACATTTGGCTCGTGTCAGAAAAGATTTGTTAGATGAGCGCCGTATCCGTGAGGAAGACGTTTACCAACGTGTCTACGCTTTATTGCTGTCTAAAACAGCAACAGGTGGTCCGAATAGCTTAAAGCCGGGCACAAAAATCACCGAAGCGTATTTGACAAAGGTTCCTAGAGTAAAATGGTTTGATATTCGTCTCAAAGATGAAGAAGGTAGTTTGCAGTTAGAGCAATCGTCTCGCCAACTAGAATCTTTGGCAAAAGAAATGGAAAAACGTTTCAATGATAGCCGTAAGAAAATTGTGCAAGGTGACGATTTGGCTCCTGGCGTCTTAAAAATTGTCAAAGTCTATTTGGCGGTAAAACGTCGTGTCCAACCGGGTGATAAAATGGCTGGACGTCATGGAAACAAAGGGGTTATCTCCATAGTGGTTCCCGTAGAAGACATGCCTTATATGGAAGATGGTACGCCAGTAGATATCGTGTTGAACCCATTAGGGGTTCCATCTCGAATGAATATTGGACAGGTTCTTGAAACGTATTTGGGTCTAGCTGCCAAAGGCTTGGGTAAGAAAATTGAACAGATGATAGAAACGAAAAAACCCATTGCAGAATTACGAGCTTATTTGGACAAAATTTACAATCATGATGATATGCGTCGTGTTGAATTGTCTACTTTGTCGGATGAGGAATTAATGACTCTGGCACGTAATTTATGTGACGGGGTACCGATGGCGACGCCGGTTTTTGATGGTGCAAATGAAGACGAAATCCAAGACATGTTGAAATTAGCTGATTTGCCTTTGGACGGGAAAACAACTTTGATTGATGGTCGTACTGGCCGGCAATTTGATAACCCTGTGTCAGTTGGTTATATGTATATGCTGAAATTGAATCATTTGGTTGATGACAAAATGCATGCTCGTTCAACTGGGTCGTACAGTTTGGTAACGCAACAACCATTAGGCGGTAAAGCACAATTCGGGGGTCAACGCTTCGGGGAAATGGAAGTGTGGGCTTTGGAAGCTTATGGCGCGGCATACACCTTGCAGGAAATGCTCACCGTTAAATCGGATGACGTGGGTGGCAGAACAAAAATTTATAAGAATATTGTAGATGGTGATCACCGTATGGATCCTGGTATGCCTGAGTCTTTCAACGTATTGCTGAAAGAAATCAGAGCTTTGGGTATCGATATAGAACTGCATCATAATTGAAATTGGAGGCAACGTGGCGATTAACCGTAATTTAGGCAACGAAGCAATGGCAAAAGTTCCCGTCATGAGTGATTTATTGGGATTGCTTAAACAACAAGGCCATCATGAAGAATTTGATGCCATTAAAATTGGTCTGGCATCGCCTGAACTGATCCGTTCTTGGTCCTATGGTGAGGTAAAAAAACCTGAAACCATTAATTATCGTACTTTCAGACCAGAACGTGATGGGTTGTTTTGCGCCAAAACATTTGGTCCAGTAAAAGATTATGAATGTCTATGTGGTAAATACAAACGATTGAAACATCGTGGTGTGATTTGCGAAAAATGCGGAGTAGAGTTGGCTTTGGCGAAAGTACGGCGTGAACGTATGGGCCACATTGAATTAGCAAGCCCGGTTGCGCATATTTGGTTCTTGAAATCACTGCCATCTCGTATTGGTTTGTTACTTGATATGACACTGCGCGATATTGAACGTGTTTTATATTTCGAAGCATTCGTGGTAGTTGATCCTGGTATGACTGAATTAGAAAGAGGACAACTCTTGAATGATGAGGCTTACCTGGATGCAATTGAACAATACGGCGATGATTTTGATGCGCGTATGGGTGCAGAGGCTATTCGCGATTTGTTGCGTCAAATTGACATGGAAGACGAAATCAAATCTTTGCGTGAAGAATTGCCCACAACTAATTCAGAAACCAAGATTAAGAAAATTACAAAACGCTTGAAATTGTTGGAAGCATTTTATGAATCAGGGAACAAGCCTGAATGGATGATCATGAATGTTTTGCCAGTACTTCCGCCTGATTTGCGCCCTCTAGTTCCTTTAGATGGTGGACGTTTTGCAACATCCGATCTGAATGATTTGTATCGTCGTGTGATCAATCGAAATAACCGTCTCAAACGTTTATTGGATTTATCTGCGCCAGATATTATCGTACGTAATGAAAAACGTATGTTACAAGAATCGGTGGATGCATTATTAGATAATGGTCGTCGTGGACGTGCGATTACTGGTACCAATAAGCGACCATTGAAATCTTTGGCGGATATGATCAAAGGTAAACAAGGCCGTTTTCGTCAAAACTTATTGGGAAAACGTGTCGATTATTCGGGTCGTTCGGTTATTGTGGTCGGTCCTACGTTGCGGTTGCACCAATGCGGCTTACCAAAAAAGATGGCGTTGGAACTATTTAAGCCGTTTATTTTTAGTAAATTAGAGTTTCGTGGTTTGGCTACGACTATTAAAGCTGCTAAGAAAATGGTAGACCGAGAAGAACCTGTTGTATGGGACGTTTTAGAAGAAGTGATTCGTGAACATCCTGTGTTACTGAACCGTGCGCCTACTCTTCACCGTTTGGGTATCCAAGCATTTGAACCGGTGTTGATTGAAGGTAAAGCGATACAGTTACATCCGTTGGTTTGTACTGCTTATAACGCGGATTTTGACGGCGATCAGATGGCCGTTCACATTCCATTGACCTTGGAAGCGCAATTAGAAGCCCGTTCTTTGATGATGTCTACCAATAATATTCTATCGCCTGCAAGCGGTGAACCAATTATTGTACCGAGTCAGGACGTGGTATTGGGTTTGTATTATTTAACTCGACATCGTATGGGCGCAAAGGGTGAAGGAAAAGTTTTCGGAAGCACCCAAGACGCACAAAATTCTTACGAAGCGGGGATGGTAGATATCCATGCCAACATTAGAGTTCGTATGCCGTCGGATAATCCCGAGCATAAATTAGGTTATGAACTGGTTGAGACTACTGTCGGTCGTGCTATTTTGTCCGATATTCTTCCAGAAAAGATGGCTTTTTCTCAAATCAATAAGGTGATGACAAAAAAGACAATTTCTAAAGTCTTGGATTATTGCTACAGAACGTTTGGAATCAAAGTAACAGTGATTTTTGCAGATAATTTGATGTACACCGGTTTTAAATATGCTACTCGAGCTGGCGCATCCATTGGGATTAAAGATATGGAAATCCCAGATGATAAAGCGAGTATCATTGAACAAGCTGATAACGAAGTTCGTGAAATTGAATCGCAATTCCGTTCGGGTTTAGTCACCAACGGCGAGCGGTATAATAAAGTTATTGATATTTGGTCCAGAACCAGTGAAATGGTGGCCAAGTCGATGATGGCGAATATTGCTACTGAAGATTATACTGATGCCAAGGGCAACGTATGTCGCCAGGATTCGTTTAACCCGATCTTCATGATGGCAGATTCGGGTGCGCGGGGCTCGGCTGCTCAGATTAGACAGCTTGCTGGTATGCGGGGATTGATGTCTGCGCCAGACGGCTCGATCATTGAAACACCTATTACGGCAAATTTCCGAGAAGGCTTGAACGTATTTCAGTACTTCATTTCCACTCACGGAGCGCGTAAAGGTTTGGCGGATACGGCATTAAAAACTGCAAACTCTGGTTATTTGACTCGACGTTTGGTGGACGTGGCACAGGACGTAGTGATTACGGAGCTGGATTGCGGCACAGAAAACGGCGTTTTGATGCAACCATTGATTGAGGGTGGTGATATTGTTGAGCCCTTGCATGAACGTGTATTGGGTCGTGTAGTTGCTCAGGACGTTTATATACCGAATCAAAATGAGCCTGTTGTGACGGCAGGTACGTTGCTGGATGAAGAATGGGTCGATAATTTAGAAAAATTGGGTGTAGACCAAATTCTGGTACGTTCCCCTATTTCTTGCGAAACTCGTTTTGGATTATGTGCCAGATGTTATGGTCGTGATTTGGCTCGAGGTCATTTGGTTAATACGGGCGAAGCGGTGGGTATTATTGCTGCACAGTCAATTGGAGAACCAGGAACTCAGCTGACCATGCGTACTTTCCATATCGGGGGAGCAGCATCGCGAGCTACGGCAGTTAATAATATTCAAATTAAAAACAAAGGTATGATCCGTTTACATAATATTAAAACGGTTAAACATGAAAACAATCACTTGGTTGCGGTTTCTCGTTCGGGTGAGCTGACTATTTCTGATGAATTTGGTCGCGAACGTGAGCGTTATAAATTGCCATATGGTGCTGTATTATCAGTGCAAGATCAGTCTGCTGTTGAAGCAGGACAAGTGATCGCGACATGGGATCCGCATACGCATCCGGTTGTTTCCGAAGTAAGTGGTCAATTGAAATTTGTTGATTTGACTGAAGGCATCACGATGAACCGTCAAACAGATGAGTTGACAGGTTTAAGTAATATTGTAGTTATTGACGCGAAACAACGTTCTAGCTTAGCCGGGCGTGATATGCGACCAATGGTGAAATTGGTTTCGGATAAGGGTGAAGAAATTTTCTTGTCTGGTACCAATGTGCCAGCCCAATATTACTTGCCTGTGGATGCAATTATTAATTTTGAAGATGGCCAGAAAGTGGGTGTCGGTGACGTGATTGCCCGTATCCCGCAAGAACGAACCAAGACCCGAGATATTACAGGGGGCTTGCCGCGTGTAGCTGATTTGTTTGAAGCTCGCAAACCAAAAGACTCTGCTGTGATGGCGGAAATTTCTGGAATTGTTAATTTTGGTAAAGAAACCAAGGGTAAACGCCGCCTGTTGATTACTGAGTCTGAACATGTGTGTCATGAGGAATTGATTCCTAAATGGCGTAATATTTCAGTGTTTGAAGGTGAGCACGTAAGCCGTGGTGAAATGATTGCTGATGGACCGCCTAATCCGCATGATATTCTGCGGCTACTGGGTGTTGGAGCTCTGGCGAATTATATCGTCAATGAAGTCCAAGACGTTTATCGTCTCCAAGGGGTTAAGATCAACGATAAGCACATTGAAACGATAGTGCGTCAAATGTTGCGCAAACGAGTGCTTACATTTGTTGGAGATTCTAAATTCTTATTGGGTGAGCATATTGAAGAAACAGCGTTACTCCAAGAGAATGATAGATTGACTGCCGATAATAAGTTGGCTGCACGCGGTACGCCAATTTTATTGGGTATTACCAAAGCATCTTTGGCGACAGAATCGTTCATTTCTGCTGCATCGTTCCAAGAAACCACTCGTGTCTTAACTGAAGCGGCTGTAGGTGGCAAGATCGATGATTTACGCGGACTTAAAGAAAATGTGATGGTTGGACGCTTGATTCCTGCGGGAACAGGGTATACCTATCACCAAAACCGTAAAGCTAAGCGAGCGCGTATGGCAGATATGGACAGCGGTGTGCATAAAGTGACAGCCAGTGATGCTGAACACGCTTTAAGCGAAGCTTTAAAGGCAGATGATCAAATACACGAATAATTAGTTGACATCATGCTGTAGATGAGTAGAATACACGACACGCCGGAAGGGCACGTTAATTAAAAAACTGAAGAAGACAAACAGTGAGGGCGCTTAAAAAGCGTCGAAACCTGAGAGTAGTATAAAGAAGTAAAGCAAGCTAGTGAGAACTGGCTATGGAATTAAAC
>CAIRCS010000120.1 GCA_903877115.1 uncultured Legionella sp.
AGAACCCCCGCAAATGCACCCCGGGATCATCTTAGTCTTAAACTTTTCCTCGCATATTTGGTCTCGGGAACTAGCTGCAAAAGCATCGGGAAAACCCTCCATAAAAGGATCGCTCCATAACCCAAAAAAAGAAAAAAAGTATCAATAAAAGTGACTTTTTCGGTTTAAGGAGTAGTTCTTTTGTGAATTTTTTTCACGATGCTTATGCAGCTATGCTCCGGGACCAAATTTGCGTAAAAAAAGTTTTGGACTAACATGGTCCCGGGGCACTTTCGCAGGGTCTTCCGGTATTTAGGTATTAATCGTTAAAAAAATATTGCGAATATTTTCATACCACTGCGTTTAATGCAAATGAAACTATTTTAGGAAAAAAAACGATCTTGGCCAACTATAGATTAGGCTATTCAAAACTGTCTAGTTTTCAAAAAGGTTTAATTTTGGATAAGACCTTTCATTGCAATGCTATCCATATGTTTTTTGAAGCCCAATTATCTCCATCTACTACTTTATCAAATCATATATGTACGCCTATCACCCATTGGAAACATACGTACATTAAACGACCCCAAAATGGAACAAGGGTTAATATTTCCTATTCGTATAAAACAAATAAATTTTTAGCAGAGTGGCATTATGATTAAACAATATTTAAATCACCAAGTTAACAAAAAAATTCAAGAAAGAAGGGTAAGTGAATATTTGATAACTGATCCTTATCCATACGCTATTATTCCTAATTTTTTGGAAGATAGTTTTTTCGAAAAAATTAGCAAGCAATGTGATAACTTGCTAAGCGATTTAATACCTATTGAAGATTTTGATATTTTTCATACTTACCTCAACATTCCTGAACTACTATCCGTATGTTGTCATACCGATTTTATGAATTTAGTTGGTAACATATTTAACCAGCGTGTAAAAAGAAAAAGAGACCAATATCCCTCATTGCGCGTATTACCTGAAGGAGGAAACGGATTACATATCCATAACGATCGGCTATATATAGGCAACATTACTGTGTTTTTATATTTATCGCACTGGGAAGAAGGATTTGGAGGAGAAATAGGCTTGTACAGAAAAAAAGACGGCGTTTTTATAAAAACAACAGAGATAGCGCCGAAAAAAAATTGTTTATTCATGATGCCTATCACTGGTACTACAATGTATCACTGCATTAATCCAACATTCACTGGCTACTTAAGAAAATGCGCTTATATCCCAATATCTATCATATAATTTCCGTATGGATAGACTGGATGTGTTCTTAAGTTCAGTATTAACATAATCGTATGTTCATCACGAATTAATGAACAAATTTACGCTCGCTTTGCCCTATGATTGAAAACAAACCAAGGCCAATCAGTGCAAATAACATTATTGTCAACTGACTACCAAGAAAATTGGCAATAACACCACTTAATATAGCAGTTAGGGTAATAGCAATTTGATTGATTTGATATTGTGATGCACTAATCTGAGCGATCTCCTCGGTTGAAAAAGACGCCAGCATCGAGTATGTAGCCAATGTAAACACAACATTCGAAGCAATATGAGCCACTACTATTAAAAACAATGCAAAATAATAGTTTCCAGTATGGAATATAATGCTATATATTGCTATAAAAAAGATCAGACAAAAGTTAATGATTTGCTTATTCGAAGCGAAAGCTTCAAATCTATCATTATTAACGATTAATGGTCCAATAAACTGCCCTATTGAGCGAAATAAAATGAGTGTCATCACAGGGCTAATAATAAAATTACTCACTACATCATTCGGAAAATTGTTATATATCGATGGTAATAGAGACGTTGGTGGCGTCCCTACTATGATTAATGTTGGCATTAGGATAAATGCCAATTTTTGCCTTGAAGTAAATGATCTCTTCCAAAAAACACTGGTGGATTGCATATTTGTTTCCCATGTCATATTTTTTGAACATGAAAAGTAGAATGCAATGGCTGAGACTACATAGAGAGCGGCGGCGATTAACCACATAGTATCAAACCCAATAAAAGCGGACAAAACTGCACCCAAACCAAGTCCTAATATGATATTGGCACCATAAGCATAGGCATCAACCTTTGCAGCAATAGGCAGCCTTTCTGGATCAAAAGTGAGTTTAATCAATTTTTGTAGAATTGGATAAGCAATACTGCCTGCAAAACTAGTGACAAACTCTCCCAGTAGGATAAATTTCAAATTGTTTTCCACAATAAACTTGATAAGCAGGATCATGAATACCGCAAATAATTGTGAAAAAAACAGATACTTATTATAATTTTCCTTTTCAGAAATAATTTTTCCTACCTGGCTTCCTAAGAGCGCAGGAAATACTGCGCAAGAAAAAGCCAAACCAAAATAAAATGGTGGTAGATTAAGATTGGCTATTTTATTATAAACAACCACTTGTATGAAACCGCCTCCAATAGCAGCAAGAAGTGTTGCAAATAAAAAAATAGCGTATGATCTGAATTTTTTATAATGTGACATGTTTTCATCTACCGTTGCTTGTCAATATCATGATTTCGAAGTTAGAAAACCATAGAATGCATCGTTTACTGGATTATTTTTAGTCTCTCCCTGAATAAATAACGAACAAGAAAAATTAACATCATATAGTAGTAGATCGATGCCCTCAAGCTTCGCTTCAGTTAATTGCGTATTCGTAGAATTAAGTGACTGAGACTGAATCATTGTAATTTTCTTTGTAGGCAAATAAAATTTTAGTAGGTATGCCTTCAAAACACTCACTCGATTATTAATATTTGGACTTGAAAATTCCGTTCTATTATTTCCAATAGAGCATATATGATAGAAGTAATGGTCTAATGCCGTATTGATTGGATGCTCAAAAAGCAGCAATCTATTCACATCAATTATTATTGTACCTCTTTCAAGTGGATCAACTTTAATATCATTCAGCATAGTATCAAAACTAGAGATACCAGGGATCACATTCACAGTATAATTACACTTCTCAGCTTGAATTTCAAATATCTGGGTTAACGTTACTCCCAAGCGCGGGTGACCTGGTACTAATAGCGTTATATTATTGTAACTTTTCAGGTATGAAATAGTATTTTGATAAATCCTGGAATAATTGTTGGTATCCTTATCACCGTCCTTATATAAAGACGTAATGCTGACAATTTTTAAACAATACCTGCGCAATACATTTATTTCTTCATTAGTAGCAAGAGCAAGCACTACCTCCGAACGTTCTAGAACCATTATTGCTTCAAGAGTAAGATGCTCTACAGCATTGACCCCATATCCTACAACATTAATATACTTCATAAATCAAAAACCAAACATAATGCGACTCTAATCTACTTATATACACTATTGTATAGCGGATCAAATTGTATTTTCTTTTTCAAGTACATCACTCTACTTATATAGTTTATTACCGACGAGAGCGGTAAATAGATTCTCATTTTTGGCGACCTCTAATGAGCTTTTTTGATGATAAAAATGAACAGAGCTTACTAGTAACCCCAGTAAAAAAATGAACTGTGCCGAAAGGAAAAAACCATGAAATATTTTTTTCACATTCATAAGTATCCTTGATTGAGGTCTATTGAGCTTCAAAGCAATTAAAAATAAACAAGTTATTAACTCGCTCAGGTTACCATTTTTTAGTAATAAACTCCACCGCAATGGCAGCGTCACTGCAGGATTTATCCGCAGTGACGCTGCCGACGGCATGAGAAAATACCAAATACAATCAATAGGTTATCATATGTTTTTCAAACGCTTCCCACGAGATTAAATAAAAAACACGCGTAACCCCTTGTTTATATCAGTATAATCTGATAGTGTTTTTATAAGCAAAACTGAAAACCCGTGAACATCGGTAACAGTCTTGCGAATAGCCATTACCATTCCCAAATCTAATTGGCGGAACGTTTTAGTCGGGAACCGCAACCTCATCTGGATGTTATCATTCAGAACCCACTGCGATGCTTGCAGTGCAATTCCCTTTCGGGAATTGAACATCACAATACAATTATGTGTTGACCCTATGATTCAATCATTTCATTTGAAATGCATTGAATGACGTCTAGAACTTAAGCTGATTTGCACCTGTATTGAACTTAAAGCGTCAAAGCCTAACACCACCTCCAAGCGGACTATGCTACAACGCCAAACAGAGCAAACAGCATTTGTAGAGTTTCATAATGCGAAAAAATCAATTACGCCAAGAAGCGAATATTTATTTACATACTAATAGACAAGGCCCCTATCGCCATCGATTGCATCGCCGCTTTGTGATCCATAAAGTCATCAATGACCTATTTGTCATCAAAAATATACCGCCCAAATGGCATGCTTTGAACCAAGTTCAAATGCAAAAACTTGTTGTTTTTTGGCAGCAAAAACATATTAGCCCTATCACCATCATGAAATATATGACCGTCATTCGGGCGTTTATGCACGATATTAACCGTGATCTCATCGGTATTGATAATCAAAGTTTAGGCTTATTTCGAAAACGTCCGATACTTAAGAAAATAACCATTTCATCGGATGTGCTACAAAAAATATCTAATCCAATTGCTAGAGTCTTACTTGGGTTACAAATTCATTTTGGTTTAACGATAAGTGAAGCAATGCGCATCTTGGATGAGGTGAATATCCAACAACACCTTATGTGGGTCACCCGTGACATCGCTTCAAACAGTACTGATAGACACATACCTATTTTGACTACACAACAAAAACAAATACTCAGAGAGTACAAAGCACTACTTGAAAACAAGGATAATTTAATTGCAGCGCAAGGTTACGATGCGGTCCGTCATGCTTATCGCAAGACATTAGCCAGCCTCAAACTACCATTAAGAAAATCATATCGCTATCTCTACGCTCAACTGCGCTATGAGCAACTATCTTCAACCATGTCCACGTCAGAGCTTAATCTTTTGATCATGAGAGAAATGGGGTTGAAATCACCCGCCACACTATGGGGATATTTACACAAGTAATTTTAAATTTTTCATACTTAACACCGGAGGATCCATGCAAAAAGATAATAAACAGGTTCATCAACAAACCGTACTTTTTATTAAAGATGTTGAACAAATCATTGGACGGAATCGCCTGACCCTAAGACGTTGGTGGGAGGCCGAAAAATTTCCAAAACCAACCAAACTTAACGGCACGGTCCTGGCTTGGCATACAAACGATATTTACCAATGGATTCATGGCAATCTACACAACACACTGCTAAAACAACCCATCCAAGAAGAACAACATGAACGAGGTGATTATCATGAGTGATTTAGCCAACATTTTAAACCTGCCCTTACCCAGAGACATTAAAGAAAATACGCACCATATTTCAACAATAGAAAAAGTAAATTCTAAAAAAATTATCCATGAACCACAATCAGATCTGGATGATATTGACGTCTATCCAGATCCCATTGATCCCAATACGCTCCTGTTGGAAATTGAGCATACTCTGCGCCGCTTTATTGTATGCCAAGATGAAACCATCACCGCAGCCGTGTTATGGATAGCGATGACTTGGTTTATCGATGTCATTCACGTTGCGCCACTCGCAGTAATCACAGCTCCAGAAAAACGTTGTGGTAAATCTCAATTTCTGTTTTTATTAGGTCGATTAGTAAAACGACCTTTGCCCGCATCTAATATTTCACCTGCTGCATTGTTCAGAGCTATTGATAAATGGAACCCGACCATGTTGATTGATGAAGCCGATACCTTCATGAAAGATAATGAAGAATTGCGCGGTATTTTGAATTGTGGTCATACGCGAGACAGCGCATTCATTGTTCGTATCGTAGGGAAAGATCATCAACCACACAAATTCAATGCTTGGGGTGCAAAAGCATTAGCCAGTATTGGACATTTACCAAATACCATCATGGATAGGGCCATTACCTTGGAGTTACGACGTAAATTACCTTATGAGCATGTCGAGCGATTGCGTCACGTAGAAAGTAATTTATTTCAAACCTTGCAAACCAAATTAGCACGATTTTCTTTGGACTATCATGAGCGTATTTCATCAGCAAGGCCCATATTACCTGAAAATCTTCATGATCGAGAACAAGATAATTGGGAGCCTTTACTGGCGATTGCGGATATTGCTGGTCATCATTGGCCTGAACGAGCAAGAGTTGCTGCTTTACATGTGTCTGAAAATGATAGTTCTACCACAAGCCTAAGCAGCGAACTTCTGACCAGTATTAAAGATATTTTCGAAAGTAAAAAAATCGACCGTATCAGTTCAGCCGACTTGATTACAGCATTATGCGCTGATGAGGAACAACCATGGGCAACTTTGCATCGAGGCGGCCCAATGACCGCTCGGCATATTGCGAACATGTTGAAAGAATATAATATTAAAAGCAAAAGTATTAGAATTGGTCCTGGAACACCCAAAGGATTTGAAAAAGCACAATTCAACGATGTATTTTCTCGGTATTTATCATCACCTGTAATCCCCAAAATTACATGTCACACTGAACATCAGATCTATCCCGTTGCAGATCATCATGTCGTTGCTGCAACAAAACTGTTACCCGAAACAGAGGAACTCTTGAATTACATAGATTGTTGCGCTGTTGCGGATAATATAGAAGAAGAGAACATGATGGATTTTGAGTCTTGGTATCACTATTGCACGATTGAGTCCTGAGTTACTCTTGGCGATCGGTACCAAAACCGGTACCAAAATATTATTCACCTACCTATAAAAACTCAACAAACCCTTATAAAAACTGGTCGGGACGGAAGGATTTGAACCTTCGACCACTAGCACCCCATGCTAGTACGCTACCAGGCTGCGCTACGCCCCGAGACCTCAGATGATAACACAAGCTCTAAAACTTGTTAACAGTAATAAGCGACGTCAATAATCATTATTTTTTGTTCTCAACCACTCTTTAATTTGCTCTTGTAACATAGGAAGACTAATTGCGCCATTTTTCAAAACTTGATCATGAAACTCTCGAATCTCAAAATGTGGTCCCAATTGAGCCTTTGCTTGGTTACGCAAATCTACTATGGTGTTTTTCCCTAACATATAAGCCGTAGCTTGTCCTGGCAACATAATATAGCGATCGACTTCGCCGTCAATAATATTTCCACTGAGTGCGGTGTGTTGTTTTAAATAATCGACTGCTTGTTCTCGGCTCCAGTGAAAAGCATGAATACCGGTATCGACTACTAGTCTTGCAGAACGCAACGCTTCATTGGATAACATACCCAAACGTGAAATATCATCGAGATATAAGCCCATTTCGTCAGCGAGTCGCTCTGCATACAGCGCCCAGCCCTCTCCGAAACCAGAGTTAAACAAATACCGGCTGACTGTTGGCAAGGAGTGATTTTCATAATGCAAAGCAATTTGAAAATGATGCCCCGGGATTAATTCATGAAATAAAGTGGCTTCTTGGTCGATACGGCCTAGATTCTTAGGGTCGAACGTATTGATATAAAAAATACCCGGCTCGGTCCCTGCATCATTCGGAGGATAATATTCGCCTGAAGCGCCCGTTTTTGCTCGGTACTCTGGGTAAGGTCTAATCGTTCCTTCTGCTTTTGGTGCCTTCCCAAACCAAGTTGGGATGAGCGCTTGCACTCTTTTCAATGCGGCAAAATTAAAATCAAAAATATCTTGTTCGCTTGAAAAATAATTTTGAGACTCCTCTTTTGCCCGCTGAAAAATATAAGCCATATCTCGACTGGCGTATTTTTTAAATCCAATGTCACCCACCTCTTTAGATAAGTCTAGCATCGTGTTAAGACCCAGCTCATGAATTTCCTTTGGTGTTACTGACAAAGTTGTTTCTTGCTTTATCTTGGCTCGATAGCATTCTGCACCAGAAGGTATCGCCCATACGCCTATTTCTTCGCGCGCCAAAGGTAAATACTCTTTTTCAAGATAATCAGCATATTTTTGGATGGCTGGATGAATCACTGTTTTCACTAAATCTTTTATTTGACCTCTAAATACAGGATCATCATCGCGCAGTGCGAACGCAAAATAGGGAGATTCTTCAATAGGGGTATTTAGAATAATGGAGAGTTGCATGAGCACACGTTTTACTGCTGGTTTGGGAGCGGTATAGCCAAGTTGCAAACCCAATTTTAAATTATTAATTTGATCGTCTGCTACTTTCCCAAAAGTTCGCCAACGAGTCAGCGCCTGTTTTCGATATGCTGGTGTCCCAACTGGTTGTTTTTCCGCAATCATCGCCAAGCTATCATGCCAACCTGAAGCGGGATTAACATCCCATAATTCTTCTCTGCAAATTCGACTGGCTCGATTAGCTTCCAATGTTTCTTTTAACAATTGATAGGTGACATATTGAGAAGAGTTTTGAAAACTTTTCATATCAAGCGCTGATAAAGCCGTTAAAAAATCATCTTCTTGTTGCCACCAATGTTGATAGCCCTCTATCGAACTATCCATAAATCGATCGAGCGCTACATCAGATTTCCCCCAAAATAAACCTAGCTCAGGCTGATACTCAAACAAGGCTGTTTCATATGCGGTGGCTATCGCAGAAAATGCTTCTAGTGTGTTTTTCTTTTTCATAGCCAAAGTAGAAACTCCCCATATCGTCATACAAAATAATAAAATAAAACTACTTAATAAAGCTATGCTGAACGATTTTTTGATTTTCAATCTCATGTACACTCCACCATCACAGCAACCGTCTTTCACAGACAGACATCGTGGCGCGCTTCACGATGCATCTCCCAGAATTTAGAGTATCCCCCAACTGCTCAGGATGACGGCAGACTTTTCTGATATGATATGAATTACTCATTTCAGTAAAGCGTAACATGACCTATCCTTATGCCCAAGCAGTCGATCCGGTTTCCGTGCAAATGGATCCTAAAAAACTGGAAAACGTGATTGACCTGTTTAAAAAACAACAATCCAGTGGCGCTTTTCCAGGTGGGCAAATAGTTGTGAGACGCTTCGGTGAAGTAGTTGTGAATGAATCTATCGGCATTGCGAGACCAGCTCTGTCAACCAACTCCATACCCTACTCTGTAAAGCACCACACCCCTTTTCCGGTATATTCGACTGGAAAACCTATCGCCGCCATTGTCATTGCAATTTTGGAGGATCGCGGTCTAATCGATGTCACAGCACCCATCTCAGACCTACTCTCAGAATTTGCTGCACATGGCAAACATGCATATCACTACATTGGATATACTGACCCATACTGCCGGCATTTTAATTCCTAGTTCCTATACACTCACTCCTGAAAAAAAATTAGTGTGGCGCAGTATTGTTGAAGCAACCCCTATGTATCCTCGCGGTACGTTTGCCTACATGCCATTAGAGTATGGTGTCATTTTAAGTGAAATTGTAATGCGGGTCACAGGCAAAACATTGCCGGAATTTTTGGATACAGAAATCGCCACACCATTACACCTTCCTGCTTTACAATATGGATTAGCAACCGAGATATCAATACATTGGCTTATTCATTTTGGTTAGGAAAAAAGCCAGTCAAAATTTATGACGCTCTGATTGCGGATGTCGAAGAAAACATGAATGCTGAAGCTTGTT
The DNA here is from genome assembly GCA_903877115.1 of uncultured Legionella sp. GTDB lineage: Bacteria > Pseudomonadota > Gammaproteobacteria > Legionellales > Legionellaceae. The sequence continues at coordinate 9,573 of CAIRCS010000120.1, forward strand.
TTAACTCTATGAATCCTGCCTATAATATGATTACCGATGCAAGTACTTTAGCAGCTTTTTATGAATACATGATCCACAAAGGGTTAGGTCCAAATCTCAAAGATCCCCTCAAATTAATTCTAAAAAAACCTGCT
>CAIRCS010000121.1 GCA_903877115.1 uncultured Legionella sp.
CTGGGATCTTGATTTTTTAATTCTAGAAATACACATTCTGATACATATTGACAAACACTCGCTAAACTAGGATGACTACTCACAAATATTTTCTTTAAATCCATACTGTTACAGAGCATCCTATCGCGAAACGATTGAACTTCTGCCTTTAATTCATGAGAACAATCTGCAAGGTTTTTAGCCTTGCCAAGCAAAGCATGTAAAGCCATCTGGTACTCATCAGGGCTATTAGACAAACTTTTGACAGATGACAATGCTGTGCAGACCGTGTCATGGAGTAGAATACGATCCTCCGACTTCAATGCACTCGAAACAGACGCCATATCGATTGCAACATTTTGTCGACGTTCTATAGTTAACCAATCCTGGTTTGTTTGATTGTGAGATTGGTCTACTACCGCTGTTTGAACCGTGTCTGCGACTTCTTCACGGTGAATAACATGATTTATAGATGACTCAAGATACTGACGTTTCAAATCGTCAATTAATTTAGCATCATATTTTAATAGTTCATAATTATCTGCGGTACTTTTTGTCCTCATCTGTAATCTTTTATCAGCAGCAATCTCTTCTTGTGTAAAACAGTGTTTTAAAAGAATCAGATTATCTAAACTAAAACGATTCCCTTCTACCCAAGATTGACCCTGTTGCATAAATAGTTTGGTTTGTGATTGAAAAACTATACGAAACATAGCATTAGCAGTGAACACCAAACAATAAGACTCAAAATCACTTGATGTACGAGCACGCAGTGGCCATCCACCTGATGTCTCCTCTGGCCCAGAACAGTCAATCACTAATAGTTTTTTTGCAGACTCAGGCGCTAAGTCTTCAAATTCGTCATCTCTCGGCATACGCGCACCCTGCACTGCGCTAGCAACTCGAACCCGCGTTTCATTCGACTCTGTCCGCTCAATATCACACCAATGCAAATCCGACCATTGCTCAGAGGTTGGTAAACGATATCTTACAAGTACACGATGATATTTAGGCATAGATCACTCCAAAAAAAGAGAGTACTCAACAAAAGTGTCATCCCCGAGTAGGCGGGGATCCATCCTTGATTTAGCACTGTACCAATGGAAGAATAGATTCCCGCCTACGCGGGAATGACACAACTCTTTGAATACTCTTCAACAAAGACTTAAAATACCGCATTTTATTCTTTTTTTGGACATTTGTCTAGAGTTATGCGACAATGCGCGCCTAAAGCTACAGTGAAAACTCATCTATGTCGAATAAAATAATTATCGTCGGTGCCGGCCCTATTGGCTTATGGACTGCGATCCAACTCAAATTACAGCGGCCCGATCTTGAAATTCTTATTCATGAAAAACGCTCGGTATCCCGCTCAGCATTGCTTGCACGTTAGGGGGTAGTATCTTGTTTGGATTAGGGGTATTTCATCATCAGAGAAAACCCAGCCAACCACCGAGCGCAACTTGTATAGCAGTTGAAGAAATTGCGAGTCGAATTAGGGTATTTCCTTGAAATAGGCATCCTTGATTAGGTGTTTTTTATTATCTAAAATTAGTGTAGACTCATGTTCGCGGAAATTCCTCAATTAGGTTATGATCTGAAGCAGGAGTTGTCATGATGATAACAATTCTAGAGGACCGAATAGTATGGTCACATTATTAGAAGCTGCGAAGGACTCAGAGAGAACCTATCGAGAAAGCTTACTTTCCACGTATCGTCAAAATAAATCTATTTTCTTGAAAAACGTCGAAAAATACCAAAACAGCTCATTGCAAATATTCGATACCATCCAAAGTGCGCCACTCATTCATGAAAACCCTATATTGAGAGAAACAAAAGGAAGTGCCAAAGGAAACAAGCATACTTTTGAATCCAAAAAACAATTTTATTTGCCAGAAAGTGAAATTCAAGAATTTTATGATAATGGGTATATTGCGAAAAATATCGCCTTCCTAATTTTTCTGATCAAGATATAAAAAAATTGGAAAATGATTATATCGCCTATCAAAATAGTTGTTTTAATCAGGAACAAGAGGCTGCCTATTCTAAATTACCTGATTATTTTGGTCATTTATACATGCCCAGTATCATCAAACTCCTGCATTATAACTATGATTTCATTGCTCAAAAATCGATGAGCATCTTTAATAAACCAGAGGATGAATTGTTTTTTTCTGTCGGAGTTTTTATTGTAGATGAAGCAGAAAAGGGAGAGAATATTCATCAAGACCATACATACTATATTTTCGATCAATTAGAACCTGAAATTAAAACCTCTCTTATTACTTTTCATACTTCCATTGCAAACTACGGGCAGAGTAAGTTTCACCTGTTCCCTGGTACACATAAAGAAATTTTGCATACACTGAATACATTGAAGTATCTTCTTAAGCATCATATTTTTATTGACGAAGAACTGGCAATGCTTTCTGCCTGTGTCAACGACTATACGATTAATTTAAATCAACTTCCTTATGATAATGCGGAAGTATTTTTGTTTTCTCATCTCGCAAGGTACCCTCAATTGGTTTATATCTTAGAGAAATATAAAAACACGGATATTGCTGGATATGAGGTAAGAACGAATCCTGGCGAATTTGTATTATTTGATCCCGCGTTATTGCATTCTAATGGCGCTTCTTCAGGCAATATTGATGAACTCATGGCTAGTTTTGATCGAGAAATAGCCACCAAAAATATTTCCCGGTTATCCTTGGCTATTAGGGTGATGCATACTCGAAATTCTGCAAATCACTTATTATGGATGTCTGCGGCAGAGGATTTACAAACCTTAGAAAGTTTTCTTAATTCACAATGCGCCAAAAATAATGTTAATAAAATACAAATAAATAAAAACACTGAAAAATTTCATACGGTGCTTTGTAATAATAAATTAAACGACCCTAACTCTCCCTATTTTTCAGTCGATGAAATGTATCATTTACACAAACAAACAGGTGCCTATAAGAAGGTCTCGGGTAAATAAGGCCCACAGGTCAAATATTTAAAGTTATATCGGATTATCCGTCTCAATAAACCGATGTTCTATACCAAACTCTTGCGTTAAATGCTCAGCCAAAGCTTGCACACCATACCGTTCAGTGGCATGGTGGCCGCAGGCGTAATAATGAATATTTAATTCTTGAGCTAGATCGTAAGTACGTTCTGAAACTTCTCCAGAAATATACGCATCTACCCCTAAACGCTGGGCATCCTCCAGAAAATCTTGCGCAGCACCCGTACACCAAGCAATGCGATGAATCTGTGGTCGCTCTGCTGTGATATGTATAGGCGCTTGTGAAAATACTTGTTGGAGCAATGTATTCAAACCCTGAGGCGTCGCGGGCTGAATCAAATCGCCTGCCCACAAGCCTTTGGATAATTTCTCTAGGTCATGCTGGCTCAAATTAGTCACAGGCAACCGTTTCGCCAAACAAGCATTATTACCCACAACATGATGCAAATCCAAAGGTAAGTGATAGGCAAATAAATTCAAATTCTGCCCGAGCAAATCTCCAATGCGTTGGCGACGCACCCCAGTCAACACTGCGCGCTCACCTCGCCAAAAAAACCCGTGATGGACCAAAATTGCATCTGCCTGCCATTGAATGGCTGCTTGGATCACAGATTGTGAAATGCTCACCGCAGTGCACAGCTTGCGAATTTCAGGACGCCCCTCAATTTGCAGACCATTCGGCGCATAATCTGGAATAGATTGCGCAGCCAAATAGTGATCTAAATCAGTGACTAAAGTATCACGAAGGATCATCCTATGGATCTACGTTTGATATTGGCGCCTAACATGGATAATTTTTCTTCGATTCGTTCATAGCCACGATCAACGTGATAAATACGCTCTACAGTCGTCTCACCCTCAGCTGCCAATCCCGCCAAAATCAAACTCGCGGAAGCCCGGAGATCCGTTGCCATAACCGGAGCGCCCATTAATTTATCAACGCCGGTAATCATAGCGGTATTGCCATTTAATTTAATCACAGCACCCATACGTTGTAATTCTTGGACATGCATAAAACGATTTTCAAAAATATTTTCTACAACCGTGGCAGTCCCATTGGCTACCGTATTCAGCGCCATAAACTGTGCCTGCATATCGGTCGCAAGCCCCGGATACGGTGCAGTAGAAATATCCACTGAACGGGGACGCTCCCCTTTCATGTCCAGGCTCACCCAATCTTCGCCTATCGTCAAATGCGCACCCGCTTCTTCAAATTTACAAAGCATAGACAGCAAATTATCCGGTCTGACTTTACGCACGGTGACATGACCACGAGTCAAAGCCCCAGCAGTCAAATACGTGCCTGCTTCAATCCGATCGGGGATCACAGAATAACTACCGCCGTGCAAGGAATCCACCCCCTCAATCTCAATGGTATGTGTTCCCGCTCCAGAAATTTTAGCACCCATTTGATTTAAAAAATTGGCCAAATCCACCACTTCCGGTTCACGCGCAGCATTCTTAATGGTTGTTTTGCCCAGTGCCAAAACAGCCGCCATCATAATATTTTCGGTACCCGTTACGGTGATGGTATCAAATACCAAGGTTTTGCCTTCCAACCGTCCTTTGGGGCAACGCGCCTTGATATAACCATTTTCGACCGTAATCTCGGCCCCCATGGTCCGCAATGCTTTCAAATGGAAATCAACTGGGCGCGTACCAATCGCACAACCACCAGGTAGCGATACATCGGCTTCTCCAAAGCGACCTAGCAAAGGCCCTAACACCAAAATAGAAGCTCGCATGGTTTTTACCAAATGATAGGGTGCAATTAAATCATTGACATCGCTGGCATTGATTTGTACATTCATTTTCTCATCAACCATCAATTTAGCGCCCAAATGACCTAACAACTCCATCATAGTGGTCACATCTTTCAGATGAGGAACATTGGCAATGGTTACATTTTCGGTTAATAGAACCGATGCGGCCATGATTGGCAAAGCTGAATTTTTTGCACCAGAAATAATGATATCTCCATGCAAAGGTTTTCCACCATTAATAATTAATTTATCCACATTTTACTCCTGACGCCCGCCTTCTGCACAAATCTTATGCCACTCCGCTTGCGTCCAAGTATTCAATTGGATCGCATGCAGTGCACCCGATGTTATGTATGAATTCAGCAAGGCATAAACCCATAATTGACGTTTTACTTTTGATTGATCAACAAACACATCAGACACAATGGTCGCTGTATAATGTTTTCCATCCCCATCCACTTTGGCAAAGGCAATATCGGGTTGCTCTTCCAGCAAAGCTTTGATTTGGTCAGATGACATATTGGCCATCATTGCTCCTCATCGTTGTCTAAAATTTTCTCTATACCATATAATTTTGCCAGCGCAATCACATCGACCGACGCATGCGCTATCACCAAATTAGAATTTTGGCTTTGACACATACGCCGAGCATCAATTAAAAATGCTAATCCCGCGCTATCACAAAGCTGCACATCCGTTAAATCACAATGAATGCTTGACGATTGCTGTTTTGCTAATAGCGCGGCAAACTGCGCACGCTGCGCGGTAACCGTTGCAAATGTCAGATTCTGAGACGGCTTAAAATAACTTTGTTTCGTCATGTGATTCTCTTTATGAAACATATCTCGTCGTTGCGAACGCAGTGAAGCAATCCAGCGACCTTAGACTTTGGTCCGTAAGTCACTGAATTGATTCGCATACCCTCGAAAAAACGAGGTGTTTACCCCAATTTCTTGTTTGCCCGCATTTGTTCCAGCAAATCATGCATAGTGCCTTGCTGCAAAATATTCGAAAACTGAGTTCTAAAACTCTGCAACAAGCTAACTCCTTCAACGCTTAGGTCGTAAACCTTCCATCCGTCCGCTTTAGAAACCAGATTATAACTCAATGGGATACGTTGTCCATTGGGTCGCTGAATCACAGAGTTAACTCTGACAAAGCGCCCATCTAAATTACCACGAATCGGAGTAAACGAGACCGTTTCACCCGAATACTCAGCCAAAGGAGCAGCATAGGTACGAATCACCAATTGGGTGAACTCATGTTCAAAAGCAAGTCTTTCCGCTGAAGTTGCTTTCATCCAAGCTTGTCGTCCCAACACGGAACGTGACATGCCCTCTACATCGATATGCGGCAATAAATAAGTTCGGATAGCTTGGTGGACAATTTTAGGATCATGGTGCAAAGCGCCCTGATGATTTTTTAATGAGCCAATAATTTGCTGTGCGGTTTGTTTCAACATAGGCACGGGAGACGATTGCGCAGCCAATTGATTAGCGAATATCGCAAAGAATGACAGAACAACTATTTTTATAATGCGGATCATGGTTACCCCTATTTTTTAATATTAAACACCAATTGACCAATTAAATTTTCTAAAACCAACGCCTCTTGCGTCTTGGTAATCACATCCCCTTCACGTAAAAATTGATGCTGCGGATCAGAGCTATCAAACCCAGGAACAATACTGATGTAATTGGAACCCAATAACCCTTCTGTCAAAATTCGTGCTGAAGCATCTTCATATGGGATAGGTTGGTCATTATACAAACTCATCGTCACTTGCGCATTTAAGGTATTGGGAATCAGTTCAATTTTCGTGACTTCCCCTACCTTTACGCCAGCAACCGTAATCGGCGCACGCACTTTTAATCCTCCGATATTCGAAAACTCGGCAGAAACAGAATAGTGACTAGCTTGCCCAAAATCAGCCATCCCACTTACTTTGATGGCTAAAAATACAAAACAGATGAGACCCAGTAGCATCAATATACCCACCGAAATATGGACATATTGATAGTATTGTTTTTTCATTTACCAGCCTCCAATCATCATCGCAGTCAATAAAAAGTCAAACCCCAATACCGCAAGTGAACCATACACCACCGTACGCGTAGTGGCTTGACTGATTCCTTCGGCAGTAGGATTGCACTCAAATCCTTGATACAACGCCACCCATATCACTAAAAATGCAAACACAATGCTTTTGATCACACCCGACAACACATCCGTACGAAAATCTACAGCCGATTGCATATTAGACCAAAAACTGCCTGGATCCACACCGAGCCATTGCACCGTAACCCAATAGCCACCATAAATCGCCACCATAGAAAATATCAGACCTAAAACCGGTAAAGCGATCATGCCGGCCCAAAACCGTGGGTAAATAATGCGGCGCATCGGATCTACCCCCATCATATCCATACTTGCTAATTGTTCCGTTGCCTTCATCAAACCAATTTCAGCGGTCAATGCCGACCCTGCACGCCCAGCAAATAACAATGCAGTGAGTACAGGTCCTAATTCTCGGGTAATACTTAATGCTAATAACTGCCCAACTTGGCTGATTGCGCCAAATTTCTGTAACGTGTGGTAGCCTTGCAAGCCGACAACCATACCAATAAACAACCCGGCTACAACAACAATCAAAAATGACAGCACACCGACAAAATATAATTGCTCACTTAACACTGGCCAGATACGCACAAAATCCGGCTTTTGCCAAAGAATTCGCAACAAAAACAAGCCAGACTGTCCTGAAGCATGCAGCAAGCCAATGGTTTTAGAACCCAAACGTTCAAAAAAATTAACCATATTTCATTCCTGTTTTAGAATGCACACCCTATCCTGCTGCACCCGACCTCATTAATTAACCATCCAGCAAATCTTCAAGATAAGGTTTCGCTGGATAATGAAATGGCACCGCGCCATCTGCTTCTCCATGCATAAACTGAGAGATTTGGGGTTGGGTAGACGCCAACAAATCTTGAGGCTTTCCCTCACCAATAATGCTACCATGCGCCATCAGATACACATAATCAGCAATAGAGCACGTTTCCTCCACATCGTGAGAAACCACAATGGAAGTCAAATTTAACAATCGATTTAAATGTTTAATCAAACGCAATAATACCCCCATCGAAATGGGGTCTTGACCCGTAAAAGGCTCATCATACATCATCAATTCCGGGTCCAATGCCATAGCGCGCGCCAATGCAACTCGTCTAGCCATTCCACCGGATAGCTCGCCAGGCATCATTTGAGCTGCCCCGCGTAAGCCAACTGCTTCTAATTTCATTAAAACCAAATCATGCAATAATTGAGGAGGTAAATCAGTATGCTCTTTCAGCGGGAATGCGACATTCTCAAAAACCGTTAAATGAGAAAACAACGCGCCAGATTGAAACAACAGCCCCATTTTGCGGCGTAACCCGCACAGTTGTGGCTTTTTAAGACTGTGTACATCCTGATCGTTAACCTTAATTTGACCAGAATCCGGCAACAATAATCCACCAATCAAACGCAACAAAGTGGTTTTACCGCTTCCGCTCGGGCCCATAATGGCTACAATTTTACCGCGTGGCACAGCAATATTCACATTATTGAATATATCACGATCGCGGTACCTAAAACACAGATTACTAATATCAACCAAATGATCGGGCTGAACACTCATATCATCTCGCTTCCATATAAAAAACTCACTGACTCTAGATCGTGAGTGCCCGTCTTATTGATTATATACTCTGCTTAGGGATAATTTCCACCGTATCGCAGCTTTCGTAGATAAAACAGTCGAATTTATGGTACGATTAGCTTTATTAATCAATGATCTCGGTCCACTTATGAATTTTTGTAAACTTGGCTTGGCTGTTATCGAAACCGAAGCTCATGCAGTCATGGCATTGACCGACCGGATAGACGAACGTTTCGAAAGAGCTTGCCAATTATTGTTGGCTTGTACAGGGCGAATAGTCGTAACCGGCATGGGGAAATCAGGACATATTGCCAATAAAATAGCATCCACTTTATCCAGCACCGGAACACCCGCGTTCTTTATGCATCCTGGAGAAGCTAGTCACGGTGATTTTGGGATGATTACGCGCCAAGACGTGGTATTGGCAATTTCTCATTCAGGTACCACGCAGGAAATGATCGTTTTACTCCCCCTGCTCAAACGTTTGGGCGTACCACTCATTACATTAACTGGCCAGCCAGACTCCATTTTAGCGACGTCATCTGATGTTAATTTGGATATCAGCATTGAACAAGAGGCCTGTCCACTAGGATTAGCGCCCACTACCAGCACAACAGTTTCTCTCGTCATGGGAGATGCGTTAGCCATTGCACTTCTCCAAGCACGCGGATTTTCTGCGGAAGATTTTGCCTTGTCTCATCCAGGCGGGGCCTTAGGCAAACGGCTTTTACTGCGCATTGACGAATTATGGCATACTGGCGATAAATTACCCATAGTTCATGAAAATGTCCCCATTCGTGAGGCGCTCCTTGAAGTGACTGAAAAAAAACTCGGCATGACTTCAGTGGTCGATCATCGAGGCTTGTTAGTTGGCGTCTATACCGATGGGGATATTCGCCGCACGCTCAACAAAGAATATGATATTAATACCACACCCTTGCATCAAGTCATGTCGCGGAGTTGTTTGACAATCAGGGCGGGCGTATTAGCTGCTGAGGCTCTGTCCATTATGCAAAAACATTTGATTACCTCTTTGGTTGCAGTTGATTCAGAACAGCGGCCTACGGCGGTCATCCATTTACATGATCTGCTACGCGCAGGAGTTTATTAGGAGTTGCAGATGGACCAGGTCCTCAATAAAGTTCGTAAAATTAAATGCCTCATCTGCGATATCGACGGTGTCATGACAGACGGTCTCAACTATCTTGACAACCATGGCAATGAATTAAAATCATTCAATGTCCAAGATGGCGTGGGTTTGAAATTGCTCATGGCCGCACAGATTGATATTGCGGTCATCACTGGCTCGTACAATACGATTATTGATCACCGTATGGCCCAATTGGGGATTCGTCATTATTTCAAAGGACAAATTAATAAAAAACAGGCCTATGAAACCTTAAAAACCACGTTGCAAATTACGGATGAAGAATTTGCTTACATTGGAGATGACGTGGTTGATTTGCCCATCATGCAACAAGTAGGATTCTCTATAGCCGTCGCAAATGCCGTGAGTCAAATCAAAACCTGTGCCGACTGGACCACTCAAGCAGCAGGTGGACGCGGTGGATTACGTGAAGCATGTGACTTTATTTTAGATGCTCAAAATAAAACCGATGAAGCAATACAAGGTTATCTCTACGGCGACAAGGATATCACGCATGCCTAGCCTCAAGCGCATGACTTGGATATTACCCACCAGTGGACTACTCCTCGTCTGTATTTGGCATTGGCTGCATAGTGCTCAGCGAATCACGCATCTTTTGGATCATTATGCTTTAGAACAAAGCCCTAATGTCACCATTCACGATTTGCAATACCGTCAATATGATGCAAAAGGAACCCTGACCCACTGCTTGAAAGCACCCAAAATGCACCACATACCCAAAAATGATGTGCATATATTTACCCAGCCACATCTGGTCGTAACGGAAGCCAATCAAGCGCCGTGGGAAATTCATGCGGATTACGGTACCGCTGCCTCAAAAGGACAAACCATCACATTAGATCAACATGTCCAAATCAATCAACACAAAAACAATGAAGACACCGAGTTAAAAACCGAGCACCTCACTTATTACCCCCAAGAGAAAAAAGCCACGTCTTCTGACGAGGTTACAGTCACGCAAGGTGGTAGCCATATCCATTCCCAAGGCATGGTGGCTGATCTGGCTGAAAATCATATCCATTTATTGCAAGCAAGAGGACGACATGTACGTAACACAGCGTAGAAGCAATGCCTACTCCCAATTGGTTATTCTCCTATTGTTACTCTCTCAAAGTCTCTGCGCCTTAACTGAAGACAGCAAAGAACCCTTATTAGTGCGCGCTGATTCAGCCGATTTAGATCAAAAACAGCACCTTGGCACTTATCTTGGTAATATTGCAGTGGATCAGGGCAGCACACATATTCGTGCCGCCAAAGCACTCACTGAAGGCGATGCACAAAACCACCTAGTCAAAGCGGTGATTGAAGGAGATGGTATGACCCAAGCCCATTATTGGACGTTACAAAATCAAGACAAACCGGAACTTCATGCCTATGCAGACACAATATTTTATTATCCTAAACACCACCAAATCCGGCTAGTAGGCCATGCCTCTGTTATTCAAGACCAAAATAAAATTGCAGCCGCCACTATTTGTTATGATACGCTAACGCAGCGGGTGACGACATCTTTTCAGGGAGAGCAAACCACGATTTCTATTCAACCCAATGGCAATAACAGCTTGGAGGCTCATCTATGAGGCAACTGCAGGCATTGCACTTAAAAAAATCATTCAAATCCAGGACTGTCGTTTCAGACGTCAACCTAACCATCAACAGTGGAGAATGTGTTGGCTTATTAGGACCGAATGGTGCTGGGAAAACCACCTGCTTTTATATGATTGTCGGTTTACAAACTTGCGACGCTGGAAAAATTCTATTAAACGAGCAGGATATTACGCACAAAGCCATGCATCTCCGCGCTCGACTCGGCATTGGCTACCTACCTCAAGAAGCGTCTGTATTTCGAAAAATGACGGTAGCTGACAATATCATGGCCATTTTGCAATTGCGCAAAGATTTGAATTTATCTCAACGCCAAACACTCCAAGAACAATTGCTGCAAGAGTTTCATATTGGGCATTTGCGGGAAAATTTAGGTATGAGCTTATCCGGTGGTGAGCGACGGCGTGTGGAAATCGCGCGCGCATTAGCGATAGAACCTCAATTTATTTTATTAGATGAACCTTTTGCCGGTGTTGACCCGATTTCAGTCATTGATATCAAAAAAATTATTCAACATCTGTGTGAAAAAAATATAGGCGTATTAATCACCGACCACAACGTTAGAGAAACTTTAGATATTTGTCAGCGTGCCTATATCGTCAATCAGGGACGTATTTTATGCGAAGGTTCACCGCAAAATATTCTTGCCAATAAGCAAGTCCGCGCGGTATACTTGGGTGAAAACTTTTCATTGTAAGCAAATTTGGAACACAAAAACAAGTCATCCGAGTAAGGCATCACACCTTAATAACCACCAGCGTGGAACATTATGAATTTAGAAAAGATAAAAACGGTACTCTTCTCTACCGAAGCCAAACAAGCAGCATTTATTGCCGCAACCTTTCAGTATGACGAAGAGATTCAAGGTACAAATTTTGACGAAAAATTCCATTTTTTATTCCACAATGCCAGTGAAGACTCATTGCAGCTTGTTTTAGCACCCTTTTTAAGAGAAGAAGTTTTTCAATATTTAAGCACAGGAAGAACAGAGTTTTCGCAAGCAACCAAGCAAGAACACATCAAATGCGACGGGGAATCTTTATTTGATGAGCAAATAAACTTTCAGGCTCAAAGCAAGCAGGCAAACACACTTATCTATCAAGACTTTATGAATCTTTTTAAAACCTTCATTCAACATAGTGGCGAGCAGGTTTGGTTGGAAATAATACAAAAAATCAACACTGAAAACAATCTCGAAGATGCGAAGTTATTTTCAGAATTAAAAACACAATTCTCTACTGCGTTTCCCCAAACCGAGGTCTCCGCATCTGTGTCCTCCCTAAACAGCCTAAACCTATGGGACAGCATTCATGCTGCCCCCCTTGAGATTCAAGAATTTGACCGCCTTAGACAAGCTTATATCACTACTTGGGGTCAAGCAGAGTGGACTAAGCACTCTAACCCAAATGCAACATTCACTCCGACATTAGACTCTATTTCTGAAGAAGGAGAGCAAGAAGAATCAGACTTTCCCGAACCACCTTCGTCTACGCAAGATTTCAATACTCAAAAACAAAAGTATATTGAAAAATTCAGCGCATCTATATGGGAAACAACTAAAAAATTGCCCATTGTTTCGGAAGCAGCTCGAGAATACGCGCATCAATTGAAAATAAGATTTGTTGCAGAATGCGGACAAAGAGCTTGGGATCGCATCTACAATCCTCCGCCTGTTATTGCAGCATTTGACGCAGTAAAAAATGGCTTTATTAAAAAATGGTCCCCAGAACTCTGGGATGTGTACTCAGCAGAACCGGATGAATCAGGATTAGACACTGAAATACTGGCAGATTTTAAAGAACGCAAACAGCAATTTGTTAAACGCTGGAATGGAAAAGGTCAACTTGAAGCATGGGATATGGCCAGGAGGTATCCAGAAATCCCGCCTGCTTCTCTTTCTTTGATTAACCGGTTCACAAACATATTTATCACACGATGGGGTACTATTGCCTGGAGTGAATATCTAGAAACGCAGCGACACAATGGTGAATATGCGACGGACATTCAGCTTAAAACACTAGGAGAGCTCTTTGATCTCAGAGTAGAAGTTACAGATATTAATCAAAGTGTACGCAGAACCACCATGCCATTGCGCGAACATGGCGCGGAAACCGTTCACCTTTATTGTGAGGATAATACCCATTATTACGTCCATGAAAACGGATATCACGACACCATTGGTGATGGAAACTGCGGATATAATGGTTTTGCGCAATGGTTAAGGTTTCTTGTTTTGGATCTAACTCCCAGGCGAGCGCATGTCCTAGCGTCTAGTACCGATGCGGATCCAGAAACTTATGTGTTGATTCAAAACGCTTTGATACAGAAGCAAGGAGAGCATCCTATTGTAACGAGCTCACCCTTAACCATAGATAGCAGTATTCAGCCCTTTATTTTGGGTGAAGAAATTACAATCCACAGTATTCGCAAAGAGTTGGCATTACCGTTGACTGCTACAGCCAGCCAATTAGCAAAATTTATTCAAACCAAAGTCAACGGATTGACCCAAATTATTCGAGCCAAAAAACTTCCTTATAATCGAGTAGCGATATTACAAAAAATTTCTACGCTAGCTAGCCAATTCGGGGAACAAGGTCAAGAAGCAGCGCTTAACAGGCTAAAAGACATCTTATTATATATTGCCAATTCCGTTTATCTCCCCAACACGCAAGATGTCCGCGACGATTGGACCAGAGAATCTTTTGAGGAAAACATTAGGAACTTACAAGCTTATGTTCAAACCCATCTACCTTACGAACTTTTTCAGGACTTGGGTAGCACCATTATCGCCACTGATTTTAAGAATACAGCTCAAGAAAGTCATTTAACAAACAGGTTAACGTCTCACTTAACCACCCCCCAAATTGGAACGTGTCGTTACCAGCCTGCAAAAACAGAGGAAGACTGCTTATCAGCCACATTATGTATTGCAGGTATTTTCATTCTGATAGCCGGAATTAGTTGTTTAGCTAGTTTGATTCTTTTGACGATGATTTCTGGCCCCACTCCTCTGGGCATTTTGCTGATGCAGTGTGGGTTTCAGACTATTGCAACCAACTTAGGAGCAATACTTGGTTTGAGCGCTCCCAGCGCAGCAGTATTGGCAGCCGGCACTGCAGCTACTATGTTTGCGGGCCTGGGATTTACTTTATTCAAAGACTCCGCGCCGCCCTCTATGTTAGCAGCGTTAAGTCCCTTGCTACCCAACACCATTGGGCTGTTTTAACATGCTAGCAACGTTGAGTACTCAAAGTGAGTTTCTCAAAAATATATCTAGAACCAAAGGTGTCGCCTGGTTATTACTGGTAGCAACTGGCATGCTGCTACCCATTGGCTTTGCACCCTTTCATTTACCAGGCGCCGCGATACTAGGCATCTCCTTGTTTTATAGCCAAATTCAGCCTAGCAGACCGCGAAAAGCTTTTTTTCAAGGACTTACATTTGGCTTAGGCTTTTTTGGGTTGGGAGTATCATGGGTAAGTATTAGTATTCACCATTATGGACATTTGGCGCTGCTTTTTGCCTACCTCATCACCAGCGTTTTTGTTTTATTTCTCGCCTTATTCCCAGCGCTCTGCGCCTTGTTATTTCGCGTATTGTGTTCTCCCACCCTGCCTTCTCTAATCAAAGCCCTGTTATTTAGTGGATTATGGTGTTTAACCGAATATTTACGCGCAATTTGCTTCACTGGCTTTCCCTGGTTAACCCTCGGATTTGGCCAAATTGATACCCCATTACACTACCTTCTACCCATTATAGGCATCTATGGCCTCAGCTTTTTAGCAGTCTTGGCAGCTTGCTTTTTAACCCATGCCGTACGCAAATCCCAATCGCCCGCTTGGCTGTTGTGCTTTGTTCTCCTTCTCATTGCGCCTCAAAGTTTGCGAACAATCCAATGGTCTACCTTGGAGAATAAGCCGCTCACAGTTGGGGTAATTCAAGCCAATATTTCCATGCGTGATAAATGGGATGAAGCCGTGTTCTGGCAGATTATGGAGCATTATCAAGATACTATTCAGCAATTAATCGGCAAAAAACAGATTATCTTACTATCTGAGTCCGCGATTCCTTTGCCCGCAGGATATATTCAAGATTTTTTAACCGAGTTACATCAACAAGCCAAAAAGAGCCATACCGCCATACTATTTGGTATCCCAGAGACTATTAACCACTCAGAGCAAGCCAGTGACACGTATTATAATACCCTGTCGACATTAGGCACTGCATCCGGCGTATATCGCAAACAGCATTTGGTTCCATTTGGGGAATATATTCCTGCATACTTTGCACCTATGCTCACGAAATTGAATTTGATCTCATCTGATATGGAAGCCGGCAATGCACATCAAGCCTTGGTGCGAGCTCATAACCGCCCTTTTGCAGCATTGATCTGCTATGAATTGGCCTATCCCCAATTACTCAGGGAGCAACTCCCAACAGCACAATGGATTGTTTCCCTCAGTGATGATGGTTGGTTTGGTCATTCTTTAGCATCTTATCAACATCTCCAAATGGCTCAAGCCCTATCCATTCTTACCAGTCGTTACCAAATTGTTGCCAACAATGATGGCTTATCTTCCATTATCAATCCTCAAGGCAGTTTTGTGAACACTCTCCCAGCTTTCACTGCTGGGATCCTAGAAGGAGATATTTATCCTGCTCAAGGTATGACACCCTGGGTAAAATGGGGGGATCGTCCGGTTTTAGGATGGTGTATGATGATTATTTTTGGGGTATTCATCTTCAACAGGACTTACGCAAAACTCTGAGGTCGAGGCGGATTTAGTTTTTAATGAGGGAGTTTAGTTAACTAAATGACCGAATTAAAAACTAAATCCAACGAAGAGATCGGAGTTTTGCGTAAGTCCTGTTCAAATTAAAAGAAGTCGTTTAAAATGAGCGCTGAGTTAATGCGCGATTTTTCAGTAACCAGCCATACTCTGGGTATTTTATCAGGTATTTATTTCTATTCTCTTACTGGCGTTAGGGCGTGTCATCAATTAGTTTTTCGAAGCGAAAATTGAGATAATTTGCTCAAATTTTAACTTGAATGAGGCGAATAGCCAGCTCTATTTAACGAATTCAAGCTGAAATTTGAGCAAATTAGCTCGGTTTGCAGCCGAA